>CAZMNU010000028.1:0-13837 GCA_964567725.1 uncultured Desulfobulbus sp. | reverse complement strand
CTCTCCGGCCCGGTCAATCTGTCATTCGGGAGGCGCTGTCTCCACCCGGGTGAGCAGCCAGCCGCCGAGCACGAACAGCAGCAGCAGGCTGAGCACCCCCCAGCGGCTGTGACCGCTCAGTCGCCCCACCAGCCCCATCAGCAGGGGGCCGGTGATGGCCGCGAACTTGCCGGCCACGTTGTAGAAGCCGAAATACTCGCCGCTCTTTTCCGCCGGGATGAGCCGGCCGAAGGTGGAGCGGCTGAGCGCCTGGATACCGCCCATGGACGAGGCCACGAGAAAGGCGAGCAGCCAGAAGCAGCCGGTCTGCAGCCGCTGGTCGGCGATGGCGGGCAGCAGGAAGGCGAGCAGGGTGACCAGGCAGTAGACGCCGATGCCGGCCAGGAGCAGGCGCCGGGCGGAAAAGGTGGCGGCCAGGCGACCGTAGACGAGGGCGCAGGGCCAGGCCACCACCTGGATGAACAGCAGCACGCCGATGAGCAGGGGCACGCTGAAGCCGAGATCGTGACCGTAGGCAATGGCCATGGTGATGATCGTGTCGACGCCGTCGATGTAGAAGAAATAGGCGAGCAGGAAGAGAAAGGCCGGCCGGTGGCTGCGCACCTCGGCAAAGGTGCGGCCAAGCCGCCGCAGGCTGTCGGCCAGCGGTGCGGCCACCGGGTCGAGGCCGTACCGCTGGCGCAGGTGCCTGAGGGCCGGCAGGGAGAAGAGCAGCCACCACAGGGCGACAACGGCAAAACCGATGCGGGTCTCCCGGGCCGGCAGGCCGCTGTCCAGGCCGCCGCTGGCGAGCAGGCCGATCACGATCAGGAAGGGCAGGACCGAGCCAATGTAGCCGAAGCCGTAGCCCCGGGCGGAGACCGTGTCCATGCGCTCGGGCCTGGTCACATCGACGAGGAAGGCGTCGTAGAAGATGTTGGCCCCGCCCCAGCCGATGCGGGCCAGGGCGAAGAGGAGCAGGCAGAGGAACCCCTGGCCGGGTTGGACCAGGGGCAGCGCCAGGCAACCCATCAGGCCGAGGGCAAGGAACGCGGCGAAGAACGGTTTCTTCCGGCCGCGGTAGTCGGCCAGGGCGCCAAGCAGCGGCGCCAGCAGGGCCAGGGTGAGGGAGGCGGCGGCGTTGGCGAGACCCCAGTTGGCGGTGGCAACTGCATCGGGCAGGGTGGCACCGATCACCCCCTTGTAATAGAGGGGCATGACCGCGGTGACCATGACCAGCACAAAGGCCGAGTTGGCGACGTCGTACAGGACCCAACTGCGTTCGTCGCGGGTCAGGCGGAGGGAGGGGAGCATGGCTGTCGGCGGTGGAGGGGGATCGGCGCCGGACGGCGACCTGGCCAGCCGGCTGGCCGCAGGGTAGCGGGCACGGGCGGAATGTCAAGGCCATCCTTGCCACAATGGCGCACGCCGGCCTGGGTTTGCCTCGCCTTTTCCGTGCCGGCCGCTATACTCGCGCAAGCGGCCTGGGTTGCCGCTCCCGAAGAACGGACCGCACCAATCTCCCCTGTCCCTGCACAAGCGCCCATGAACACCTCCCAACCTGATCCCCGTCCCCTGCCCGGCGAGCCGCCTGCGCCCGCCCCTGTTGACCGGCCGGCAGCGGCCCGTCTTGTGGCCGCCCGTTTCGCCACCGACCTGGGCCGGGCGGTGGGCGAGTATGCCCGCCTGACCGGGCGGCATGACCCGTTGGGGCTGGAGGAACGGGAGGAACTGGAAGAGGAACTGCTCGCCCTGCTGCCCGCCTATCGCCGCCCGACCCATGACGCGGCCAGCGAATACCGGCTGTTCGTCGATCCGGACCGCGGCCCGGACGAGGACACCGGCGCAGCGGGCCACGACTGGCAGTACCGGGCCTACCGGACCTATCTCGGCCTGGTGCGGGCCGGCGGCCTGGGCCGGCGGGCGGCACTCACCGAGGTGTGCGCCCGCTTCCCGTTCGCCGACGAGGCGGCGGCGCTGGCCGCCCTGCGCGCGGAGCGGGAGGCGGTCATCCGCCGCTGGCAGCAGAGCGCCCCCTGCATGGTCCAGACCCTGCTCGACGAGCGCTGGCGCGGCCTGCTGCCGGAGGACTGAGCGATGCCGCGCTTTTTGCCCTGATCCCGCTTCCCGGCTTGCGCTGGCGCGGTGATGCGGCTATCATGACGACCCTGTCGCGACGATCGCTCCCGGCCCCCCGGCGGCCGGCCGTCGCCCGATCGCCAACCGCCGCGCCGAGACGCCCATGCACACCATCTCCTCCGACCCTGCCAACGCCTCCGCCATCCTGCTCATCCACTGTCCGGACAACAAGGGCATCGTCGCCACGGTCAGCGAATTCATCTACAGGAATAACGGCAACATCACCGCCCTCGCCCAGCACGTGGACCAGGACCAGCAGGTCTTTTTCATGCGCATCGAGTGGGAGTTGGACGGGTTCATCATCCCGGACGACAAGATCGGCGAATACTTCGACACCCTCATCGCCAAGAAGTACGACATGCAGTGGCAGCTGCACTTCTCCAGCGAGGTGCCGCGTTTGGCCATCTTCGTCTCCCGCCAGCCGCACTGCCTCTACGACCTGCTCGCCCGCTGGAAGTCGGGTGAGCTGGAGGTGGCCATCCCCCTCATCATCAGCAATCACGAGGACCTGCGGCCAGTGGCCGAACAGTTCGGGGTGGACTTCCATCACTTCCCGATCTGCGGCGACACCAAGGGCGAACAGGAAGAGGCCCAGCTCGAACTGCTCGCCCGACACCGGGTGGAGTTTATCGTCCTCGCCCGCTATATGCAGATTCTCACGCCCGCGTTCATCAGCAGGTACAAAAACCGCATCATCAACATCCACCACAGCTTCCTGCCCGCCTTCCCCGGCGCCCGGCCCTACCATTCCGCCTACGAGCGCGGGGTGAAGATCATCGGCGCCACGAGCCATTACGTTACCGAGGAACTGGACGCCGGGCCGATCATCGCCCAGAATGTCATCCGCGTCAGCCACGCCGATGCGGTGGCCGACCTGATGCGCAAGGGCCGCGACCTGGAGAAGGTGGTCCTGTCGCAGGCGGTCTGGCACCACCTGCAGCGCCAGATCCTTGTCTACCGCAACCGTACCGTGGTGTTCGCCTGAGGGGCGAAGCCTTCAGGCCGGCCCGGGTTCTTCGATGAGGCGGGCTTCCGGGGGCGGCTCGTCCATCTCGAACAGGTGGAATTCGAGCATGCCGTCCATAATCTGAAAGGTGGCCACGTAGCGGCCCGGTTCGTCGGGCACGGCGGTATTGGTCGTGTAGATGCCGAGAAACCGGTCCTGCAGGGGCAGGTCCGGATCCACCAGCACCCACATGAGGGGCCCGCTGTCGCCCTTGGTCTGCACGCTGAGGATCTGCCCGCCGGCAGGAATGGGGATGACCTGCAGACGGTTCGGCTGGAGTTCGAATTTCCAGATGGTCTTCATGGGGTTTTCCGGGTCAAGTGACGCCGGCAGCACCGGCGGAGAACGGGGCCGCGGCCGGACCTGCGGTCCCTGACCGGGGCCGGTTGCGGCCGAAACACCCTTTGTACCGGTAAGCCGGAAGGCGCGCAAGTTGATCCTTGCGGATTCTGGCAATTCTGTTATTTCTGCACTACCTTGCACCTCCATCCGGCGACGCCAGGCGGTCTGCCGCGCCGCTGCACCACCATTCACCATCCAGGATCAGCCCATGAACTTTCCCTTTGACTTGTCGGCCTTCCGGCCGCTGCGCCTGTCCGTCGATCAAACCGGGTTGGACGCGGACCAGCGCGCCACCCTTGAGAAGAATATCGCCCTGGTGCGCGACAGCATCGTCTTCTTCACAGCCCTGGCGAACACCAAGGGACTGGGTGGCCATACCGGCGGCGCCTTTGACATCGTGCCCGAGGTGCTCATCGCTGACGGCTTCATGAAGGGCTCGGACGCGTTCCACCCGGTTTACTTCGACGAGGCCGGCCACCGCGTGGCCCTGCAGTACATCATGAGCGTACTCAACGGCTACAAGCCGGCCGAATCCCTGCTCCACTACCGGGAATTCGGCAAGGGCTACTACGGCCACCCCGAGCGCAGCGACGCGGACGGCATCTTCTTCAGCTCCGGCCGGCTCGGCCACCTGTGGAGCCATGTCAACGGCGTGGCCGAGGCCGGCGCCGGCCAGACGGTCTTCCTGTTCGGCAGCGACGGCTCCCAGCAGGAAGGCGGTGACGCCGAGGCGGCCCGCTACGCGGTGGCCCGGCAACTGCCGGTGAAACTCCTGCTCGACGACAACAACGTCACCATCGCCGGCCACCCCACCGACTACATGCCCGGCTACGACCTGGCCCGCACCCTGAGCGGCCACGGCCTGGCGGTGCAGACCTGCGACGGCGAGAACCTGGACGCCCTGTTCACCGCGGTGCGCACGGCGATCACCACCCCCGGCCCGGCGGCGGTGGTCATCAAGCGCAAGATGGCCGTGGGCGTGCCCGGCATCGAGGGGCTGCCCAAGGGCCACGACGTCATCCCGGTGGCCATGGCCATCGACTATCTCGCCGGCCGCGGCCACGATGCGGCCGTGGCCCTGCTCCGCCAGCCGCCGGCCAAGGGCGCCAAGACCGAGTACCGCGGCAGCACGCCCGAGTTCGCCAAGAACCGGGACGAGTTCGGCCGCATCGTCTGCGACCTGATCGGCGAACTGGACGAGCCCGCCCGCCGGGTGCTGGTGGTCGATAGCGACCTGGAGGGCTCCTGCGGCCTGCACCACGTGCGCAAGCGCTGCCCCCAGGTGTACGTCAACGCGGGCATCATGGAGCGCAACAACTTCTCCGTGGCCGCGGGCTTCGGCTCCCAGCCCGGACGGCAGGGCATCTTCGGCACCTTCGCCGCCTTCCAGGAGATGGTCATCTCCGAGATCACCATGGCCCGGCTCAACCAGGCCAACGTGCTCGCCCACTTCTCTCATTCCGGGGTGGACGACATGGCGGACAACACCTGCCATTTCGGCATCAACAACCTCTTTGCCGACAACGGCCTGGCCGAGCATGACCGCACCCGGCTCTACTTTCCGGCCGACGCCCTGCAGCTGGAGGCGATCCTGCGCCGGGTGTTCCCTGAGCCAGGCTTGCGCTTCGTCTACTCCACCCGCTCGGGCACGCCCTTCATCCTCGACGAGCAGGGCAACCGCCGCTTCGGCGAGGGCTACACCTTCACCCCGGATACGGACGAGGTCATCCGGCCCGGACGTGACGGCTGGATCGTCAGCTACGGCGAGATGCTCTACCGCTGCCTGCACGTGGTCGAACTGCTCCGCGAGGAGGGGGTGGAGATCGGCCTGGTGAACAAGCCGGTGCTGAACGTGGTCGACGAAACCATGCTCGCCACTCTGGGCACGAGCCCCCTGGTGCTGGTGGTCGAAACCCAGAACGTCAAGACCGGCCTGGGCAGCCGCTTCGGCAGCTGGCTGCTCGAGCGCGGCTACGCCCCGAAGTTCGGCTTCATGGGCAGCTGGAAGGACGGCCAGGGCGGCCTGGGCGAGCAGATCCCCTACCAGGGACTGGGCACGGAGGCCATCCGCGAGCGGGTGCTGCAGCTGCGCCAGGGCTGAGCTGCGCCGCATCCGGGTGGACCCCTCAAGGGGGGACCGCCACCACCGGAGCTTCCCGCGAGGAGGCTCCGGTTTTTTTGTGCCCTGCCAACAGCGGGGCAACGGTCGGGCGGCAACAAAAAAGCCCCCGGCAGGAACCTGCCGGGGGTGAAAGGAACGGTGGTGCGGTGGACGCTCAGAGGTCCTGCGGCTTGACGATTGCGCCCTTGGCCTCTTTCAGGGCCAGCAGGCCGGCTTTCTGCTCCTCGTAAATGGCGAACAGCCGCTCCGAGGCGCCCTGCTCTTTGCGCCAGGCCGCCTCCTGCAGGTCGATGCGGGCGATGATATTGTCGATGTACAGGGAGAACTGCATGGTGTACAGCGACTCCGGGTACTCCTTGCCGATCTTGTCCGTGAACAGTTTTTTCAGATCCTCGTATTTCGGGATCAGGCCGATGGGCGTGGCGATCGCCTGGACGTCACCGTGGGCGTACAGTTCGAGCCAGCCGAGCCAGACATGCACGTCCCGCTTTTCGCCGAGCAACCCCTTGCCGCTGCCGCCCCGCTCTTCGTGGGTGAGGAAGTAGTTGAGGCCGGCCATGACCGGTTTGCGGGTCAGGCGCGGGTTGTTGTAGAAATCGAGCTGGGCCTGCAGGTAGTCGGTGAGCTCGCAGGCGACGAAGGGGGAGTTGGCCCAGGGCTGGCGGTTGACGCCGCTGGTGCCGATCTCGGCCGCGGTCGCCTTGGAGACGATGGAGGCGCCGATGGCCACGCCCCCGTCCGCGGTGCGGGCCACCCAGATGGGCGGCATGGTGTTGCTGTCCCGGCCCGAGTAGGTGATCACCTCGATGACCAGGCCGGCCGGGTCCCCGTTGGCCGCCTTGTTGTGGTTGCCCACGGCCTCGCATTTCAGGGTGCAGCGCGAGTTGGGGTGGGACATGGGCACCCCTGTCATGTCCCGGGTCCAGGCGCCCTGGAAATTGATGCCCTTTTCCGGCACCGGTTCACCGTCGCCGGTCCAGCGCGGTTTGCCGTCCGGATCGACGAGCACGTTGGAGAAGATGACCTCGGTGCCGGGCTGGCGCAGACACTGCATCAGGTAGGGGTCGCCTTCCTGGTTGACGTCGGCGATGATGCCGAAGATGCCGATCTCCGGGTTGACCGCCCGCAGGGTGCCATCGTCACTGATCCACATCTGGGCGAGGTCGTCGCCGATGAAATTGCTGCCCACCATGGCCGTGGTGGTCTTGCCGCAGCCCGAGGGTGCGGCACCGGCGAAGTAGGTGGTGCGGCCGTCCGGGCCGGTCATGCCGGTGATGAACATGTGCTCGGACAATTCCTCGCCGTGGTGCCGGTAGATGGCCGTGTCCGAGGCGAAGCGGTGGTTGCCCTTCTTCATCAGGAGCGTGTTGCCGGCATAGGTGCAGAAGGTGGAGAAGGTGGTCTGCCAGCTGCGGTCCATGTAGATGCGGGCCTTGGGGACGTCCTCGGAGCGGTTCGGCCCCTGGGAGTGGACATTGGTGAAGAATTCGCCGCGGCGGGCGATCTCGGCGTCGAAATCGGCGAAGCAGTTGCGGTAGAGAAGTTCCGCCGAGTGGAGCACGTAGGTGGAGCTGGAGATTTCGATGGCCGGGATGGCGGCCCTGGCCCCCACCGGGCCGCGGCTGTAGAAACCGATGAACATGGTCATGCCGCGCATGATGCCGCGCATGTGCTCGCGCACGTAGGCGTGGGATTCGTCGCGCAGCTCCTTCTTGGCGAGCGAGGAAACCTGCTCGTCCGGGTTGGCGATGTAGAAGGTCTGGTCGACCATGCGGCCCTGGTCCTCGGGCAGGTCGAAGTGGATGGTGTGGCCGGGCATGGCGAGCTTGGCCTCCTCGCCTTTTTCCAGGCTCAGGGCCCGCACCGCGGCGCAGTCCGCCTCGCTGCCGGTAAGGATGAACACCCGCTCCGGGTCGCACATGGCGATGGCGTTGGCGATCTTGAGCAGCGCCTCCTCGTTGGTGATCGTGCCCAGCCGGGCGAGATGCTCCGGGTCGAGCCGTCGGGCGAACAGTTGCCGTGCTTCGGCGATGGTGGAAACGCCGCCAACCGCCGCCAGGATATCAACGCCTTTTCTGAAATTCAACATCCTGCCTCCGTGGGGTAAACCCCGCTACATGATAGGGAAGAAAAAACTGCCGGGTGGCAGCTGTTTACAAGTCATATCGTACTGATCATTAGCTCGATTTTTGCGATTAGGCAAACAGGAATCGTTCTCTTTTGGGATTTTCCGCGTGACGTGCCGGCGGTTGCCGTCCATGGGCCGGGTCAGCAGATTTCGCGGACGTCGATGATCTCCATCTTGTGGTTGCGGTGCGGGTTTTCCGGCGACGGTCCCTCGGTCTGGATGATGCAGCCACCCCTGAGGCCGTACTTGAGCACGTAGTCGCGGGCGAAATCGGTCCAGTCGTGCGGGTGGTTGATCTCGTAAATGGGAAACACGCCGTAGGAGAAGAGCAGTTCCCGGCAGGTTTTCTTGTTCGAGCTGACCGCCAGGATCCAGGTGGGCAGCCGGTAGCGGGCCAGCCGCCGGGCGGTCAGGCCGCTGTCCGTGGGCGCCAGGATGGCGGCGACGCTGTCGGTCTGCTTGACGAGGCTGTTGACGCTCGAGGCGATGTAGTCCACCTCGCGGATCTCAATGAAAATGGGCTGATCCGGCTTTTTCGTGTAGCTGTGGGTGGTGCGGTGCGGTTCGGTGGCCACGGCGATCTGCACGAGCATCTGCGCCGCCTCCACCGGGTACCGGCCCATGGCCGATTCTTCCGAGAGCATGACGCAGTCGGTGCCGTCGAGGATGGCGTTGGCCACGTCGGTGGCCTCGGCCCGGGTCGGCCGCCGGTTCTTGGCCATGGATTCGAGCATCTGGGTGGCGGTGATCACCGGTTTGCCGAACAGGTTGGCACGGGCCATGATCCGCTTCTGGAGGATGGCGATCTCCTCGATGGGGATTTCCACGCCGAGGTCGCCGCGGGCGACCATGAGCCCGTCCGCGGCCTCGAGCACCTCGTCGATCCGGTCGAGGATGGAGGCGCGTTCCACCTTGGCGATGATGAACGGCTGGTGGCCCAGGGCTGCGGCCGCCTTGCGCACCGCATGGATATCCGCGGCGCAGTTGACGAACGACTGGCTGATGGCATCCACCCCGTGCTCAAGGGCGAACTCCATGCAGGCCCGGTCGTGGGCGGTGAAGGCCGAGATGCCGAGATCGATGCCCGGCAGGTTGAGTCCCTTTTTCGAGCGCAGGGTGCCGCCCACCACCACCCGGGTGTGCACCAGGTCGTCCTCGACCATCTCGACCCGCACCTGGATGAGACCGTCGTTGATGAACAGCAGGTCGTCCGGCCGGACCACCCGCGGCAACTCCGGCAGGCTCACCGAGACCAGTTCCCGGTTGCCGACCAGCTGGCGGCTGGTCAGGGTGAAGCGGCTGCCCACGGTGAGTTCCACCGGTTCCTCGGCCAGGGTGCCGATGCGGATCTTCGGCCCGGGCAGGTCAGCCATGATGGCCACCGGCCGCTGGGTGGCGCGGGCAGCCTCGCGGATGCGGCGGATGACCTCGCCGTGCGCCTGGAAATCCCCGTGGGAGAAGTTGAGCCGGGCGATGTTCATGCCGGCGAGCAGCATTTTCTCGAGCATTTCCGGCGAATCGGTGGCCGGACCGATGGTGCAGACCAGCTTGGTCTTGTTGGCGGGCAGACTGGCGGGCGTGTACATGCAGACTCCAGTGCGGGTTAGGGCGAAAGAGATGGGGACAGCGGCTAGAGCCGCTGCATGAGGTCGCCGAGCGAGTCGTCCTGCATGTGGGCGCGCAGGTGGTCGTCAATGGGCACGGCCCGGCCGGCATCGTCGATCTTGACGTAGACGATGCGCGTCGAGCAGACGATCTCTTCCAGTTCCTTGGTGAAATCGAAGCGCCGGGCCTCGACGTTGATGGTCAGAGAACTGGTGCCGAGGTGGTGGATGCGGGCGTAGATGCGGACGTGGTGGCTGATCTTCACCGGCCGCTGGAAGCGGACCTCGTCCATCTTCAGGGTGACCATGTTGGGCGTGCGGCAGAGGTAGCCGGCAAAGGCGGCACCGGCCTCGTCCAGCCAGGAGAGCATGGCCCCGCCGAAGAGGTTGCCGTTGTAGCCGATCTCGCTGGCCCGGCAGATTTTGGTGGCAACGTAGTGCATAGGATTTCCTGTGGAGTCTCCGGGCGCTGCCGCCCGGGCGCGGGTGCGGTCGGGCGGCGCTGCCCTTGCGCGGCGACAGGCCGCACGGTATAAAAGGCATGATACTCCAAGCCCTGCAAATAGTTCCATGGGAAAACCATGGAAAACGGGCGTGTGGCCCGGCCCGGCGGTTGTTGTCCCGCCTGCCGGCCGTTTCCCCTCCCTGTTGACCCGGATTCCGATGCAGCCCGCCAAGAAGGAAACCACCCGGTTTGTCTGCGGTCAGTGCGGCTACGCCAGCCGCAAATGGCTCGGCCGTTGCCCGGACTGCGGCGCCTGGGACAGCCTCACCGAGGAGCGGCAGGTGGCCGCGGCCCGACCCGGCCGACCCGCGGCCACGGCCCAGCCGCTGGTCGCGGCCGACGGCAGCGAGGGGGGCGAACGGCTCGTCTCCGGCATCGCCGAGATGGACCGGGTGCTGGGCGGCGGCATCGTGCCCGGTTCGCTGGTGCTCATCGGCGGTGATCCGGGCATCGGCAAATCCACCCTGATCCTGCAACTGCTCAGCTCGCTGGCCGCCCGGCAGCACCAGGTGCTCTACGTGACCGGTGAGGAGTCGGTGCGCCAGATCCGCATGCGCGCCGGCCGGCTCGCCATCGGCGAGCGGGACATCTTCGTCTCCACCGAGAACTGCGTCGAGGCGGTGGTCGATCTCGCCCGCCAGCTGCGGCCGGCGCTCTTGGCCGTGGACTCGATCCAGACTGTGTTCAGCGAGGAGGTGGGCTCGGCCCCGGGCTCGGTCACCCAGGTGCGCGAGGCCACCGCCCGCCTGCTCCAACTGGCCAAGTCGACCCACCTGCCGATCCTGCTGGTCGGCCACGTGACCAAGGACGGCGCCATCGCCGGGCCGCGGGTGCTCGAGCACATGGTGGACACGGTACTCTATTTCGAGGGCGACCGCGGCCAGGTGTTCCGCATCCTGCGCACGGTCAAGAACCGCTTTGGTTCCACCAACGAGATCGGCGTGTTCGAGATGCAGGAGCGCGGCCTGGTCGGCGTGGACAACCCCTCGGCCCTGTTCCTGGCCGAGCGGCCGGTGAACGTGCCAGGTTCGGTGGTGCTGCCGAGCGTCGAGGGCACCCGGCCCATCCTGGTCGAGGTGCAGGCCCTGGTCAGCCGTTCGAGCCTGGGCACGGCCCGGCGCACGGCCATCGGCGCCGACCCGCAGCGGCTGGCCCTGCTCACCGCGGTGCTCGAGAAGAAGCTCGGCGTCACCCTGTTCGACCACGACATCTTCCTCAACATCGCCGGCGGCATCCGCATCGTCGAGCCGGCCCTGGACCTGGGCGTGGTCGCGGCGCTGTTGTCGAGCTTCTTCGAAAAACCCATCGACCCGGCCACCGTGGTCTGCGGCGAGGTCGGCCTGGCCGGCGAGGTGCGGGCCGTGGGCCAGATGGAGATGCGGTTGCGCGAGGCGGGCCGGCTCGGCTTCGGCACCTTCCTCATGCCCGAGTCGGCCAGCCGTCAGCTCACCGGCAAGGGGGCGCAGGGCATGCAGGTGGTGCCGGTGCGCACCGTGGCCGACCTGGCGGAGCGGCTGTTCCGCTCCTGAAGGGCGTGGGCCGCGGCCACCGGTCAGTCGTCGGTGCGTTCGAGGATGGGGCGGAACCGCTCCAGGTAATCGCCGCTCATCACCCCCAAGCGGACCGCGCTCTGGGCGGACAGGGTGGCGAAATCGCCGCGGGCCCGGGTGCAGAGGGTCTCCCCCATGTGCACTTCACCGCGCACCACCACCTGGCGATCGGACGGCCGCTCGGCGATGGTGCCGATCACCACGAGTTCCCGGCCCACGTACACGGGCTTGAGGAAGTCCACGGTGATGGTCCGGGTGACGGCGATCTTTTTGAGCAGGTGGATGGCGGTCCAGCCCATGACCTCGTCGAGCATGGTGCTGAGGATGCCGCCGTGCACGGTCCGGTCCCAGCCGGCCATGGCTGCGGGCACGGTCACGAAGGAACAGAGTTGGCTGCCGTCGCTCTGAAACTCCATGTGCAGGCCGATCGGGTTGGTCGCGCCGCAGCCGAAACAGGTCTGATCCTGGGCGTTGTCGATTTTTTTCAGGCGGGCACGGTCGATGGTCATGGGCTGGTTGCTCCTCGGTTCACGAAAAGGGGGCCGGCGGACCCGGTTGCCGGCATGCATAGCATATTTGACCGGCCTTGCCAACCCGGCGGCCCTGACGCGACAGGCGCCGCCGGGCCGCCGGCCAGTGCCTGGCCGGAGGGGGCGGAGAGCCCGAGGGAGTGATGAACGAGCACAATGAAACCCTGATGCAGAGGCAGATGGACAGCTTTCCCGTGCTGCCGGCCACGGTGGCGCAGATCCTGCGCGTCACCGGCGACCCCGAGAGTTCGGCCGCGGACCTGATGGCGGTGCTCTTGCCCGACCAATCCCTGTGCGCCACGGTGCTCAAACTGGCCAACTCGGCCCTGTTCGGCCGGCCCCGGCGGGTGGACTCGCTCCAGGCGGCGATCATGGTGCTCGGCTTCAACCGGGTGCAGTCCATCGCCCTGGTCAAGGCCATGCTCAATACCTTCAGCGACCTGGGTTCCGGCAGTACGGCCGAGGTCGAACGGTTCTGGGAGCATGCCTTTCTCACCGCCATGGCAGCCAACCACATGGCCCGGGACCTGGGACTGGGGCTCGGCGCCTCGTTCATGGCCGGCCTGCTCCACGACCTCGGCAAACTGGTCCTGCTGCAGACCTTTGGCGACGACTACCTGGCCGGCCGCTGGCTCAACCGCTGCACCGGCGAGGGGGACCTGGCTGCCGAGCGGCAGGCCTTCGGCTTCGATCATGCTGCCGTGGGCGGGCGATTGCTCGGCCAGTGGCAGTTTCCACGCAACCTGGTGGCCACCGCCTCGGGCCACCATCTGCCCGACCGGACAGACCCTGACCGGTTGCTTGTCCAGGTCGTGCAACTCGCCGACCTGATGGCCCATCGCTGCCAGGACGAGATTATCGAGGCGCAGGCTGCGCATCGGGAAGCCGCGGCGGAGGTTCCGCCAGGCTGGCACGAGACCGGTGTACCCGCAAATGACGAGCAGTTCCGCCTCTGGTACGATTGGCTGCGCGACAATAGCGAACGCTCTGGCGAGGTGCGCGACCTGCTCACCACCTGATGTGCCTCCTGTCGGTGCGGACAGGATTCCGGCACCACGCGGACACCGCCCGGCCAGCCTGTCCCCCCACCCGTCCCCCTGCCAGGAGTGGCCATGGACTTTTCCCGATTGATCACCCGCAGACAAAGCGTCAGGAAGTATGCCGATCGGCCGGTACCCGAGGAACTGCTCGAGCATCTTGTCGAAGCGGTGCGGCTGTCGCCCTCGGCAAGCAACTCCCAGCCCTGGCGCCTGATCCTGGTGACCGAGCCCGCGCTCAAGGACCGGGTCGCCCGGGCCACCTTCAGCCGCCTGGTCAGCTTCAACCGGTTCGCGGTGCAGGCGCCGGTGCTTGCCGTGCTCGTCGTGGAGAAGCCGAAGGTGATCACCCAGATCGGCGGGCGGCTCAAGGACCGGGATTTTCCGCTCATCGACATCGGCATTGCCGCCGCCCATTTCTGCCTGCAGGCAGCGGACCTGGGGCTTGGCACCTGCATGCTCGGCTGGTTCGACGAGCCAACCATCAGGGAACTGCTGCACATCCCGGCGGACAGGCGGATCGGCCTGGTCATCACCCTCGGCTACGCGGCGGAAGCGCAAATCCGGCCGAAACAGCGCAAATGCACAAGCCTGATGTGCAGCCGCAACAGCTACTGAGGGAACCGTGCCGGAAGCTACGTCGCGCCTCTTCGGTTCAGTCCTGGTCTGGGCGGGTACGCCGGGGTGCGGATTCCCGTGTGGGGCTGGCGCCATCCCGGGAGAAAATGCCGAACCCTTGACGCGGTCTCGATAGATTCCCCCAGCCGGGGGGCGGGCTCGCCATCGATACGAAAAAAGGGCTTACCGGGGAACCGGTAAGCCCTTTTGTCAGGCATGGTATCGTACTGGTCGGGGCGGGGCGATTCGAACGCCCGACCTCCTGCTCCCAAGGCAG
>CAZMNU010000027.1:1919-28629 GCA_964567725.1 uncultured Desulfobulbus sp. | reverse complement strand
CCGGCCGGGTTGGCCGCGGCGGCCCGCCAGGTGGGGGAGCAACTCGGCGGGCCGCAGGGAGTGACGGTGCTGGGTCTGCCCCTGTCGCGCCTGAGCGTGCGCAACCTCACCCTGCCGTTCAAGGATGCGCGCAGCATCGCCCAGACCCTGCCGTTCGAGCTGGAGGAGCAGCTGCTCGTGCCGGTGGACAGCCAGGTGAGCGATTTTATCCTGGCCGGATCGGCCCCTGACGGCGGCAGCCGGGTGATCGCCTTCAGCGCGGAGCAGGAACTGCTCGCCGGGCTGCTCGGCGGACTGGAGGGGCGGCCGGACCCCGGGGTGATCACCCCGACCGGACTGGCCCTGGCCGCGGCCGCGGCCCGGGACAACCCGCCGGGCCGGCTGCAGCTGCTCGTCCACCTGGAACTCCCGGCGGCAACGCTGGTGCTCGTCGACGGGCCGGTGCCGGTGCTCTGCCGGCGGCTGCCCTGGGTGGAACCGCCCCTCCAGCCCCGGGCCGGGGAGGAGGGAGCCGAGGCGGACAGCCCCGCAATCAACCCGGAGGCGTTGCGTCTGCTGGCTGCCGCGGTGGAGCGGACCATCGACCTGTACGCCCAGGAAAGCGGCGCGCCGATGCAGCCAGAGGGTGTGGTGTTCACCGGCCCGCTGGCCGAGCTCGACCGGGACAGCGGACTGGTGGCCGACTGCCTGGGGTTGCCGGTGCAGGTGGCCGACCTGGTCAGAACCATCGGTGCGACCCGCGCCGCCCCGGCCGAGGACTTCGGTCGCGGCCCGTACGACGCCGCCCTGGCGCTCGCCCTCACCGGCCTGGAGAAGCGGCCGGGGATCAATCTCCGCCGCGGTCCCTTTGCCCGGCCGCGGTCCCTGTTCGCCAGCAGGAAGCGGCTGGCCGCGGCCGGTGCCGCGGCGGCACTGCTCGCGGTCGGAAGCATCGGCCTGCTCTGGAACGATTACCGGCGCCTGGAGGGCCGCGACCGGGCCCTGCGGACGGAGATGACCGAAATCTATCGGCAGACCTTTCCCGCGGTGACCACCGTGCGCGAGCCCTACGCCGAGATGCAGGCGGCCATGCGCGCCGTCCAGGGGCCGGCCGCGCCGTCCACCTCCGCCTCCGCCGGCCAGCGGGTGCTGGGCCTGCTGGCCGATATTTCTGCCCGCATCCCGGCTTCGGTCACCCTGCAGGTCAGCCGGCTGGCCATCGACCGGGAAACGGTGCTGGTCAAGGGCAGCACCGACACCTTCAACGCGGTGCAGTCGATCAGGAACGGCCTGTCCGCCTCGGCCCTGTTCAGCGAGGTGAAGATCGTCTCGGCCACCGCGGACAAGGAGAAGGGCGAACAGGGTGGCCAGATCCGTTTCGAACTCCAGCTGCAGTTCAAGGAGGGGTGATGCGGTTGAGCCGGCGTGAACAATGGGCGGTGATCGCGGCCGGGACGGCGCTGGCCGGGTTCGTGCTGCTGCAGTTCGTGGTGCTGCCGCTGGCCGACCGGCGCGCGCGCCTGGAGAAGGGGCTGGCGGCGCGCGAGCGGGCGGTTGCCGAGATGCGCACCATGCAGGACCAGTACCGCGCCCTGGCCAGCCAGAGCGGTTCGCTCGCCGCGGCCCTGGGGGCCCGCGAGGCGGGCTTCAGCCTGTTTGCCTTCCTCGAGAAGAATGCCGAGGACAGCGGCGTCCGCGAGAAGATCGCCCACATGAAGCCTTCGGAGTCCAGCGGCAACGGGCCGTTCACCCAGAGCCTGGTGGATATGAAGCTGCAGGCGGTGAGCCTGGGGCAGCTGGTGCGGTTTCTCGAACGGGTGGAGTCGCCGGCGCACCTGGTGGGTATCGACAAGATCACCATTCAGGAGAATGCACGGGAAAAAGGGCTGCTCGACGTGACCCTGCAACTGGTGAGCATCGACCGGGTGGTCGCTGCCGCCCCGCGCTAGCGAGGCCCTCCCCATGTTTGCCAAGGCATGCACATGGCTGCTGGCCCGTATCGGTGAGCTGCTCTACACCCTGGTCGTGCTGGTCGTCTGCCTCTGGCTGCTGTTCCCCGCTGCCACGGCCCGCGACCTGCTCGTCCGGGCCGCTGGTGCGGCCGTGCCGCAGCTGCAGTGGCAGGTCCGGACGATGGCGGTTGAGTTGCCGGGCGTGCTCCGGCTTGGCGGGGTGGAGGGGCGGGCGCCGGGCGATGGCGGCGAGCCGCTGGTGCGCATTGACAGCCTGACCCTCCGGCCCGACCTGGGGGCCCTGCTCGGCCAGCGGCGGCTGCAGGCGGCCTGGCGGGCCGAGCTGGCCGGCGGCTCGGTCCAGGGCCTGGTGCAGCTGCTCCGATCAACGGCGGAGGTGCGGGTCGAGGGAACCATGCAGGGGGTACGACTGGACGATTTCCCCGTTGTTGCACAGCGGTTGCAGCGGAAGGTGCAGGGCACGGCCGCGGCCGACTTCACCGCCACGCTCCGCCGCAGGCCGCTGGCCCTCACCACACTCGACGCGACCGCGCGACTCGAGCAAGGCCGCATCGACCTGCGCCGGCCGGTGCTCGGCCACGGGTTCGTGCCCCTGGCCCGGGCCGCGGTGAAGCTCCGCCTCGAGGGCGAGCGGCTGGCACTGACCGACGGCACGGTGGAGTCCAGCCTGTTCACCGGCACGTTTGCCGGCGACCTGCGGCTGCACCCGGACCCGGGGGCGAGCCTGATCACGCTCGCCGGCAGCCTCAGTCCCCGCTCCGAATTCTTCAGCGCGGCAGGTGGCGACAGCGCCGGTCTGCAGGCGATCCGCACCCGGTTGCGCGACCGGCCCCTGCCGTTTCGGGTGTCCGGTGCGCTGCAGGACCCGGGTCTTCATTTCGAGGAGTTCAGCCTGCTCTTCGACGCCCTGTCCAAGGAGTCGAGGTCACCATGATCGGCCGTATCGTCCGCCTGGCGCTCATCGCCCTGCTCGTCGCCGTGGGCGTGCATCTCTGGTACGGCCGGGTCGCCGAACAGCTGCAGGCCCGGCTGCCGGCACCGTCGCCGGCTGCAGCCAATGCACCGGCCGCGGCGGCCCGGCCGGCCGCAGGCGCCGTCACCACGGCCAGGGTGGACACCCGGGTGATCCTCAAACGCAACATCTTCAAGGCCGCGCTCGAGGCGGACGAGCAGCCGGCCGGCAGCCGGGAGCTCGATCTCGACGCGCTCGAGGAGACGCGCATGCAGCTCGTGCTGCTCGGCACGGTCTCGGGCAGCCGCGAGGACGCCCGGGCGATCATCCGCGACGAGGCGGCCAAGAAAGAGGACATCTACCAGGTGGGCAGCGATATCCAGGGCGCGCTCATCGCCAGGATCGAACGGGGCAGGGTGGTGCTCCAGGTCAACGGCCGCGAGGAGATCCTCAACATCAAGGACCCGGAGAGCGGTCGGCCCAGGCCAGGCGGCCCGAACTTCCGTCCGCCCGGGATGCCTGGGGGCGAGGCGGTGCAGCCGGCGGAGATCATGCCGCCCGAGGTCGATGACCGCAAGGTGCCGCAGGCCCTGCCCCGGCGACGGATCAATTTCCGGGCCGCCCCCCTGGCCGACCGGCCGCCGGCCGAACCGGCCGACAACATGGATTCCGAGGAGCCGGCCGACATCCCACCGCCGCCGGTGGAGGTCGTGACCCCGGAAGAGGCGGGGGAGGCCGGGCGATGACCGCGGCTCCCGATGGCCGGCCCTGCCGGCGCCCTACCGACGAACCATGGCGGGCCGGTCCGCTGGACCCTCCCGCCGCTTTGGACTGTGAACCGACATGACGCGACTGCCCTTTTTCGCCCTCCTGCGGCTGCTGCCGCTCGTTTTCCTGCTCTTCGCGGCCGCGCCCGTGCACGCCGCCGCCCCGGCCGCGGTGCCGCGGGACAACGGCGCCCAGCGCTACGTGACCATCGATTTCAACGATGTCGACATCAACCTGTTCATCAAGTACATCAGCGAACTCACCCGCAAGAATTTCGTGGTCGATCGCGAGGTCAAGGGCAAGGTGACCATCATCTCGCCCACCCGCATCTCCGAGACCGACGCCTACCGGGTGTTCGAGTCGGTGCTCGAGGTCAATGGCTTCGCCGCCGTGCCCAGCGGCTCGGTGATCAAGATCGTGCCCTCGGTGCAGGCCCGCTCGAAGAATGTCGACACCCTGCACGAGGGCGACCGCGCCTCCACCGACGACCGGGTGGTCACGCGCATCGTGCCGCTGCGCCACGGCAACGCCGACGAGGTGAAGACCCTGCTCACGCCGCTCATCTCCAAGACGAGCGTGCTCATCAGTCATGCCGCCTCGGGCATGCTCATCATCACCGACTACGCCTCCAACCTCGGCCGGCTGATGGAGATCATCAAGGCCATCGACGTGCCCTCCGAGGCCGAGGAGGTGGCCATCATCCCGCTGCAGTTTGCCTCGGCCGAGGGCGTGGCCAAGTCCATCGGCCAGCTGTTCACGGTCACGGTCCAGAAGGGGGCGCGCCAGCAGACGGTCAAGGTGGTGCCGTTCGAACGGACCAACGCCCTGATCGTGTTCGCGCCCAAGGGGGTCATGCAGCGCGTCCGCGACCTGGTGGCCGACCTCGATGCCGAGGTGCCGCGCGGCGAGGGCAACATCCGGGTGATCTACCTGCAGCACGCCAACGCCGAGGAGATGGTCAAGGTGCTCATGAACCTGCCCGGCGACAAGGGTCAGGCGGGCGGGGACAAGGGCGCCTCGGCCGCACCGTCCGGGGCCCCGGCCATCTCCAAGGATATCAAGATCGTTGCCGACGTGGAGACCAACTCGCTCATCATCACCGGGCCGCGCGAGGAGTACGAGGCGGTGGAAGGGGTGATCAAGAAGCTCGATATCCCCCGGCGCATGGTCTACCTGGAGGCCCTGATCATGGAGGTCCAGGTGAACAAGGACTTCAAGATCGGCGTCGAGTGGGGCGGCAGCGGCACCTACAACGACGAGACCGGCACCCTGTTCGGCGGCTTCAGCGGCAATGCCAACGAACCCTACGGGGTAATCCGGGGGATGAGCGCCAACCCGGCGGTGCTGCCGCCCGGGTTCGCCCTGGGCGTGCTGCAGAAGGGCATCGAGATCGGCGGGATCACCTTCCCCAACCTGGGGGCGGTGGTCAACGCCTACAAGAACGACGACGACGTCAACGTCATCGCCACCCCGCAGATCCTCACCACCGACAACAAGAAGGCGACCATCAAGGTGGGCGAGAACGTCCCCTACATCACCAGCCGCAACACGACCGAGGCCCAGCAGGACTACACCAACTACGAGTACAAGGACGTGGCCACCACCCTGGCGATCACCCCGCAGATCAACCAGGCCGACGTGGTCCGACTGGAGATCAACGTCGAGGTGATCAAGCTCAAGGGCTCGGAACTGACTACCACGCCCAGCACCTTCACCCGCACCGCCGACACCACCGTGGTCGTGCACAACGAGGAGACCGTGGTCATCGGCGGCATGATCGGCCAGGACACCACCGCCAGCAACTACAAGGTGCCGGTGCTCGGCGACGTGCCGCTGTTGGGCTGGCTGTTCAAGTCGCACGGCGACACCCAGCGCAAGACCAACCTGTACATCTTCATCACCCCGCGCATCGTCGAGAACCCGGCGGAACTGGCGGCCCTGTACCACAAGAAGCGGGACGATGTGGAAAAGGTGCACAAGAGCCCGGGCGACGTGGCCGACCAGTTCTTCCACCCGACCGCCAACCCGGCGCAGAGCGTGGCCCTGTCGGACATCGGCTTTACCAAGCTGCAGCAGAACGACCTGGCCCGGGCCCGGGAGTATTTCGACCAGGCCCTGAAAATCGACCCGGACAATGCCGCCGCGCTCATCAACCTCGGCGTGGTCAGTGAGCGTGAGGGCAAGAAGGCGGAGGCCGAGCGGCTCTACCGGCGGGTGCTCGCCCGCGAGCCGGTGCAGAACGCGGCGGGCGCGGTGCAGGTGGACCCGCTGCGCGAGGTGGCCCGGGAAAACCTCGACAACCTGGGCGCCGGCGGCGGGTCGGCCCGGTAGGCAAAGGGGATGATGCCGGTGGATGGACCGATGAGAACACTCGTGCAGCGGGGCCTGCGGGGCGGGGCGCGATGATCCGGCCCCTGGGCGAGATACTCCGGGAGTCCTGCGGGCTCGAGGCCGAGGACCTGGAGGCTGCGCTGGCGGTGCAGCAGGACAAGGGGGGCCGGCTCGGCGAGATCCTTGTGCAGCAGCGCCGCATCAGCGAGACCGACCTGCTCGCGGCGCGCGGCGTCCAGTGCGGAATGACGGTGGTGCAGCGTCTGCCGGCCCGCCTCGACCCGTTCTTCGTGCCGCGGGTGCCCATCGGGTTTTTGAAGAAGTTCAAGATGATCCCGGTGGCCACGCCCGAGGAGGCCTATCTGGCCATGGCCGAGCCGACCCACTTCCAGCAGGCCGACGACCTGCAGCGACGGCTCGACTGGGAGGGCATTCGCACCGTGCTGGCGCCGCAGCAGGAGATCTTCGTGGCCATCAACGCGGCCTACGACATGACCCGCCAGGACGTGGCCGACCAGGTGATGCAGGACATGCACGAGGAGGACCCGGAGTCGATTCTCTCCGAGATCGAGGAGACAGCGGACCTGCTCGACGACACCAGCGACGCGCCGGTGATCAAACTGGTCAACCTGGTGCTCAGCCAGGCGGTGCGCGACAACGCCAGCGACATCCACATCGAATCCTACAAGGACCGGGTGAAGATCCGCAAGCGGGTGGACGGCATCCTCTACGACATGTATTCGCCGCCCCGGCACGTGCAGGGCAAGCTCATCTCGCGCATCAAGATCATGGCGCGCATGGACATCGCCGAGAAGCGGCTGCCCCAGGACGGCCGCATCGAGATCCGCATCGCCGACCGCAACATCGACATCCGCGTGTCCACCCTGCCCACCTCGTTCGGCGAGCGGGTGGTGATGCGCCTGTTGGACAAGTCGAGCACGCTCGTGCCGCTGGAGGATCTGGGGCTTGCCCGCGAGGACCTGGACCATTTCCTGCGGCTCATCCGCGCGCCGCACGGTATCATCCTGGTTACCGGGCCCACCGGCAGCGGCAAGACCACCACCCTCTACTCGGCCCTGGGCATCCTCAACAGCCCGGATGTGAACATCATCACGGTCGAGGACCCGATCGAGTACCAGATGAACGGCATCAGCCAGATGCAGGTCAACCCGAAGATCGGCCTCACCTTTGCAAGCGGCCTGCGCACCATCGTCCGCCAGGACCCGGACGTGATCCTGGTGGGCGAGATCCGCGACATGGAGACCGCCGAGATCGCCATCCAGTCGGCGCTCACCGGCCACCTGGTGTTCTCCACCCTGCACACCAACGATGCGGCCAGTGCCATCACCCGGCTGGTCGATATGGGGGTGGAGCCCTTCCTGGTGAGCAGTTCGGTCAACGCCATCATGGCCCAGCGGCTGGTGCGCAAGATCTGCCCGCACTGCCGCGAGGCCTACGAGCCGCCGCAGAGCTACCTGGACCGGGCCGGGCTGACCGCGGCGGACGGAGAGGGGACGGCGCAGCTGTACCGCGGCGCCGGCTGTGCCGAGTGTCTGCACACCGGCTACAAGGGACGGATCGGCATCTTCGAATTGATGAGCCTCACCCCGGAGATGAAGGGGCTCATCCTCACCACCTCGGATGCCGGCCAGATCAAGCGGCAGGCCCTGGAGTCCATGGCCTCCACCGGCATGCGCACCCTGCGCGAGGACGGGCTGGCCAAGGTGCGCGCCGGCCTGACCACCCTGGAGGAGGTCTTCCGGGTTACCTGATCAGCTGGTTCATCTCGAAGATGGGCAGGAGGATGGACACGACAATGAAACTGACCGCCACGCCCATCACCAGGATCATCACCGGCTCGATCATCGAGGTCAGGGCCAGGATCTTGGACTCAACCTCGCGCTCGTAGCTGTCTGCGGCCTTGGCCAGCATACGGTCGAGGGCGCCGCTCTGCTCCCCCACGGCCATCATCTGCACCAGCATGGGCGGGAACCAGCGTCCGCCGCGGAAGAACTGCGACAGACTGCGGCCCTTTTCCAGTTCCTGGCAGGCCTCGTTGATCTGGTCGGCAAGCAGGACGTTGTCAACGATGTTGCGGACGATCTGCAGCGAGGTGACCAGCGGCACCCCGGACTGGAGCAGGCTCGACAGCGTCCGCCCGAAACGGGCCGAGGCGGTCTTGACGTTGAGGTCGCGCAGGCCGGGCAGGGTGAGTTTGAGCCGGTCCCAGCGTCGCCGGCCGGACGGGGTGCGCAGGTACCAGCGCAACCCGGCCAGCGCGGCCAGCACGGCCAGCACCACTGCCCACCAGAACTGGCGCAGGAAGGCGCTCATGGCGATGAGCAGCACCGTGGGCAGGGGCAGGGCCTGCTGGGTGCCCTCGAACACCGAGGTGATGCTCGGCACGATGAAGGTGATCAGCAGGAACAGCACCACCACCCCGACCAGGGCCATGAACAGCGGGTAGAGCATGGCCGCGCGGATGCGCGCGCGCAGGGCGTGCTGGTTCTCGCCGAACTCGGCCAGCCGGTCGAGAACCACGTCGAGCGAGCCCGAGGCCTCGCCGGCGCGCACCATGTTGACGTAGATGCGGGAAAAGAGTCTGGGATGCTCGGCCAGGGCCGAGGTGAGCGAGTTGCCCTCGTTGACCGCGTCCTTGATCTGGGCGAGGATGGTGCGGAAGGCGCGGCTCTCGGTCTGTTCGATCAGGCCGGCGAGCGCGGGCACCAGCGGAATGCCGGCACCGAGCAGGGTGGCCAGCTGGCGGGTGGCCACGTGCACCTCCTGCGGCCGGACCCGCCCGCCGAGCTGCAGGGAGAGGAGCGGCGGCCGGGTGCGGGCGGCCGTGCGGGCCGAGGTCTCACGGATCTCCACCGGGTAGTGGCCCTGGCCGCGGATCTTCTGCCGGGCGGCGGCGGCCGAGTCGGCATCGATGACGCCCTTGGTTTTCCGGCCCGAGCCGGTCAGGGCGGTGAATTCGTAGACTGGCATGGCGAGTCGGGGCGCCGCTGCAACGGCTGCAGGGGGAAAAGGCGAGGTACCCGTTGCACCTGCCCGGTGGAGTGCGTACTATAGGCCCCGAACAGCGGCCACCGGCCGGCCGGGGGAGAAAACCGGTGGTTCAGCCGCGGTGTTTGTGCCCTTGCCGCTCCAGGCAATGGGAGACGCAGGCGGCGCAGTCGGCCTCGGTCCGCCCCTGGTCGCAGAAGCTGGCGAAACCGTTGATCAGGTCCTTGCCGCCGCGGGGGCAGACCTCGAGGAAGCGGATGAAATCGACCATGCGGTTGATGATCTTCGGTGGCGCGGCATGTTCGATGCGGCAGGCGCCCTGTTCGGCGACGGACTCCTCGATGGCGAGGATGTCCGTGAAAAACTGTTTGAGCGCGTTGTGGCGGCGGATCACGTCCTCGGCCGCCTCCCGGCCCTTGCGGGTCATGGTGATGACCTCGTAGGGGGCGTAGTTGATCAGCCCCTTCTTGGCCAGGGCGCGCAGGGCCTCGGTGACCGAGGCGCCGCTCACCTCCAGGCGGGCGGAGATATCCTTGCCGCGGGCGACCTGCTTTTCGGCGATGATATGGTAGATGGCCTCGATATAATCTTCAAGACTGGCGCTCAGTTGTACGGACTCCGTCACGTCGCCCCTCCGGTTTGCTGATTTTTACATGTATCTTCAAGACGATACATCCTGAATGGGCGGGCGTCAAGGAGAATGCGCACCCCGCCGTCCCTCCGCTTGACCGGAAAAGAACCATGCTGCAGGAACTTCGTGTACAGAACCTGGCGTTGATCGACACCCTGCACCTCGATCTCTCGGTGCAGCCGACCGGCCTGATCGTGCTCACCGGCGAGACCGGGGCCGGCAAGTCCATCATCCTCCAGGCCATCAACCTGCTCACCGGCGGCC
Source organism: uncultured Desulfobulbus sp. (assembly GCA_964567725.1). Taxonomy (GTDB): domain Bacteria; phylum Desulfobacterota; class Desulfobulbia; order Desulfobulbales; family Desulfobulbaceae; genus Desulfobulbus. Next base: position 18,722 of record CAZMNU010000027.1, on the reverse strand, counting down.
GGGGCACGGCCTCCTGGGTGCGCGGTGACAGCGACCAGGCGGACATCGAGGCGGTGTTCGCGGTGCGGCCGGACCACGCCGAGATGCATGCCCTGCTCGACGAGCACGCCCTGGCCGACGGCGAGCACTGCATCGTCCGCCGGGTGCTCACCCGGGAGGGGCGGTCGCGGCTCTATGTCAACGACCGTGCGGTCACCGCCCGGCTGGCCGCCGAACTCACCGCCCACCTGGTCAACATTGCCAGCCAGCACGACCAGCAGCAGCTGCTCAACGCCCGCTTCCACCTGGATTACCTGGACCTGTTCGCCGACCTGTGGGACCAGCGCCAGCGGTTCGGCCAGCTGTACCGCCACTGGCAGCAGGCCGCCCAGGAACTGCGCCAACTGCGCGAACGGGAGCAGGACAAGGAGCGCCGGCGCGATTTTCTCACCTTCCAGCTGACCGAGATCCGCAAGGCCGGGGTGAACGCGGGCGAGGACGAGGCGCTGCAGCGCGAGCGCGACCGGCTCAAGGCCTCGGACGGCCTGCTGCGCCTGGTCGGCGACGCCGGGCGTCTGCTGGCAGACTCGGTCAGCGGCCGGCTCACCGAAATCCGCAAGAACCTGCTGCAGGCGGCCACGCTCGACAGCGACCTCGCCCCCCTGGCCGAGCGGCTGGCCGTTGCCGGCTACGAACTCGAGGACCTGGCCGCCCTCCTGGACAAGTACGTGGACGAGATCCCGTCGGACCCCTCCCGGCTGGAGTACATTTCCGCCCGGCTGGCCGAACTCCGCCAGTTGCAGCGCAAGTACGGCCCGACCCTGGAGGAGGTGCTCGCCTTTGCCGAGGCTGCCGAGGCCGAACTGGCCCGCCTCGAGGACCTGGAGGCGCAGATCGGCCGGGCCGAGCGGCGGGTGGACGAAACCGCGACCGCGGCCCTGCAGGCGGCCGCAGCCCTGAGCGGGGCGCGGCGCGAGGCGGCGGCGCGGCTCGCCGCCGGCATGGAGCAGGAACTGGCCTCGCTCAGCTTTCCCCAGGCGGTCTTCCGGGTGGAGTTGCGGCCGCCCGCGGATCCGGGCGTGGCCGGTCTGCAGGCAACCGGCGGCGACCTGGTCGAGTTTCTCTTCTCCGCCAACCCGGGCGAGCCGGTCAAGCCGCTCGTGCGCATCGTCTCCGGTGGGGAACTCTCCCGGCTGCTGCTGGCCATGAAATGCCTGCTCGCCCGCCGCGACCAGGTGGACACGGTCATCTTCGACGAGGTCGATGCCGGTATCGGCGGCCAGGCCGCGGAGGCTGTGGCCGACAAGATCAGCCAGCTGGCCGGGCACCACCAGGTGTTCTGCATCACCCACCTGCCGCAGATCGCCGCCTGCGCGGACCTGCACTTCCGGGTGGACAAGGTGGTCGAGGAGGGCCGGACGCGGACGGTGATGGTGCCGCTCGATCAGGACGAGCAGGTCGGGGAGTTGGCGCGCATGCTCGGCGGCGCCCACCCCACCGCCCAGACCCGGGCCTACGCGAGCGAACTGTTCGTGCGCAAATCCGGCCGGAGAACGTCATGACCAACCAGGTCACGGCACTCGGGCTGTTCTCGGGCGGTCTCGATTCGATCCTTGCCTGCCGGGTGGTGGCGGATCTGGGCGTGCGGGTGATCGCGCTCAAGTTCGTCACCCCGTTTTTTGACCACGACCTGCTCCACCGACCCGAGGAGTACACCCGGGAAATGGCCGAAAAATACGGCCTCGAGGTGGCGCTCGTCGATCTCAGCGAGGGCTACCTGGAGATGCTCGACCGGCCGGCGCACGGCTTCGGCAAACATTTCAACCCCTGCATCGACTGCAAGATCCTCATGCTCACCCGGGCGCGGCAGCGCCTGGCCGCCTTTGGCGCCTCCTTCCTCGTCACCGGCGAGGTGCTCGGCCAGCGGCCCATGTCCCAACGCCGGGACACCATGCGGGTGATCGAGCGGGACTCCGGCTGCGAGGACATCCTCCTGCGGCCGCTCTCGGCCCGGCTGATGCGGCCGACCCGGCCGGAGCGGGAAGGGCTGATCGACCGGGAGCGGCTGCTCGCCATCTCCGGCCGCGGCCGGAAGCAGCAGAAGGCGCTCGCCGCCAGCCTGGGTATCGTCGACTATCCCACGCCCGCGGGCGGCTGCCTGCTCACCGACCCGAACCTGGCCGGGCGGATCCGCTATTTCCACGAGGGGCTCTTTCCCCGGGTGACCAGGCGATCCGCCGACGACTACCGGCTGCTGTCCATCGGTCGCCAGTTCCGGCTGGGCGATGGCGTCTGGCTCATCGTCGGTCGCAGCGAGGGGGAAAACGAGCAGTTGGACGGGCTGCGAACCCCGGCCGACTGGACCCTGCGCCTGGTCGACCGGCCCGGACCGCTCGGGCTGGTGCGTTTCGGCCGGGACAGCCTGGGCGCCTCCGGCCGCGCGGCCGAGATCCTGCCGATGCTGGCCGGTATCGTCATCCGCTACGCCAGGAAGGTCGATGGGACCACGCCCCCGGCCGAGGTGCTGGTCGACCGGGGTGAAGACGGTATCCTCACCGGCCGGTTCACGGCCCTTGTTGACGATGACCTGCTTGCCTGGAGGATCTGAGATGCGGCCACCTGGCTTGCCGCAGGCGCTGGGCCAACGGGTGACAGACCTCCTGCCCGCCTGGCTGCGCCGGCACCTGGCAATCGTCCTCGGGGAACAGGGCGGACCGCTCTACCTGGCCGGCGGGGTGGTGCGCGACCTGCTGCGCGGGGTGGCGCCGGCGGACATCGATTTCACGGTCAGGGACGGCGCCCGTGCCTGGGCGGCGCGGCTGGCCGAACTGTGCGGCGGCGCCCTGGTGGCCCTGGGGCGGGACGAGGACGCGGCCCGGGTGGTCAGCAGGGGGGTGAGTGTCGATTTTGCCGCGTTCCGCGAGGGCGCGACCGACATCCTCGACGACCTCACCCGGCGGGACCTGACCATCAATGCCATGGCCCTGCGGATTGATCCGCTGCTGGCCGATCCCGGGGCGGATACTGCCGGCATCACCCTGCTCGATCCCACCGGCGGCTGGGCGGATCTGGCCGCCGGCCTGGTGCGTGCAACCGGGCCCGGGGCCTTCACCGCCGACCCGCTGCGCCTGCTGCGCGTGTTCCGGTTCGCCGCCTGCCTCGGGTTCACCATCGAGACCGGCACGCTGGCCCTGGTGCGGCAACAGCGCGCACTTATCATCGCCCCGGCTCCTGAGCGGATCAGCCACGAACTCGACCTGATCCTGGCCTCCAGCCTAGCCCACCGGGCCAGTGCCGAGATGGCCGAGACCGGCCTGCTCGGTGAAATTCTGCCGGAACTGCAGGCCGGCGCGGGCATGGTCCAGCCGGCCAGTCATCATCTCGACGTGCTCGGCCACAGCCTGGAGGCGCTGCGCCACATGGAGGAACTTATCGTCTCGCCTGCGGCCCGGTTTCCCGGCCACGGCGGGCCGCTGGCCGCCTACCTGGCCACCGGACGCAACCAAGTGCGACTCAAGTGGGCGGCCCTGCTGCACGATCTGGGCAAACCGGCGACCCGCGCGGTCGATGCGCAGCGGGGCGAGCGCATCACCTTCCACAACCATGACCAAAGCGGCGCCGAACTGTTCCGCCAGGTGGCCCGGCGGCTGCGCTGGAGCAACGGCGATACCGACCAGGTCGCCCACCTGATCGGCCTGCACATGCGGCCCTTTCACCTGGCCAACGTCGCCCGCACCACCCCCCTGACCCTGCGCGCCGCCATCCGCCTGGTGCGGGCGGCCGGGGACAGCCTGCCCGGGCTGTTTCTGCTGGCCATGGCCGATGCCCTGGCCGGGCAGGGGCCGGAGCGGGTAGCGGGCATGGAGGAGGAACTGGCTGAATTGTACACGCACCTCGAACGGGTGCGGGCCGAACATGTCACCCCGGTGCAGGCGGCTCCGCCGCTGCTCACCGGTCGGGACCTGATTGAACGCCTCCGCCTCGTGCCGGGTCCGCTGTTCCGGGAGATCCTGGCCGCGGTGGAGGAGGCGCGCATGGAAGGCGCGGTGAAGGACGTCGACGGGGCCCTGCGACTTGCGCGGTCCCTGGCGGCGGCACAAGGACGCGGACCCATCGGGTCCGGTTAATGAGGGAACATGCGCAAGGAACAGGACTACTATTTCAAGAAGGCAAAGAAGGACAACTATCCGGCCCGGTCGGTGTACAAGCTGGAGGAGGCCCAGGTGAAATACCGCTTTCTCCGGCCCGGTCAGCGGGTGCTCGACCTGGGCTGTCACCCGGGCAGTTGGAGCCTCTATGCCGCCGGGATCGTTGGCGCGAAAGGGCTGGTGGTCGGTGCCGACCTGCAGCGCACCGACCTGGCCGCTCAAAAAGCCGATGCCGAAATCCAATGGCTCTGTTATGATGTCTGTTCCGACGAATTCGTCGAATATCTGCAAACCCACTGGCCCGGATTCCACGTGGTGCTCAGCGACATGGCGCCGCGCACCACCGGCAGCCAGTATGCCGATCACCAGCATTCGCTCAGGCTGGTGCGGCGCGTTCTGGAGTTGTCGGCTCTTTTCCTGCACGAAAACGGCACGCTCTACTGCAAGGTCTTTCAGGGGGAGGACTTTCCTGAATTCCTGCAGGAATGCAAACCGCTGTTCACCACCGTCAAAGTGGTGAAGCCGAAGAGTTCCCGTCAGGAAAGCCGCGAGGTCTTCGTCCTCGGGCGAGGTTTCCGCAGACCGGCCTGAACGCCTCCGCGCCGGCAGATTTTTTTTGCTACCACATCAGAGGAGAACACGCGTGTCGGGACATTCAAAATGGAGCACGATAAAGCGCAAAAAGGGCGCCAATGACGCCAAGCGCGGCAAGATCTTCACCAAGCTGATCAAGGAGATCACCATCGCCGCCCGCATGGGCGGCGGCGACCCGGAGGGCAACCCCCGCCTGCGCAGCGCCGTCACCGCGGCCAAGGGCGAGAACATGCCCAAGGAGAACATCGAGCGGGCCATCAAGAAGGGCACCGGCGACCTGGACGGCGCGGTCTACGAGGAGATCATGTACGAGGGCTACGGTCCCGGCGGGGTGGCGGTGCTGGTGGAGACCATGACCGACAACAAGAACCGAACCGTGGCCGACATCCGCCATTTCTTCGCCAAGAGCGGCGGTAACCTCGGCGAGTCGGGCTGCGTGGCCTGGATGTTCGACAAGAAGGGCACGCTCACCGTTGCCAAGGAGGGGGTCGGCGAGGAGGAGTTGATGGACCTGGCCCTGGAGGCCGGCGCCGAGGACGTGGTCGAGGAGGAGGACAGCTTCCAGATCGTCACAGCCCCGGAAGACTTCAACGACGTGGTCGACCGGCTAGAGAAGGGCAACGTCGCCTTTTCCGAGGCCACCCTGTCCATGGTGCCGAAAAACACCATCGAGGTCACCGAGGAGAAGGCGGCCCGGTCGCTGCTGCGTCTGCTCGAAAACCTCGAGGACCACGACGACGTGCAGAAGGTCCATGCCAACTTCGACATCGACGACAGCCTCATGGAGCAGATCTCCTGATCCGCGCCGATCAGACCAATCCATGCGTATCCTGGGGATCGATCCGGGTTCGCGGATCACTGGCTACGGCGTGATCAGCGCCCGTGGCCACGAGATCGGCTTTGTCGCCTGCGGGACCATCCGCACCGGCGGGGATTCCGATTTTTCCCGGCGTCTGTTGACCATCTTCCGGGATCTGCGCGAGGTGATCGAGACCCACCTCCCCGAGGTGGCGGCGGTCGAGGATATTTTCATCGACCGCAACCCGCGCTCGGCCCTCAAGCTCGGCCATGCCCGGGGCGCGGCCGTGGTGGCCGCCCTCCACAGCGGGCTGGCGATCGTCGATTACACGCCCCGGCGGGTCAAGCAGTGCGTGGCCGGCTACGGCCAGGCCGAAAAAGGCCAGGTGCAGGCCATGGTGCGCACCCTGCTGGCCCTGGATTCGACCCCCTCGCAGGATGCGGCCGACGCCCTGGCCGTTGCCATCTGTCACGCCCACCACGCCGCCGGCAGCGGCCGGTTGCGGGCGTGAGCCTTTTTTCCCCGTCAACCGGTGGCAGAGTGGTGCCGACCGGTTGTCCTGTCCGCCGATGATCGCCTCGCTCAACGGTCTGGTCCTTGCCAGGATGCCCGCCGCCGTTATTCTCGACGTCCACGGCGTGGGCTACGAGGTGTTCATCTCCAGCCGCACCTACGACACCCTGCCGGCGACTGGCGCGCCCTGTGTTCTGCACGTGCAGACCGTGGTCCGCGAGGATGCGATCACCCTGTACGGTTTCGCCCGACCGGAGGAGAAGGAACTGTTCCTGCTGCTCGTCACGGTTTCCGGCATCGGCCCGAAGCTGGCCCTGACCATTCTTTCCGGCATCGGCGTAACCGACCTGCGCCAGGCTATCATGCGCAAGGACCTCGCCCGGCTGACCGCCCTGCCCGGGGTGGGCAAGAAAACAGCCGAGCGCATCTGCGTGGACCTGGGCGAGAAGATCGGCGCTCTCGGCGGGCTTGCGCCGGCGGCAGGGCAGGCGGAGGCGCCGGCCGCGGCCGGCGGCGATCTGCTCGCCGATGCCGCCTCAGCCCTGGTCAACCTCGGTTACCCGCAGGCCACCGCCTGGGAGGCATTGCGGGTGGCCCGGCAGCAGTCGGCAACGCCCGAGACCCTGCGGGTGGAGGACCTGATCCGCCTGGCGCTGCGAGCCCTGGCGGCGCGATAGCAGGCGCGGCGAATGGCGGCGTGGCGATGGTGAGCGAATGAAGCACGAGGAACAACTGACCGGCCGACGTCTGGTGGCGGCAAGTCCGCAGGAAGACGACCTGCAGCCGGGCGAAGAGATCCGGCCGCGCCGGCTGGACGACTACATCGGCCAGGAGCAGGTCAAGCAGAGTCTGCGCATCTTCATCCAGGCCGCCCGGCAGCGCGGCGAGCCGCTGGACCACGTGCTCTTCCACGGTTTTCCCGGGCTCGGCAAGACGACCCTGGCCTACATCATCGCCAACGAGATGGGTGCCGGCATCAAGGTCACCTCCGGCCCGGTGATCGAACGGCCCGGCGATCTGGCGGCCATTCTCACCAGCCTGCAGGCCGGGGACGTGCTCTTCATCGACGAGATCCACCGCCTCAACCACGTGGTCGAGGAGATTCTCTACCCGGCCATGGAGGACTTTCAGCTCGACCTGGTCATCGGCCAGGGTCCTGGTGCCCGCTCGGTGAAAATGGACCTGCCCCGGTTCACGCTGGTGGGCGCGACCACCCGCACCGGCCTGCTCACCCCGCCGCTGCGCGACCGCTTCGGGGTGATCCTGCGGCTGGAATTCTATTTGCCCGAGGAGTTGGTGACCATTGTCCAGCGGTCGGCCCGGCTGTTCAACATCGGCATCGACGCGGACGGTGCCATGGAACTGGGCCGACGCTCCCGGGGCACGCCCCGCATCGCCAACCGCCTGCTCCGCCGGGTGCGTGATTTTTCCGAGGTGGGCGGCCACGCGGTCATTTCCAGGGAGGTGGCCGATGCGGCGCTGACCATGCTCAATGTCGACCCTCTCGGCCTGGACGAGATGGACCGGCGCATCCTGCTCACCCTGATCGAGAAGTTCCAGGGCGGGCCCATTGGCCTGGAAACCCTGGCCACCGCGGTCTGCGAGGAGAAAAACACCCTGGAGGACGTGTACGAACCCTTCCTCATCCAGTCCGGTTTCCTCATCCGCACCCCCCGCGGCCGGATGGCCACTCAGGCCGCCTACGAGCATTTCAACCTGCCGATTCGCTCGGTCCCGCCGCTGCAGCCGACTCTGTTCGAGGATCCCCTGAAAAAATCCTGACTTCCCGCCTGTCGGCCGCACCCGGCCAGAGCAGTGTGCGCCCCTGCCTCTTCTCCACCCCGCGCCTTTTTGCGCATTACCCCTCGTTTGCTCGAAAAACGCCTTGCGGCACAGTCGGTCTCAATGCTGCCTGCGGGAAGGGTTCTCATTTCATTCCCTTGTGCGTCGCTGCCGGCCGACCGTACCTCCTTCTCAACTAACTGAATTTTCTTTATTTAATGGGGCAGGGGGAAATGTCCCGGGCACGTGTTTTTGCTTGACTCACCTGCGGGGTTCGTTTACTAATGAGGCAAAGAGTGGGGCAAAGTGGTTTAAACAGGTTCATGGTGGAGTATTTGCCCTCCTTCCCCGGGTGTGGAGCGGAGGAATTCAGTGCAGCGGTTTCGGGGCCAATCGGAACATACTCTCGACCCCAAGGGGCGGCTGAACATACCGGCCCGCTTCCGGGATGTGCTCCGCGAACAGTACGGCTCCGACACGCTCATTGCCACCCACTGGAAGAATTGCCTCAAGGTGTATCCCCTGGCCTCGTGGGAAGCGGCCGAGGAAAAGCTTATCCGCCAGGTCGATGACGGCAACATGCCGAAGGATTTCGGCCGGTTTGTCCGCTATCTCATTGCCGGTGTGACGGAATGCCCGCTGGACAAGCAGGGCCGCATCCTGGTGCCGCCGACCCTGCGGGAGGGGATGGGCATCGATCGGGACGTGATGCTCAACGGCATGCTCAACCACTTCGAGATCTGGGACAAAACCGCCTGGCAGAAAGAGGCGAAGCTGGCCCGCGAATCGTTTGAGGAGTTCAGCGACGGTCTGGCGACCCTGGGCATGCTCTGATGCGGCCAGACCCTGCGGAGCGGTCGCAGCCCCATGTCCCGGTCCTGCGCGACGAGGTGCTCGACTGGCTGCAACCCCGGGATGGCGGTCTCTACGTGGACGGAACCCTCGGGCTTGGCGGTCACACGCAGGCCATGCTCGAGCGGTCGGCGCCCTCGGGGCGGGTGATCGGCTTCGAATGGGATGCAGAGGCGCTGGCCAGGGCGCAGGAGCGGCTGGCCCCGTACCGGGACCGGTTGCACACCGTGCATGCCTCCTATGCGGACCTTGCCGGCGAACTGGAAAGGCTGGGTGTCGGGCCTGTCAATGGTTTGCTGGTTGACCTGGGGGTTTCCTCGCTGCAGCTGGATGACCGCGAGCGGGGCTTCAGTTTTCGCGCCGACGCACCCCTGGACATGCGCATGGATCGTCGCCGCCCGGTGACCGCCGCCGGCCTGGTGGCGCGCCTGTCCGAGGAGCAGCTGGCGGACCTGTTCTACCATTACGGCGAGGAACGGCAGGCGCGACGCATCGCCCGGTTCCTTGTCGAGGCGCGCGAGGCGGGGCCGGTGACGACCACCGGCAGGTTGGCGGAGATCGTGGCCGCGGCAGTGCCCAGGAAGTTCCACCCGCCCCGTATCCATGTGGCCACCAGGGTCTTCCAGGCCCTGCGCATTGCGGTCAACACCGAGTTGGACAACCTGGCGCGCCTGCTGGTCACGGCCCCGGCGGTATTGGCCAGCGGCGCCCGGATCGCCATCATTGCCTTTCACTCGCTGGAAGACCGGATGGTCAAACAGGCCTTTGCCGGCAACCCGGCGTACCGGGTTCTGACCCGCAGGCCGATCGAACCGCAACCGGCGGAAACACACGACAACCCGCGGGCCAGGAGCGCCAAGCTCAGGGTCGCGGAGCGCATCTGACCCAGCCCCGAGGTCGGACGCACAGCGAAACAGGAGAAGACCCATGGCATCGACCGTCAACATCAGGACCTACAGACCGCAGCAGTTGTCCGTCAGGGAGAGTCGGCGCGCCATTCCGCACCTGCGAATCGCCCTGGGCCGCGAACAGCGACGGGTGTTGAGCGTCGCCGCAGGCATCGCCCTGGTGGCGGGGCTGGCCATCACCCAGTTGCTCCACGGCCGGATCAGCGACGCCCTGGAACGATCGCAGCAGCTGCAGGCGCGCAACATCACTGTGGCCAACGAAAACATCCGGCTGCTGGCCACCCGGGCGCAGCTGGCATCCAAGACCCACATCGTCTCCCTGGCCGAGCGAAAACTGAACCTGTTCGAGCCCGACAAGGGACAGGTGCGCCGGATGTAGCGATGCAATGGCAAAAATCCTGAGATCAAAGAAAAGCGGGAGGCGCTGGGTTTACCCCTTTTTCATCGTCATTTTGCTGGCAGCAGCTGGAATCGTTCTGTTCAGAATTCCTCCTTCCCTCCAGGAAATCGGCAGGATGGTCCAGTCTGCTGTCGGCAAAATCTCTTCTCTCTCAGCGGGCCACTCGCCCGCTGAAACTGTTTTAAGAGGAACGATTTACGATCGGAAATTCAACGAGCTGGCCGTTTCCTACCGGCTCTACAGCGTTTCCGTGCAGCCCGGCGAGGTGATCAACCTGCAGAAAACCGCCGAGGCCCTGGCGCCGTTCATCGGCCGCAAGGCGGAGGTTATCCAGCAGCGGTTGCGCGACTGGTCCGGCACGGTCGAACTGGCCGACGACCTCGACGAGGAGCAGGCGGCCCAGATCGAGGCCCTGGGGCTCAAGGGCGTCTCCTGCAAGGCTACCGAGGTCCGGTTCTATCCGGGCCACACCGCGGCCTCGCACGTGCTCGGGTTCATGGGGGACGGCGTGGGCCTGGCCGGGGTTGAGGGTAAGTACGATGCGGTCCTGCAGGCCGGTCCGTTCCGCAGCACGAACATCCCGGACATCGACTTCAAGGGGCAGGAGAGTCTGGGCGCCGGCACCGCAGACCTCGTCCTGTCGCTGGACCTGGATTTGCAGCGGCAACTGGAAAGCCGCTTCCGTCAGTACCTGGCGAGTCACGACGCGGCCAAGGGCATGGGCCTGCTCATCGAGCCGGGCAGCGGCCGCATTCTCGCCCTGGTCAACCAGCCGTCCTTCAACCCCAATTACTTTTGGAAGGCCAAGGAAACCAGCCGGGTGAACCGGATGTACAACCACGTGCTCGACAAGTCCCTCATCCGCCCGATTCTCGCCCGGGCGGCGGCCATCGAGCGCGAGGGGCTGAGCGGACCGGGGCTCCTGCCGGAGACCGTGGCCGCCCCGGACTACGGTTTCACCAGCGACAAACTGGCCGCCTTCGAAGAGCAGATCCAGCTGTACGGTTCGGTGTTCGGCAACTGGGAGTCCGGCCCGGTGACCGACCAGTCGGTGCAGGAGCCGGTGGTCACCGGCGTGCAGGTCGGCGTGACCATTGCCAGCCTGGTCAACGGTGGCTGGCGAATCACCCCGTACGTGATCGACTCGGTCTATGATCACGCCACCGCCCAAAGATATTTCCGCAGCAACGACGCCACCAAGAAGGAGCACGTGCTCGATCCGGCCCTGGGCGTCAAGATCCGCCGCGAACTGTTCGCCAACTGGCAGGTCGAGGAAATGAACCTGGTGTCCTACAGCACCGCCGGCCTGCAGCTGGGCAGGGAGAAGGGCTACTCCCGCTACTCCATGCAGGAACTCTTTGCCGGCATGTTACCGGCGAAGCAGCCCAAGTTCCTGCTCCTCATGGCCATCGAGCGGGATTACCTGCAGCCCCTGACCCCGGAGAGCAAAAAAGAAAAGGGCACCCTGGAACAGATGGGCCGCGAACTGCTGGCCTCGTTCCAGGTGGAGCGGCCGGAACAGGTGGCCGAGGCGCCGCCACCGAAAAGCGCAGAGAACCTGCGCCAGTTTTTCATCAGCCGGCGACTCAACGTCCGGGAGGAACCGGGCAAGGCGAGCGAACAGGTGGCGCTCATGCCCAGGCTGCGCGGCATGAGCCTGCGCAAGGGGCTGCAGCAGCTCAACCCGCACGCTATGAAGATCCAGGTCAGCGGCAGCGGCCGGATCATCGCCCAGTACCCTCTGCCGGGCACCCCCCTGCGCGGAGTGAACGAATGCATTCTCACCCTGGACGCCCGATGAGAGCGGAGTACGCATGATCACCCTGGCCCGGATGATTGCGGCCCTCGAGCCCCGGCCGCTGACCCGGATCCCGGTGGCAGTGCTTGCGCACGAGGTCACGGCGGTCACCGCCGATTCGCGCCGGGTTCTGCCCGGCAGCCTCTTTGTCGCGGTCCGCGGCGAGAAGGCCGACGGCCGCGCCTTCATCCCCGAGGCGGTCCGCCGCGGCTGCCTCGCTGTGGTGGTCGAGGCGGGCACGGACACCGGCACCCTGGCAATCCCGGTGCTGGTGGTGGCCGATACCCACGCCGCCCTGGCCGAAGCGGCCGCGGCCTGGCATGGCTATCCGGCCCGGGACCTGCGGCTTATCGGTATCACCGGCACCAACGGCAAGACCACCACCAGCTGGCTGCTGGAAGCCCTGCTCCTGCACGCCGGCCACCGGCCCGGGGTGATCGGCACGGTCGACTACCGCTACCACGGCCCGGACGGGCTGCATGTCCTCTGCCAGGCGCCGCTCACCACCCCGGACCCGGTGACCCTGCAGGGATTGCTGCGCACCATGGTGGACGGTGGCGCGACCCACCTGGTCATGGAGGTGTCGTCGCACGCCCTGGAGCAGAACAGGCTGGGCCCTGTCCAGTTCGACGTGGCCCTGTTCACCAACCTGAGCCGTGACCACCTGGACTACCACCAGACCATGGAGCAGTATTTCGCCGCCAAAAAACGCCTTTTCGAGCGCCACCTGAAAGAGGACGGGAGCGCGGTGATCGTCCACGAGACCGCTGACGGCAAGTCGGCCTGGGGCGAGCGGCTCGCTGCCCTGCTCACGGACCGGCGCGTGTTCCGCTGCGGTTTCTCCGCACCCAGCGAGGTGCGGGCCACTGACCTCGTGCAGACCATGACCGGTTTCAGCTGCGTACTGCACCTCGGCAACGAGCAGGGTTCGTTTTCCTCGCCGCTCACCGGCGGCTACAACGTGCTCAATATCCTGGCCGCGGCCGCCACCGGCCTTGGTCTCGGCCTGCCGGTCGAGCAGATCCGCACCGGACTCGCCCGGGTGGGTCGCGTGCCCGGCCGCCTGGAACGGGTGACCCTGGCCGATGGGGCCGGCGGACCGACAGTGTTCGTCGATTACGCCCACACCCCGGATGCGCTGGAGAACGTGCTCGTGAGCCTGCGCCCGCTCGTCACCGGCCGGCTCATTTGCGTGTTCGGCTGCGGCGGTGACCGCGACCGGGGCAAGCGGCCGCTCATGGGCGCCATTGCCGCCCGCGGGGCGGATTTGGCCATCGTCACCTCGGACAACCCGCGCACCGAGGACCCGGAGACGATCGTCGCCGCGGTCGCTGCAGGGGCGGCGGAGACGGGACGACAACTGCACGGGGGGACGGAATTGCTGAGCGCCGATCCGCCGGCCACCGGGTATGCGGTCCTCATCGACCGCAGGGAAGCAATCCGTGCGGCCTGCAGCCTGGCCCGGCCCGAGGACACCGTGCTCATCGCCGGCAAGGGCCACGAGGACTACCAGATCCTGGGCACGGAAAAGCAGTTCTTCGATGATCGGCTGGAGGCGGCCAACGCGCTTGCCTGCTGGAACACGCGCCACCTGCTGGCCGCCACCGGTGGCCGGCTGGTGTCCGGCCGGCAGAACCAGGTCTTTCGCCGAATTTCCACCGATACCCGCACCATCGGGTCGGGCGATGTGTTCGTCGCCCTGCGCGGCGAGCAGTTCGACGGTCACCAGTACATCGACCGGGCCGTGGCCGCCGGTGCCGCCGCGGTGCTGGTCGAGCGCTTGCCCGCGGAGTTGCCGCCGGAGGTGCTCGCCATCGAGGTCGCGGACACCCTTCAGGCCCTGGGCGCGCTGGCCGCGTACCGTCGTCGGCTCTTCGCCCCGCGGCTGCGGGTGGCTGCGATCACCGGCAGTTCGGGCAAGACCACGGTCAAGGAGTTGACCGCGGCCATCTTTAGCGAGGCTTTGGCCGGGGTGCGCACCGGGATCGACCCGCTGCTCAAGACCCGGGGCAATTTCAACAATCTCGTCGGTCTGCCGCTGTCACTGCTGCCCGTCGAGGCCGGCCACCGGCTGGCCATCCTCGAGATGGGCATGAACGCGCCCGGCGAAATCGCCCGGCTGGCCGCCATCGCCGACCCGGACATCGGCTGTATCAACAACGTCCAGCCCGCCCACCTGCAGGGCCTGGGCAGCATCGAGGGCGTGGCCGCGGCCAAGGGCGAACTGTTCGCCGGGATGCGGCCGGAGGCGGTGCGCGTGGTCAACTGCGACGACCCGCTGGTGGTCGACCTGGCCCGGGCACACAGGGGCCGGCAGATCGGCTTCGCCGTCACCCCCCGGGGCCGGCGGTACAACCCGGCGGTGCGGGTAACCCGGCCGCGCAACCTGGGCGAGGCGGGCATGCGCTTCACCCTGCACATCGGCAACTGGCGTCAGCGGTTCACGGTGCCTCTTCACGGTGCCCACAATGTGAGCAACTGTGCCGCCGCCGCAGCCATCGCCCACGCCGCCTCCATCCAACCGGAGGCCATTGTCCGCGGGCTGCAGCGCTACACCCCGGTGGACAAGCGGCTGGTGGTCTCGGAGCTGGCCGGCGGGCTGCGGGTGGTCAACGACGCCTACAACGCCAACCCCGCCTCCATGGCCGCCGGCCTGCGCACCGTGGCCGCCTTTGGTTCGGGGTGCCGCCACCTGGCCGCCCTGGGCGACATGCTCGAACTGGGCCCGGACAGCGAGGAGTTGCACCGCGGGATCGGCGCGCTCGTCGCGGAGTTGGGCTACGATTTTCTTGCGGTCACCGGCGCCCGGGCCGGGGCCGTGGCTGATGCGGCCAGTCGGGCCGGTATGACGGCCGGACAGGTGCGGACCTTCCCCGCCCCGGCCGACATGGCCGACTGGCTGTGCGGACTGCTCGCCGAGGGGCGCATCGGCGGCGGCGACTGGCTGCTCGTCAAGGGGTCGCGGGGCATGCGCATGGAGCGGCTCATCGAGGAGCTGGAACGGCGGCAGCCGCCGGTCGACTGATCACCAGGGGAACCATGTTTTACAATCTCATCTACCCGTTCCATACGGATTTCAGCTGGCTGAACGTCTTCCGCTACATCACCTTCCGCTCCATCGGCAGCGCGGTGACCGCCTTTCTTATCCTGGTGATCGTCGGCCCGCGCTTCATCGCCTGGCTGCAGCGCAAACAGATCGGGCAGGTGATCCGCGACGACGGACCGGAGAGCCATTTCTCGAAAAAAGGCGTGCCCACCATGGGGGGGATACTCATCCTCTTTGCCATGACCGCCTCGAGCCTGCTGTGGACCGACCTGCGCAGCGGCCTGGTCTGGCTGCTCATCGGTATCAGCCTGTTCTTCGGGATAATCGGTTCCCTGGACGACCTCAAGAAGATCCGCAAGGGCAACTCCCGGGGCCTGAGCGCCCGGGAAAAACTGGTCCTGCAGGTGGTCGGGGCCTCGGTGGTGGGCGTGTTCCTGCTGCTCAACCCGAGTTATGACGGCACTTTGAGCTTTCCCTTCTTCAAGACCCTGAACCCGGACCTGGGCTGGTGGTACGTGCCCTTTGCGGTGGTGGTCATTGTCGGCGCCTCCAATGCGGTCAACCTGACCGACGGCCTGGACGGCCTGGCCGCCGGACCGATCGTCATCACCGCCTCGACCTACCTCATCTTCTCTTACGTGGCCGGCAATGCGGTGGTGGCCAGCTACCTGCAGATCCCCTTTGTCCCCGGCGCGGGCGAGGTGACCGTGTTCTGCGGGGCCATTGTCGGCGCCTGTCTGGGCTTTCTCTGGTTCAACTGCTACCCGGCGCAGATCTTCATGGGCGATGTCGGCTCGCTCGCCCTGGGCGGCACCCTGGGCACGGTGTCGATCATCACCAAGCAGGAGTTCCTGCTCGCCATTGTCGGAGGCATCTTTGTCATGGAGGCCCTGTCGGTCATCCTCCAGGTGGGTTATTTCAAGCTCAGCGGCGGCAAACGGATCTTCCTGATGGCGCCGTTCCACCACCATTTCGAAAAGAAAGGCTGGCTCGAGCCCAAGGTGGTCGTGCGCTTCTGGATCGTTTCCATCATCCTGGGGTTGATCGCCCTGGCAACACTCAAGCTGAGATAGACCATGCAGGTACACAACGGCATGCGGGCGGTGGTGATCGGACTCGGGACGGCCGGGCTGTCCACCGTACGTTACCTGCTCCGACGGGGGGTGCTTGTGGCGGTTTCGGAGCAGCGCCCGGCGGAACGGATCGACCCGGCGACCATCGATTTTCTCGAGCGCAACAAGGTGGCGCTGGAAAGCGGTGGTCACACCGGCGCGTTTCTGCGCGGCGCGGATTTCGTCGTCCCCGGGCCGGGTGTGCCGCTCGACCTGCCTATTCTCAACGAGGCCCGCGGCCTGGGCCTGCCGCTGTTGGGCGAACTGGCCCTGGCCGCAGGCGAGTTTCCGGTGCCGGTGATCGCCCTGACCGGCTCCAACGGCAAGACCACGACCACCGGGCTCATCGGCGAACTGCTCGCCCGGGCGGGCAAACGGCCGTTCGTCGGCGGCAACATCGGCACACCGCTGCTCGACTTTTTCATCGATCCGACGGTTTACGGCGCAGCCGTGCTCGAACTGTCGAGTTTTCAGCTGGACCTCGCCGGCGAGTTTCGGCCGGACATCGGCCTGCTGCTCAACGTCAGCCCGGACCACATCGACCGGCACGGCTCCCTGGCCGCCTACACCGCTGCCAAGATGCGGCTGTTCGCCCACCAGCGGCCGGGCGACACGGCGGTGCTCGGCGCCGATGACCCGGTGGTCGACGCGACCCCGGTTCCGGCCGGGGTGGCTGTGCACCGTTTCGGTGCGGGTGAGCGCTGTGCGGCCCGGATCGACGGCCCCCTGGTCCGCCTGCGCCTGGACGGCCGGGTCGAGGATTTCGATCTCGGCGAGACCCGGCTGCACTCCTCGGTCAACCGGCAGAACGCGGCGGCCGGCATCCTGGCGGCCGCGCTCTGCGACTGCAGTCGCGATGCCATCGCGCTGGG
>CAZMNU010000027.1:0-1819 GCA_964567725.1 uncultured Desulfobulbus sp. | reverse complement strand
TGTGCAAGCTTTGACATGTTTTCCGGCTATGCGGAGCGCGGCCGGGTGTTCGTTGACTGCGTCCGGCGTCTGCAGGCGGAGCGGGCCGGCCGGGGGGAGGTGGGGGCATGACGAGAATCTGCTGCCGGTGCGCACGGGTGGAGCAGGGCGGGCGATGGCTGGTGAAGCGCCCGGCCCCGGACGGCCGCGAATCGTTCACCCATGGGTACTGCCCCGACTGTTACCAGGCCATGCTCGTCGAAATCGAGACCCGGTTCGCCGATAACCATACCGGCGCGCGGCTGGACCGGTTGCAGCCGGCGGGCAGCGGAGCCTGCCCCGCATGCGCCTGACCGTCACCGGCGGCGGCACCGGCGGTCACCTGTTCCCGGCCATCGCCCTGGCCGCGGCCATGCAGGAGCGGGTTCCCGGGACCGAGGTGCTGTTCATCGGCACCTCGCGGCTGCTCGACCAGCAGGCCCTGGCCGACCGCGGCTTCGAACTGGCCACGCTCGCCTGCGGCGGTGTCAAGGGGCTGTCCCTGGGCAGCAGGGTCCGCAACCTGGTGCAGATGCCGCTGGCCATAGTGGCGGCCCGGCGGATGCTTGGCCGCTTCCGGCCGGACCTTGTGTTCGGAGTGGGCGGCTACGTGACCGGGCCGGTGCTGCTCGCCGCCCGCACCCTGGGCGTGCCGGTGGTCATCCACGAACAGAACTCGGTGCCGGGCATGGCCAACCGGCTGGCCGGCCGACTGGCGGACCGGATCTGCATCTCGCTGCCCTGCCAGCCGCCATTCCCGGCGGCCAGGACGGTGCTCACCGGCAACCCGGTGCGCCAGGAGATCCTGGCGGCAGCGAAGGGAGAACGACCGGTGCACGAGGTGCCGACCCTGCTCGTGCTCGGCGGCAGCCAGGGCGCCCACCGGGTCAACCTGCTCATGCTCGAGGCGGCGGAAGTGCTTGTCGCCGGGGGGCGGCCGGTGCGCATCATCCACCAGACCGGCACGGCCGACGAGGCCACGGTGCGGGAGGGATACCGGCGGATCGGGGTCGAGGCCGAGGTGTCGGCCTTCATTCGTGACATGGCCGGGGTCTATCGGCGGGCCGATCTGGCGGTGTCCCGGGCCGGCGCGACCACCCTGGCCGAACTGGCCGTGATGGGGGTGCCGGCGCTGCTCGTGCCCTATCCCTACGCGGCCGACAACCACCAGCTGACCAATGGTAAATACTATGAAAAAACAGGCGGATGCGTTGTGGTCGAGGAAGCCGGCCTGACCGGGGAAATTCTCGGCAAAGCGGTCAGCGAACGCTTGCATAACAGGGAAGAGTTACATACAATGGCCGCCAAAATGCGGGCCATGGCCCTGCCGGACGCCGCCCTGCGGATTGTCGACGAGTGCCTCCGCCTCGTGTCGTCACGGAGCGGCAAACCTTTTTGAGGTTCTCACCAACACGGGCCCCATGTACAGGAAGACCAAGCACATCCACTTTGTCGGCATCGGCGGCATCGGCATGTCCGGCATCGCCGAGCTGCTCCTCAGCCTCGGGTACCGGGTGAGCGGTTCCGACCTGCGCTCCACCGACATCACCCGCCGGCTGACCGGGCTGGGCGGAGTGATCCACGAGGGGCACGAGGCTCCCTGGGTGGCGGGCGCGGACGTGGTCGTCACCTCCACGGCCATCGCCGCCGACAATCCCGAGGTGGTCGCGGCCCGCGAACAGCACATCCCGGTCATCCAGCGGGCCGAGATGCTGGCCGAGCTGATGCGGCTCAAAAAATACGGCATCGCGGTGGCCGGCAGCCACGGCAAGACCTCCACCACCTCCATGGTCGCCACCAT
>CAZMNU010000026.1:0-28996 GCA_964567725.1 uncultured Desulfobulbus sp. | reverse complement strand
GCTGGCAGCGCCCATACAGCATCTTCTGAAATCCACTTGAAACGACGAAGAGCCTTGAAATTGTGGTGTGCGCGAATGAACAGTCCTGCGCCTTTGCTGCCGGAGGATACTCTCGATCCAGTGAAGGCATCGGCATTGCGGTGGTGACGTCTGGACCGGCCATCACGAACACCCTGACTGCAGTTGCGGATGCCAATGCCGACTCGATTCCCTTGCTGGTCTTTGCCGGACAGGTGGCCAGAATGAAAATGGGAACGGATGAATTTCAGCACATAAATGTCGAGAAAATATTTTCCAATGCCGCAAAAAAGGTAATTTTAGTCGATGAACTGCACAACATCGAAGAAATCGTCAAGGACGCCTATTTTTTCGCCAAGTCCGGTAAACCCGGCCCGGTGGTCATTGATTTTCCCTTTGACATTCAAAACCGTGAAGGCGTGTACCAATCCATTGATGTTGAGCGATTCCGCTATAAATATGATGAAGAACGACATCTGGGCGAAAACCAGTGCAGGCAGTTCTTTCAAATCCTGCAGAATGCACAACGTCCCCTTCTCTACATTGGTGGCGGCTTGAATTCGGCGGCAGGAAGCGAGCGGATCAGAACCTTCAACCAACGCTACAAGGTACCGTCGATCTGGAGCCTGATGGGCAAAGGCATCCTCAATGAACACGATGACTTCGCCCTCGGCATGCTCGGCATGTTTGGCGTTCCCGCCGCGAACATGGCCATTCAGCAAACGGATCTGTTCGTCGCCTTCGGTGTCCGCTGGGATGACCGTGTTTCCCAGAAGGTGGGAGAACTCGGCCTTGAAGCCGATATCGCCTATTTTGATGTCAATCCCGAAAAGGTGCAGGAGGTCCGGTTTTCGCGCAAGCCAAAGTTCACGTTCATCGGCCGGGCGGAAACAGCCCTGGATGACCTGCTCAACTATGCGGAAAAACACGCCATCGAGTTGCATATTACCCAGTGGCAGGAATATGGCCGTCAGTTGAAAAAGAACTTTCCGCTGAATTTCAACAGGAACGCCCGGGCGATCCAGCAGGCCGAGGTGATGGAACTGCTGTCGACCCAACTCACCGAAAACATGAAAATAACCACCGGGGTCGGCAATCACCAGATGCTTGCCGCCCAGTACCTGGTGACCAAATCTCCAAAATCCTTCATCAGTTCCGGTGGGTTCGGCACCATGGGGTTTGCCTTGCCGAACGCGGTGGGCACCCACTATGCCAATCCCGGCGCCACGGTTCTGGCCATCGACGGCGATGGCAGCCTGTTGATGAACCTGGGCGAGTTGTTTACCATCGGCCGCTACAACCTGCCCATCAAAGTGCTTTTGCTGAACAATCATGGCGAATGCATGGTCAGGAACTATCAGAAATTTGTGCATGCGGGCAACTATGTGGCGACCAGGAAGGTCAATGGGGTCAACTTTGCCGCAGTTGCCAAGGATTTGAGCTTTGCTTTCGCCACACGCATTGATGACCGGAAAAACCTTGCAGATGGGTTGAACGCATTTTTGCAGGCTGATGGACCTTGTTTCCTGGAAGTGATCTGTGATGAAGACGAAATGCTCTACCCGCGGATACCGGCGGGCCAGGGCTATGCGCAGATGATTCTCGGACCGCACATGGAGGACAAGGCCTAGTGGCTTCTCGCGGGTGGGGGGCCCCGACAGTGATTCGGGCGTGTCCAGTAGAGACCGGTCCTGTGTGCAGCGACACCAATACTTGACGCCTCCTTCCCCCTCTTTTTCCTCCTCGGCCACTGCCGCAAGGGTCTTGGGTACCCTCAAAGGGTGAGCCGGTTGCTGGCGGACCCCTTGCCACCAGGCCCCCTCCCAAAACACCCGAGGAAAACCGGATCGACAGTGACGAATCCATGGCTGCGGCACCTGCCTGAAACTCTGCCCCGAGATCTTCGCCTGCAACGATGACACCAACAGCGCCTGGGTGATCCAGACCCAGGACTGCGATGAGGGCTGCATCGACCATGCCGTTGCCTCCTGCCCGGTCCGCTGCATCACCAACGGATAATCTCACCCTCTTTTGCACCCGCCCCCGGATACGACACCGGCCACCCATTGAATCGGCCGGGGCGTTCCCCTGCCCGACCTGTGAACACACCTGAAGTGTGTCTCGTCAACGCCCTGCCCTGCCATGTTTTCTCGCGGAACACCGCCAGGGAATGAAACAGTTTTTCGCCTTGCCTTCTCCTCCTGGGCCGAGTAAGTTAGTAACCAATCACTTACTTCCATCCAGGAACCGCATGGAGAACACGACAAAATACCTGCCCGCAGAGGAGCGACGGGCCATGACCGTCCAGGCGGTCCTGACCTTGGCGGAATCACAGAACCCCGGCGAGATCACCACTGCCGCCATTGCCCGGAAAATGAACCTGACGCAAGGGGCCGTGTTTCGTCACTTTGCCACCAAAGCCGACCTCTGGCAGGCGGTCATGGCCTGGGTGCGGGAGCGGCTGCTGGCGCGGATCGAACAGGCGTCGCGCGAGAACGGTTCGCCCCTGGCCACCCTGGAGGCGATGTTCATAACGCACGTCGACTTTGTGGTCGAATACCCCGGAGTGCCGCGCATATTCTTTGATGAACTGCAGCGGTCCGAAGACACCCCGGCCAAGCGGATCGCGCAGGAGCTGTTTCAGCAGTACCTGCAACGCTTGTGCGCCTGCATCGATCAGGGCAAGGCCTGCCGGGAAATCACCCCTGCCCTCGCGACCCGGTCCGCCGCGCTTCTCTTTCTCGGCACCCTGCAAGGGCTGATCATGCAGTCCATGCTCTCGGGCGGCATCGAGCACATCCGCAACGAGGCCCCGGGCGTGTTCGCCATTTATCTTCGCGGCCTGCGAGGCGACCAATGAAACGGTGGATTGCAGCCAACGCGCGAACCCTGCTGCTGGCCGGCATCCTCTTGCCGCTGTTCCTGCTGTTCGTCCTGGTCCTGGTGCGTTCCGGTCCCCTGGCGCCGGTGCCGGTCTCGCTGATGACCGTGACCCGCCAGACCGTGACCCCGTCGCTGTTCGGTATCGGCACGGTGGAGGCCCGCTTCACCCACAGGATCGGCCCCACCCTCACCGGCCGGCTGCTGCGGATAGATGTGCAGCCGGGCGACCCGGTGAGTGCCGGCCAGGCAGTGGGGACCATGGATCCGGTGGATCTGGATGACCGGGTCAAAGCGCAGGAAGCGGCGCTGCGCAGGGCCGAGGCCGCGGTATCCGCGGTGGAGGCGCAGATCCGGGAAGCCCAGGCGCGCAAGACCTTTGCCGAAGGCCAGGCAGAGCGCTACGCCCGTCTGCTCGCCACCCGGGCCGTGAGCCGGGAGGATGCGGAAGCAAGACGGCAGGAACTCGATGTGGCCCGGGCCGCTTTCGAGGCGGTTCGCGCCAATCTGGAGGTTGCCCGGCATGACGTCGGCCGGCTGCGGGCCGAACGGGACGGGCTCCTGCGCCAGCGCGCCAACCTGGAGCTGGTGTCGCCGGTCACTGGCCTGGTCGCCCGCCGCGACGTGGACCCGGGCACCACCGTGGTTCCGGGCCAGCCGGTGCTCGAGGTGGTCGAACCGGACAGCATCCGGCTGCACGTGCGTTTTGATCAGCAGCGGGCCGCGGGGCTTCGCGCCGGGCTGCCGGCGCGGGTCATGCTCCGCTCCCTGGGCACTGCGCCGATCCCGGCGCAGGTGGTGCGGGTCGAGCCGGTGGCCGATGCGGTGACCGAAGAGGTGCTGGCCAAGGTGGCCTTCGCCAGGCTGCCGGCGACCGTGCCGCCCCTGGGGGAACTGGCCGAGGTGACGGTCGACCTGCCAATCTCGCCGCCCGCGCCGGTGGTGCTCAACAGCTGCCTGCACCGGGTTGACGGTCAGCTCGGCGTGTGGCTCCTGGACAACGACCGGCCGCTGTTCCGCCCCGTGACCACCGGCGCCGCCGACCTGGAGGGCCGCGTCCAGATCCTGGGCGGGCTCGAGGGCGGAGAACGGGTGGTGCTGTACAGCCGCAAAGCACTGCGCGCCGGGAGCCGGGTCAAGGTGGTGGAGCACCTGCCCGGGAAGTCGCCGTGATCAGCCTGGCCGGACGCGACATCCTCCACGCCTGGGGCAAGTTCCTGTTCACCGGGATCGGCCTGGGCCTGCTCATCGGTGTCACCCTGACCATGGCCGGCGTCTACCGCGGCATGGTCGACGATGCCCACGTGCTGCTCGACAACAGCGGCGCCGATCTTTGGGTGGTGCAGCAGGACACGCTCGGCCCCTATGCCGAATCGTCGAGCCTGTACGACGACGTCTACCGCAGCATCCGCGGCATGGACGGCGTGGCCCGGGCCGCCAATGTCACCTACCTGACCATGCAGGTACGGCGCACCGGCGGACTGGCCCAACGGGACGTGCGCGCCATGGTGGTGGGCATCGCCCCGGACGGACCGGGCCACCCCGGCTGGCCCGGGTTCCTGGTCGCCGGCCGCCACCTGACCCGCGGCCACTACGAGGCGGTGGCGGATGTGGCCTCCGGTTTTTCCCTGGGTGATCAGCTGCAGATCCGGCGCAACCTGTTCACCGTGGTCGGCCTGACCAGGCGGATGGTCTCCTCGGGCGGCGACCCGATGGTCTTCATCCCGCTCAAGGACGCCCAGGAGGCGCAGTTTCTCAAGGACAACGATGCCATCGTCCGCCAGCGGGCGCGCACCGCGGCAAACCCGGCCCTCAACCGCCCGAACGTGCCCGGCCTGCTCGACGCGGTCCTTGCCGCCCAGACCACCAACCCCTCGGTCAACGCGGTGCTCGTGCAGCTCAATCCGGGCGTGGACGCGGAGGCGGTGGCCGAGCCGATCCGGCGGTGGAAGCGGTTCACGGTCTACACCCGGGCGCAGATGCAGGAAATCCTCATTGCCAAGCTGATCGCCACCTCGGCCCGGCAGATCGCCATGTTCCTGGTGATCCTGGCCATTGTCAGCGCCGCGGTGGTGGCCTTCATCATCTACACCCTGACCCTGGGCAAGATCCGCGAGATCGCGGTGCTCAAGCTCATCGGCACCCGCAACCGCACCATCGCCGCCATGATCCTCAAGCAGTCCGTGGCCCTGGGCGCCATCGGCTTCATCGTCGGCAAGATTGCCGCCACCTTCTGGGCGCCGGTGTTCCCCAAGTACGTGCTGCTTGTGCCCGGTGACGCCCTGCGCGGGTTTGTGGCGGTGATGGTCATCTGCGTGGTGGCCAGCCTGGTCGCCATTCGCGCGGCGCTCAAGGTCGACCCGGCGGAGGCCATCGGTGGCTGAGCAGACGACAGAGGAGCGGGGCATCCGCATCGAAGGGCTGGGTAAACGCTACGGCCGCGGCGACACCGCGGTGGATGCCCTCAGGCAGGTGAACATGTCCGTGGCCCCGGGCGAGGTGGTCGGCCTGATCGGCCCCTCGGGCTCGGGCAAGACCACCCTGCTCAAGTGTTTGGGCGCAATCATCGAACCGACCGCGGGCACAATGACCCTGGGCGGCGAGGTGATCTACGACAACGGCTGGCGGATCAACGACCTGCGAGCCTTGCGGCGCGACCGGATCGGCTTTGTCTTCCAGGCCCCGTACCTGATTCCGTTTCTGAATGTCACCGACAACATCGCCCTCTTGCCGATGCTTGCCGGCCAGCCCAACCGGGAGGCCCGCCGGCGTGCCCGTGAACTGCTCGACGCCCTGGACGTCGGCCACCGCGCCCTGGCCATGCCCTCCCAGCTTTCCGGCGGCGAGCAGCAGCGGGTGGCCATTGCCCGCGGGTTGGTCAACCGGCCGCCGGTCATCCTGGCCGATGAACCCACCGCGCCGCTGGACAGTGAACGGGCCCTGGCGGTCATCCGCATTCTCAACGACATGGCCAGGCAGTTCGAAACCGCCATCATCGTCGTCACCCATGACGAGAAGATCATCCCCACCTTCAGACGCATCTACCACATCCGCGACGGCATCACCTACGAGGAGCAGGGCGAGGGACGCGACCTGCACTGAACTGCGCTAGCAGGCTCGGGTCGGTTCGCATCCCTCCTTCCCCCACCCGAGGCAGTCTCCCGAAAAGTCGTTCCTTTAAAATCCCCCCGCCTGGAAGAGCGCCCTTGCCGGGCAACGACAACGAGCCCAGCACCGGTTACTCGTCACTATCCTTGAACAGCTTGTACAGGGTCAGGTCGTAGGCAATCTTCAGGCCGCCGGCGACAAAGAAAGGCAGGCTGAACAGCAGGGGGTTGGCCATGAGCAGGCCGGCGAGCAGGGGCGAAACGGCCGCGCCCACTGAACGGGCCACCGTGGTGATGCCCGAGGCGGCGGATCGTTCGTCCGGCGCCACCACGGCCATGGTGTAGGACTGGCGGGCCGGCACGTCCATCTGCGAGATGCTCGAACGAAGCAGCAGCACGGTGATGGCCAGCCAGAAATTCGGCATCAGCGGCACCAGGCAGAGGAGGATATTGGACGGAATGTGGGTGTAGACCATGGTGCGCACCAGGCCGATCCGCTCGGCAAGCCTGGTGGCCAGCAGTGCCGACACCCCGGCCAGCAGATTGGCGCCGAAGAACAGGGTGCCGAGCATGCCTTCGTCGACCCCGTAGCGGACATGCAGCCACCAGGCGATCATGCTCTGGACGACAAAGCCGCCGGCAAAGGCATCGAGGGCAAAGAGGGAACTGAGCCTGAACACCACCTTGTGCGATCGGTGCAGGCCCATGGTTCTTTTGGCCGCGCCCGCCGCGGCTTCTGCCACCGGAACCACCTCCACCTGCCGGGAGACAAAGAGGAAGAACAGGACCAGCGCCAGACCGCAGGCCGCATAGCCGGCCATGACGAACCGGTATGCCTCCAGACCGCTCCAGCCGATGGTCTGCAGCCATTGCGCCAGCCAGCCGCCCGCCAGGGCGCCGGCCGCGGTGGCGAACGACCCGGCGAGATTGTACCAGCCGAACAGCCTGGTGCGCCGGTTGTCCGGAACCAGTTGGGAGAGCGCCGCCTGTTCGATGGACAGAAAAGGACCGATCTCGCCGCCGCTGGGGCTGACGATGCCGATGATCGCCGCCAGGGTGATCCACATCGGGTTGGTGGTGCAGAGGAAGACCAGGCCGGACAGGATCATCAGTGCCGCCCCGAACAGGAGCATGTTCCGGCGGCCAAACCGGTCAGCCACCATGGTCACCCAGAGGGAGACGAGAATATCACCGGCCAGGGTGGCGGTGAGAACGGCCCCGACACCCGTTGCGCCCAACCCTGTGGCCGCGAGATACAGGGCCAGCACCACCGAGATGAACCCGTAAGCGAACAACCGGATGGTTCTGGTGGCAAAAAGCAGAATGATGTCTCTGGTGGCGATGTGCATGGGGATAGTCACTTCCCCGGCGCCGGTGGGCTCCGGGGGCAGGTGGATCAGGCCATCCAGCCCTGGATTTCCGCATGCAGGGCCAGGTAGCGCTGCAGCGTGGCCGGATTCTTGCCGTATTTCTCGTAGGTTGCAAGGATGCTGACAAAGTCCTGTTCCGCCTTGTGCTCGTCCGCACCCGGCACGATGCCATCGGTGTAGATGTCGACCATCCGGTCGGCATAGATGACGATCTTCTCTTCCGGTGTCCGCAGGGTGTAATCGCGGACCGGCAGCCCCAGTTCCCTGGCCTCGGCCTCGGTCAGTCCGCCGCGAATGTGCTTCAGGATGATCTGGCGGATCGCTTCCTCGAGCCCAAGCTCCTCGGCCATCTTCGCGCCGATCTCGCCGTGCTCCATACCGTAGGTTCTGGCCTTGCCGAGATCGTGGAAGATGGCGCCGCGGGCCAGCAGGTGCTTGTCCACCGGAATTTTTACCCGGCTGGCGATCTCCAGGGCCTTGCGCGCCACCTCCAGGCTGTGCTGGACCGCCTGGGTGGGACAGCCGGCATTGACCAGGGTGGCGATCTCTTTCATCAGCAGGTCTTCGGCCACATGGAGGAAGAACTCGGTGACCGCCTCGTCTCCCCAGGTGTTCAGGACAAACGCCCTGTTTTCAGCGAGTGCGGCCAGATCGTGGCGGGCCGCCTTGTGGTCGGGATGGTTGTCCAGCCAGTCGTGCAACGGCTGATAGTCGTTGCCGGTCCGGCGAGCGCTTGTTTCCAGGTGTTTTGCGTAGGGAGGCATGATGGTTCTCCGTGGTCAGGTTGGGGTGGATGGGATGCGGATTGGCGGTTTGCGAGAGGACAGCGGTCACGGCGTGGCGCTGCTCAAGTTTTTTGCAAACCCGGCATGCAGGGCGTCAAAGAGCAGGCGGGCCCGCTCCAGCAACCGGTGGTCGTCGGCGGTGAGGGCCATCAACCCGTCGAGCAGGGTTTTCAGCAGGGCGGCCTCCTCGGGCAAGGCCTCCTCCTGCACGTCGATCCACCTGACCAGTTCGCTTATTCTCGTCAGGGCCGGATCGTGCAGGGCAAAGTCCCGGAGCAGAACCTCGAAGGTGATCAGTTCACCCTGGTGGGTGAACGCTCCGAGGGCCATGTCAAAGGGCAACTCGCCCCCATCAACATCCGCCGTTTCCCCGGCACCGAGAAAACGGAACCGGGCCTGCGCATCGATGAACCGCTGGATGAGCCAGGCCGACCCCAATCGGTCGATGTACGGCCGGGCCCGGGTGACCCAGGTCCGGCCCTGGTACTCGGAGTGATCGAGCCGGACCGGCGGTACGGATGGCTGATCCGGCCTGCGCAGTCGTGCCGCGATACTGTCGAGCACGTTCAGGGTCCTGGCGGCTGTGCCGGAGGGGAAGAAATCCCGTTGGCGCACCGCCTCGCACCGCTTGCGCAGCTTGCGCAGGGCCCTGGCCAGTTCCCTGGCATGCTCGCCTTCCGCTGCACCGTCCGCGGTGGCCAGCAAGTCCTTGGCCTCGATCTGAATCTGGGCAAACTCCTGGTCCACCTGGGCCTGGAACAGCTGCTCGATCTGCTCATCGGCCATGCCTTCGACCTGGGCGCATTGCAGGGCAAGGGCCTCACCGCCCGAGGCGTTGACCTCGCCGATCAGCCAGGTGATGTTTTCCATCAGCTCCTCGCGATGGGGCAGGATCTGGAGACCGGTTTTCAGTTGAACCGCGCCGATGGCCGAGATGCGCCGCCAGATGCGCATTCGCGCTTTGGCGTTGGTGGCGGGTAGCGAAGAGGAGAAGAGAATCCATTTATTTTTCATGATGAACAAAATTATGTTACATCTATTTCATTGTCAAGCGGAAAAAGAGAGACTATCTTGTGCGACACCAGCCCGGGGGGTGACCTCGAACCACACTGGCCAACCGTCCGAAACAGACTCGCAACCGGGAACCTTCGTCGACAACAGGCGGGTGGAACGGGCGCGCGCCGACCTGCCCATCACCAGGGGGCAGTGGTACACGCTGGAGGTCGCCATAAAGGCTGACACGGCTGCCTGCCGGGTCGAAGGCGTCACCCTGTTCGAGCATCGGGCGGCGAGTTCGTATCACGGACATGTCGGCCTGTGGACCAAGGCCGACTCGGTCACCCTGTTGACCGGGCTGACCATCGCAAACGACTGAGGTGGGCGGTTGGCTCTGCCGACTGGCTCCGCCGCAACCAAGACCTCCATCCTGCACGTACCCTCTCTGCATGCACAGGGAATTTCAACCGAGGCCACATCCATGAACACACCCGCCATACCCCTGCCTTCCCGCCTGACCGGGGCGCTTTTTGGGACCTGCATAGCCGATGCCCTGGCCATGCCGGTGCACTGGTATTACGACACCGCTGCCCTGGCCCGGGACTATGGCCGGGTGCAGGACTATGTCCGACCGAAGAATCCCCACCCGGACAGCATTCTCTGGCGCTCGCGGTATCGCCCGGTTCGTCCGCAGGCGGACATCCTGCACAGCCAGGCCCGATTCTGGGGGCAGCGCGGCATCCACTATCACCAGTTTCTGGAAGCCGGAGAAAACACCCTGAACCTGAAACTCAGCCGACTGCTGATGGACAGCCTGCTGGCAAGGGAGGAATACGATCAGCAAGACTACCTGGCCCGGTACGTGGCGTTCATGACAACGCCCGGCACCCACAACGACACCTATGTGGAGGAATGTCACCGGGAGTTTTTCCGGGCCTGGGCTCCGCACAAAAAAGGCCCGCCCACTGGCTTGCCCGACGAGAAACACATCGGCGGTCTCAGTCTGGCCTTGCCCCTGCTGCTGTTCTACCAGGACCGGTGGGACACGGCCCTGCACCTGGCCGAAGCCCACCTGGCCCTGACCCACCCCGGGGGGCTGATGCGCAACGCCCTGGCCTGCTTTGCCGACATCCTCCACGATATCCTGCTCGGCGCCGATGTTCGCCAATCCCTGCAGACGATCAGAGCCGCGCCCTTGCAGCGGTTGAGTGGCTATGCCTTTGCCGCATTGTCAGGCCGTGCGGATGCGGATGTCGCCCGCAACGTGTTCAGCACGGCATGCTACGTCGAGCAGTCCCTGCCCCTGACCCTGTCCCTGGCCTGGAAGTATCAGGACGATCCCGAGCAGGCCCTGGTGGTGAACACCAATCTCGGCGGGGACAACTGCCATCGGGGGGTGGTTCTGGGCGCCCTGCTGGGAGCGCTGCACGGGGAGCAGGCCTGGCCGCGGCGCTGGTTGGACGGGCTGGCACACCCGCCCATTGCTTTTGGGCAGTGCCTGGCAACACGTTGCAAGGCCGATGGCCGATGAACAAGAGGCCAGGTTCGTTCGAGAGCGTGGATGGAACAAAATGTTCGCTCCCGAAGACCCCAAGGTTGCCAAAAGCACACCGGTTGGCGATAGTCGTGCTCAGATGATCACTGGTTCGGAAAAGAGAAAGATGATGGCATCGTAAAAAGTCAAAATCCGCAAAGTTACGCTTCGCAAAAACAGCATGTTACGAAGCAAGGAACGTCGTTCTCGTGGCTTTTCACGAGAACGACAAAGATGGGACCCGGGAACCCGAAATGCTCACCACCTCGAAAACGTCGCAAAACCTGAAGCCGGTTGTCCTGACTGTCGCCCTCACCCTGGCCCTCTGGCTGGGCAGCAAGTGGGCGTTCCATGACTGGTTCGACAATCCGTTCAAATATCCGGCAAAGGCCGCCTCGCTCTCGGCAACCGTCCTGTTCTGCTGGTGCGTGGTCCTGTCGACGCGCAACCGGCTGCTGGAACGATATTTTCACGGCCTGGACAAGGTCTACCAGGTGCATAAACGGCTCGGCAAAGCCGCCTTCTGGCTGATCCTCCTGCATCCCCTTTTTCTCGCCCTGGACCGGTTACCCGACCTGGCCGCCTTTCTGCACAGGCTCTGGTTCATCGCTCCGCAGGGGGACCGCTACCTCCTTGGGCACAATCTCGGCGTTGGCGCGCTGCTGCTCCTGGTCCTCCTGCTCATCCCGACCCTGTGGGTGAAAATCCCGTACCACCGCTGGAAGCGAACGCATGAGTGGTTCGGCGCCTTTCTCGTGCTGCTCATCGTGCATGTTGTCGTGGTCGACCGGGACGTTGCCGCCTATCCGCTGCTCCGGTACTGGCTGTACGGCCTGCTGTCGCTGGCCCTGGGCAGCTTCCTGTACATCCGGTTCCTGTATCGTTTCATCGGCCCGCGCTATCCGTACCGGATCGCCGACATCGAGAGGGTGGGGGATGTGCTGGAACTCACCTTTGCCCCGGTCGCACAAAAGATGTCGTTCCGGCCCAGCCAGTTTATCTACCTGGTGGTGCACAAGGCGGGGATAACCGCCGAACCGCACCCCTACTCCATCGCCTGCGGCTACAACCTGGCATCGCGCTTCAAACTGGGCATCAAGAAGACCGGCGACCACACCCGCTCGCTGGACCTGCTCGACCCGGGCGACAAGGTCACGGTCTTCGGCCCCTACGGTCATTTCAGCGACCTGTTTCTGGCGGCTGAGCGCGACTGCGTTTTCATCGGCGGTGGTGTGGGCATAACGCCTTTTCTCGGCATGTGGCATGTTGCCCTGCACTCGGGCGAACAACCGGCATCACCGGACACCGAGCCCTCGGTCGTGGCCCTGCACCCTGAAATCAGCCCGGACTGGACGAGTCCGCGGGTCGCCCTTTTTTACCTGGTCCCCACGCAGGAACAGGCCAGCTTTGACAACGACATCAAAAACGAGGTTATCCTCAGTCATTTCCATGGGTTTCCCGCCTTCGAGGAGCGGGGTCATCACTATGAGCTGTACGAGACGGCCCGACAGGGGTTCATCACGGCGGAGTACATCGACGGCCGTGTCCCGGGCGGAGTGCGTGACAAGAATATTTTTCTGTGCGGACCCTCGCCCATGGTCAGCGGGCTGATCCACCAGTTCAGAACGATGGGGGTTCCTGAAGACCAGATCATCATCGAGGATTTCAACCTGCTGTAGGCAAGCGAGGTGACCGCGCCCGCCGATACAGCCCCTGGTGGCGGGCCTCCTGTCTCGCTTACCGGAAGGATCGCCAAAAAAACTAGGCAATACGCCCGGGTTCTGGCACACTGCGGAGCAAAGAATCGCTGCGACTCTGCCCTGCTGCGGTCTTTTTCCGGCCGGACAGTCTGGGCTGCCGCCGATTTTTCCCGGACCGGTCGGGCCGACCACAAGCGCCCGCCCCCGGAGCGGGTTTCCACCCCAGGCGCGGGCCAGGTCCCGTTGCCAGGTTTTCGTCGCTCACCCAGGGGGGTATCCCATGCACGTCCGCACCCTGTCCCCACTCCGCCTGCTGTTCGCCCCGCTGCTGGTGCTGCTTGCCCTGTTCGCCCCGACAGCGACCCATTCGGCCGATGGTGCGATCCTCGTGCTCCGCGTCGACGGCGCCATCGGCCCGGCCACGGCCGACTACCTGCATCGCGGTCTCCAGCAGGCGGCCGAGACCGGCTCCAGCCTGGTGGTCATCGAGATGGACACGCCCGGCGGGCTCGACACCTCCATGCGGGCGATGATCAAGGACATCCTCGCCTCGCCCGTGCCGGTGGCCACCTTTGTCGCCCCGGAGGGCGCTCGCGCGGCCAGCGCCGGCACCTACATCCTCTATGCCAGTCACATCGCGGCCATGGCCCCGGCCACCAACCTGGGCGCGGCCACGCCGGTGGCCATCGGCATCGGCGGCCCGCGGCCGGGTGCCAAGCCGGACCCGGAGGCGGAAAAACCAAAGGAAAAGGATGCCATGAGCGCCAAGGCGGTGGAGGATGCCACCGCCTACATCCGCAGCCTGGCGCAACTGCGCGGCCGCAACGTGGATTTCGCCGTGCGCGCGGTCACCGAGGCGGCCAGCCTGAGTTCAGCTGAGGCCCTGAAACAGAAGGTGATCGACCTGGTGGCGGTGGACCTGCCGGAATTGCTCGCTAAACTGGACGGCCGCGAGGTCTCGGTGGGCTCCGGCACGACCAAACTGGCCACTGCCGGGGCCGCGGTGGTCCGTGTGCAGCCGGACTGGCGCACCAGCCTGCTCGGCATCCTGACCAACCCGCAGGTGGCCCTGGTGCTCATGCTGATTGGCGTCTACGGCCTGTTCTTCGAATTCACCTCGCCCGGTTTCGGCGTGCCCGGGGTGGCCGGGGCGATTGCCCTGCTGCTCGCCCTGTACGCCTTCCACCTGCTGCCGGTGAACTGGGCCGGCGTGCTGCTCCTGCTCGTGGGCGCGGCCCTGATGCTGGCCGAGGCCTTTGTGCCCAGTTTCGGCGCCCTCGGGGTGGGCGGCATCGTCGCCTTCGTGTTCGGCGGCCTGCTGCTCATGGACACCGAGGTCCCGGGGTTCGGCATCCCCCTGGCGCTGATCATCGGCCTGGCCCTGGTCAGCGGCGCACTGCTGCTCGCCATCGGCACCTTTGCCGCCCGCTCCATCCGCCGGCCGGTGGTGAGCGGCCGTGAAGCCATGATCGGCCAGGCCGGCACGGTCATCGGCCCCACCGACGACGGCCAGTGGTGGATCACGGTCCTGGGCGAACGCTGGCACGCCCGCTCAACAACAGCCCTCAAGCCCGGCGAGCGGGTGCGGGTCGAACGGATCGACGGCCTCACCCTGGACGTTTCCCCTGCTGCAGCATCTTCAACCTCCGGAGGATCAACCCATGTTTGACCTGCAAGTCGGTTTCCTGCCCTTTGTCGCTGTTCTCGTTCTCTTTGTCTTCTCCTCGATCAAGATCCTGCGCGAGTACGAGCGCGGCGTCATCTTCCTGCTCGGCCGGTTCTGGAAGGTCAAGGGGCCGGGCCTGGTGATCGTCATCCCGGGCATCCAGCAGATCGTCAAGGTGGACCTGCGCGTGGTGACCATGGACGTGCCCTCTCAGGACGTGATCTCCAAGGACAACGTCTCGGTGCAGGTGAACGCCATCGTCTTCTTCCGCGTCGTCGACCCGGAAAAGGCCATCATCCAGGTGGAGAACTTTCTCGTCGCCACCAGCCAGCTGGCCCAGACCACCCTGCGCGCGGTGCTCGGCAAGCACGAACTCGACGAGATGCTCATCGAGCGCGAGCGGCTCAACATCGACGTGCAGCAGATCCTCGATGCGCAGACCGACAGCTGGGGCATCAAGGTGACCAACGTGGAGATCAAGCACATCGACCTGAACGAGAGCATGATCCGCGCCATCGCCCGCCAGGCCGAGGCCGAGCGCGAGCGGCGGGCCAAGGTCATCCACGCCGAGGGCGAGCGCCAGGCCGCCCAGGCGCTCCTCGACGCCGCGGAGATGCTCGCCCGCGAGCCGGCGGCCATGCAGCTGCGGTACCTGCAGACCCTCACCCAGGTGGCCGGCGACAAGAGTTCGACCCTGGTCTTCCCGGTGCCGGTGGACCTGGTCGGCAGCCTGTTCGGCAAGGCCGACAAGGCTCCGACCGCAGCGAAGGTTTCCTGATCCGGACCACGTTCGCTCCTCTGTCCTTTCCCGCCCCTCTGCGCCCCGCCGGACCGCCGGCGCGGGCGCAGCGCTGTGCCGCACGAAGCGGCCGCAACGGCACCGCCAGACATCCGCAACCCCTCTCCATCATTTCCCGCACGGACACCGCCATGAAACACCTGCCCCTCTGGTTGACCATCTTCCTCGTCCTGCTGCCGGCCCTCGGCCGGAGCGCCGAGGGGGACTACGGGTACCCGATTTCGGGTTCCTACGAAGCCACCATCCTCGGTACCCCTGACGCTCTCAAACCGGTGCTGCCCCGGGACGTCCCCATTCGGGAACTGGTGCTCGAACCGCTCCCTGACCTGGAAAAGCCCCGCGTCTTCTTCTATGACAAGGGGCTGCGCTGCTCCTTTGCCCGGCAAAAGACCAGGGCACCCCTGGTCTTCCTCATCGGCGGCACCGGCGCCGGCCACAATGCCGCGCGCATGGTGAGCCTGACACGCGCCCTGTACGGGGCCGGCTTCCACGTGATCGCCCTGAGTTCGCCGACCCATCCGAACTTTGTCATCAACGGTTCGGCCAGCCACGTGCCCGGCGACCTGGCGGGCGACGCGGCGGACCTCCACCGGGTGATGCGCACCGCCTGGGAGAAGGTCAGGGACGACATCGAGGTGACGGACTTCGCCCTGGCCGGCTACAGCCTGGGCGGCACCCAGGCCGCCTTTGTGGCCCGGCTCGACGAGCAGCAGCGGTCGTTCAACTTCTCCCGGGTGCTCCTGATCAACCCGGCGGTGAACCTGTACAGTTCGGTGGAACGCATCGAGGCGCTGCTCGACGGCATCCCGGGCGGACCGCGCCGCATCGGCACCTTCTTCAACCGCATGCTCGACCGGTTCGTCGAGTTCTACCAGACCGGCCAGTTCATCGAACTGGACGACGAATTCCTCTACGCCATCTACCGCAACCGGCTGGTGTCGCAGGCCGAGGCCGGCGCCCTGATCGGGCTCACCTTCCGCGTCAATTCGGCCGGCATGATCTTCGCCGCGGACGTGATGACAGGCGGCGGCTACATCGTGCCGAAAAACCGGGTGCTGGCCACCACGGACAGCCTGGACGACTACTTCCAGGTGGGGGTGCGGCTGAGCTTCTTCCAGTACTTCGACGAGTTTTTTCTCCCGGCCATGCGCGCCCGGCGGCCGGGACTGACCCGCGAGGCACTCATCGACTCGCTCAGCCTGCGCAGCATCGAGCCCTACCTCAGGAGTAACCCGAAATTCGCGGCCCTGGTCAACGAGGACGACTTCATCCTCAGTCCGGCGGACCGGGACTACCTGCGCGACCTGTTCGGCGAGCGCACCCGCGTCTACCCGCGCGGCGGCCACCTGGGCAATTTCGAGTACACCGAGAACATGGCCGCCATGGTCGCGTTCCTGAGCCGAACCGATCTCCCCGGAGGGACCGCACAATGAACACCGCCCCGTTTCGCATCTGCACCCTGCTGGCCGCCCTGCTCCTGCTCGCCCAACTGGTCGGCTGCGCCGCCACCCCGCCCCTGCGCTCGCACGAAGAACCGCCCATGCACACCCTGGCCGAGTTCGACGACGAAAAAATCGCCCACGTGGACGACCCCTGGGAGCGCTTCAACCGGCGCATGTACACCTTCAACTACAATCTGGACCAGTATCTCTTCCTGCCCGTGGTCAATACCTACGAGTTTGTCACGCCGAAATTCGTGCGCACCGGCGTGTCCAATTTCTTCAAGAATATCGGGGAAATTTGCACCCTGTACAACTCGGTCCTGCAACTCCGCGGAAAAAAGGCGGCCACCACCACCGGCCGCTTCCTGATCAACAGCACCATCGGCCTGGCCGGGCTGTTCGACCCGGCCACATCCATGGGACTCAAGCGGCAAAACGAGGATTTCGGCCAGACGCTCGGCCACTGGGGCGTGGACACCGGCCCGTACCTGGTGTTGCCGGCCCTCGGCCCGGCCACGCTGCGCGGCGCCGGCGGCATTGCGGTGGACACGAGCGTGCACATCCCGCTCATCGACGAGGTGGACCTGGACAGCCAGGTGGAACTGGGGGTGGATACCCTCAAAGGCGTGGACAAGCGGCACGGCCAGTCGTTCCGCTACTTCCAGAGCGGCTACCCGTTCGAGTACTCGGTGGTCCGCTTCGTGACCCGGAAAAAGACCGAACTGGCGGTGATCAAGTAGGAAACGGGAGGTGAGGGCAACGGGAGACCTGGCGGATGCTTGTCGTTCTCGTAAAAAACCGCAAGAACGACGTCTCTTGCTTCGTAACAGGCTGTTTTTAGATACGTACTGTTGTGGATTTTGACTTTTAAGGTGCCCTCATGTTGGACGGATGGAAATTTCTGGCCGGGCTGGGGATCTTCCTGTTCGGCATGTTCATGCTCGAGG
The DNA here is from genome assembly GCA_964567725.1 of uncultured Desulfobulbus sp. Taxonomy (GTDB): domain Bacteria; phylum Desulfobacterota; class Desulfobulbia; order Desulfobulbales; family Desulfobulbaceae; genus Desulfobulbus. The sequence continues at coordinate 11,752 of CAZMNU010000026.1, read as the reverse complement.
AGTCGCTCAGGCTGCTGGCCGGACGATCGCTGAAGGCCCTGATCCGCCGGTTCACGAACACCCGCGCCAGGGCCCTGGCCACCGGCATTCTCACCACGGCGGTGCTCCAGTCCAGTTCCGCGGTCTCGCTCATGGTGCTCGCCTTCGTGGGCGCGGGCCTGCTCACCCTGGGCAACGCCATCACCGTACTCATGGGCGCCATGCTGGGCACCACCTGCACCGCCTGGATCGTCGCCCTGTTCGGCTTTTCCCTGAAGATCGACGCCCTGGCCCTGCCGGTCATCGGCATCGGCGGGCTGGGCCTGATCGTGTTCGGCAGCTCCCCGCGCTTCATCCACCTGAGCAAGCTGCTGGTGGCCTTCGGCTTTCTCTTTCTTGGCCTGGACTTCATGAAGACCAGCGTGGAGGCGTTCGCAACGACCATCGACCTGGGCCGCCTGCCCGACCTGGGCCTGTGGGTCTACATGCTCGCCGGGCTGGTGCTCACCGCGGTGATGCAGTCGAGTTCGGCCGCCATCGCGGTGGTCCTCACCACCCTGTTCGCCGGTATCATCGATTTCAGCCAGGGCACGGCCATGGTCGTCGGCGCCAACGTGGGCACCACGGTGACCATCCTCATCGGCGCCATCGGCGGCACGCCGGCCAAGAAACAGGCGGCGCTCAGTTCGCTGGTGTTCAACCTGGGCACCGCCCTGATGGTCCTGCCGGCCCTGCCCCTCTTCGCCCGGGTCATCCGGCTGGCGTTCGACCCGGCCACCGATGCGGTGCTGTCCATCGCCGCCTTCCACACCCTGTTCAACCTGGTCGGCATCGTCCTTTTCCTGCCGGCGGTGGGCCTGCTCACCCGCTCGCTGGAGCGGCTCTTCCCGGAAGAGCGCAGCGTGCTCACCCGGTTCATCAACAACACCTCGCCCGAGGTGCCGGAGGCGGCCACCACCGCCCTGCGCAACGAGGTGCTGCACCAGCTGTCCCTGTCCCTGGGCTACATCGCCGCCCGCTACCAATTGCCGCCCCGGCCCGCTCCGCCCGTGGTCGAGCCGGCAGCAGCCGTACCGTCAGAGGTCCCGGTCGTGGGCTACGCTGACCTGGAACGGCTGCATGCCGAGATCTTCACCTTCTACGCCCACGTGCAGGCGCACGAAATCGGGGAGAGGGAGGCGATGCAACTCGAGCCGGTCATCCGCTCGAGCCGCAGCGCCATGAACGCGACCAAGAACCTGCACGAACTGGTCGCCGAGATCGAGGATATCGGCCGGGACGACAACCCGTTCCTCATCAAGGCCCACCAGGGCTTCAAACAGCGGCTGGAACAGCTGCGGGACACGGTCGACCGGGTCTGCCGGGAACCGGACGACGAGCAGGTGGCGACGGTCCTGGAGCAGGCGCTGCAGGCCGCGGAAGAGGCGGACAAGGCCTTCATCCGCGCCTGCTCCCGGGCCATTGCCCGCAACACCATCCGCGAACACCAGGTGACCCGGCTGCTCATGGCCAACCGTTCGTTCACCCAGTCGCATCGCATGGTGGTGCTCAGCCTGCAGAACCTGACCCGGGGGTTTCGGACCCCCGGGGGAAACGGTGCCGCACCCGGACCAAACGGCGAGTGATCCCGGCCGCGGTGGTGCTGCGGACGCGGAATGCGATGCTCAGGCCGCCTGGCCGTTGTGGTCGGCGACGAAGCGCTGCAAGGCATCGACGCAGTCAGTCCGCTCCCAGGAGAACGCCGCCAACTCCCGGCCGAAGTGACCGAAGGCCGCAGTCTCTGCGTAAATGGGCCGGCACAGGTCGAGCCGCTCGATGATGCCCCGCGGGGTGAGGTCGAACACCGCCCGCACCGCCGCCTCGAGCAGGGTTTCGTCCACCGTGGCCGTGCCCTGCGTGTCCACCAGCAGGCTCACCGGTGCGCTCACGCCGATGGCGTAGGCCAGTTGCAGGACGCAGCGCCGGGCCAGGCCGGCGGCAACGATGTTCTTGGCCACGTGGCGGGCCGCGTAGGCCGCGCTGCGGTCCACCTTGGACGGATCCTTGCCGGAAAAGGCGCCGCCGCCGTGCGGACAGCGGCCGCCGTAGGTGTCGACGATGATCTTGCGGCCGGTGAGGCCGGTGTCGCCCATGGGCCCGCCGACCACGAACCGGCCGGTGGGGTTGATGAGCACCCGCGGCGGCTGCGGGCAAAGATGGGCGGGCAGCACCGGCTGGATGATCCGCTCGGCCACCTCGCGGCGCAGGGTGTCGATGTCCACGGCCGCGTCGTGCTGGGTGGAGAGCACCACCGTGTCCACGGCCTCGGGACGGTCGCCCCGGTAACGCACGGTCACCTGGCTCTTGGCGTCCGGCCGCAGCCAGGGCAACTCGCCGCTCCGGCGCAGCTGCTCCTGGCGCTCAACCAGCCGGTGGGCGAGTTGGATCGGCAGGGGCATCAGCTCCGGGGTCTCGTCGCTGGCGCAGCCGAACATCAGCCCCTGGTCGCCGGCGCCGATCTCCTCGCCCCGCTCCACGCCCTGGCGGATGTCCGCGGACTGGTGGCTGAACCGCAGCAGGATCTCGCAGCGGTCCGGGTCGATGCCCGGAAAGTCGCCGCTGTAGCCGGTGTCGCGCAGGAGAGCGCGCACCAGGTCCGGGGCCTCGTCGCGGATGCGCGCGAACACGGCGGGATCAGCAGTGTGGAACTCGCCGCCGAGCACCACCAGGTTGTCGGTGAGAAAGGTTTCGCAGGCCACCCGGGCCGAGGGTTCGGCCGCGAGGAACCGGTCGAGGATGGTGTCCGAGATGCGGTCGGCGAGCTTGTCGGGATGCCCGGCGGAGACCGACTCGGAGGTGAACAGGGAGATACGCTGGCTGGTGGTGTTGGACATGGTGCCCACTCCTTCACGCTCTGCAGGGGGATGGCGCCGGGGCCACCGCAGAGCGATCAGTGGGCCAACGCTTTAGCAGTACTTGTCAGTCGCCCCGCAAGTTGTTGCTTAACTCGGCGACGCCCGGCCGTCCGGACACGAAAAAACCCGCCCCAGCCTGTGGCCGAAGCGGGTGTGATCACAAAAGAAAACCCCTCGCTTTAGCCGGAATTTATCAAGCGCCCCGCAAGCTGAGTCAAATCGGCGCCGGCGTTGTTTGTACCCCATCCGCCGAGCCGCGTCAAGAGGCGCGGCTACGGCCCGAGCCCAAGGAAACCCGATCCACGCGAGGTTGACAATGCCCTCCTCCCCCTTCGACACCTGGACCGAACCCTACGACCGCTGGTTCACCACGCCCATCGGCCGGCTCGTGTACGCCTACGAGTCGGAACTGCTGCTGGAGCTGCTCGACCCGCAACCGGGTGAGCGCATCCTCGACGCGGGCTGCGGCAGCGGCATCTTCACCGGCAGGGTGCTCGCCCGCGGGGCCACGGTGGTCGGCCTGGATCTCTCCCTGCCCATGCTCCACGCCGCCCTCCGCCGCCACGCCGGGGCCCGGTTCCTCGGCCTGTGCGCCGACCTTTCGGCCCTGCCCTGTGCGGACGGCTGCTTCGACCGGGTCTGGTCCATGACCGCCATCGAGTTCATCGAGGATGCGGCCCGGACCCTCGCCGAACTCGAACGGGTCACCCGGCCGGGCGGCACCATCGTGGTCACCACCCTGAACAGCCTCAGCCCCTGGGCCGAGGAGCGCACCCAAAAAGGCCGGGCCGGCCACGAGCTGTTCTCGCGGGTCTTCTTCCGCTCGCCGGACGAGATGCGCGCCCTCATCGGGTCCGACTGCGTGGTGCGCACCGCGGTGCATTTTCGCAAAGGGGATCCGGTGGACCAGGCGCCGGTGCTGGAGCGCGCGGGCCATGAGGCGGGCTCGGACCGGGGCGCCCTGCTTGCGGTCAAGTGGCTTCGGGGTATGGACTGAGCGACCGGGCCGCAGGGTCGGCGCGGCGGTCAGTTGCCACCGGGTGGCAGAATCGGCCGGGACGCTTCCCATCCGGCTGGTTCGGTCCGGGTTTCCCGGTTCCTGTTTGCGCCTTGACAAAATAATTGGGAACCGTTCATGTTCCCACAAGTCATTCCTCAGGCCCATCGGCTGCACGAGCCGTTCGTTCGTCCCGGCTCGATTGCCTCGGCAGCACGACCTGAGGATTTTTTCCATCACCAGCACCAGGAGGGATTGATACCATGACCACACAAGCAGCCTTTACCCCACAGGAATGGACCCTGCTGCGCACCGTGCCGGCCCTGGTGGCCAGCGGCGTGGCGGCCGCTGACCCGGGCGGCATCCTCGGCGGCATGAAAGAGGCCTTTGCCGGCATGAAGGGCATGTTCGATTCGCTCCTGCAGGGCAAGGATGTGGAGTTGCTGCAGGCCATGGTGGCGGACAAGAGCCGGCCCGAGATGCCGGACATCAAGGCCATGATGGGTGCGGGCGACCCGGCGCAGCAGTTGCTCAACCTGAAGGCCAGGGTGCTGGAGCGCATCCGCGAGGCCGAAACCCTGGTCGCGGCCAAGGCCACGGCCGAGGAGGCCCAGGCCTACCGGCAGATGCTCATGCATGTGGCCGCGCGCACGGCCGAGGCCTCGAAGGAGGACAGCTTCTTCGGTTTTGGCGGCGTGCGCGTCAGCTCGGCCGAACAGTCGTTCCTCAACGAGGTCCGGCAGGCCCTGCACATCGCCTGATGCCCAACCCGATCAGGCACGAACAAGGGGACGTTCCACCGACGGAACGTCCCCTTTTTTGTGCCTTTTTTTGATGCGTTCCCCTTCATCCGGAACGCCTCCCCTCCCCCACGGCCCAACCTGCCCGCGACAACCGGGCCGACCTGCGCTGTCTCTTTTTCGGCGACCGCCGAAACCCTACACGCCTCAGGAGCCGCCGTAGCCCACGCTCACCCGGCCGTCCGCGACGATCACCGGCACCTGCCGCCGGCCGCCGCTGTGGGCGAGCATCTCCTGCAGACGGCCGCGGTCGGCCTTGACGTCGTGGTACACGTGACCGGGGTGCGCCGCCCGGGCGCGGTCCGTGTAGGGTCAGCCCTTTTTTCCGTAGATGATGATCTGCTCCATGCTGGTTCTCCCTGGTGGTTGATGGATGATGGATGATGGGTGCGGGCGCGGGCGCGGATGCGGGCTCAGCCGAGCACGACCAGGTCGCCCGGTTCGGGCAGCAGCCCGCGCTCGCCCAATTCACGGGCGAGCAGGGCGCGGATCTCGCCGGCGTGCGCCCGGCGCACCGGCCGGCTGAGGTGCACCAGGGCCAGTCGGCTGGCCCCGCTCCGCCGGGCCAGTTCCAGGCAGGAGGCCACCCCGCCGTGGCCCGGGGTGTCCGCCTCCAGGCCGTAGGCCTCGTGGATAAGCAGGTCCGCGCCCCGGGCAAGGATCGTGGTGGCCGGGGTGGGCCGGCCGTCGCCGCTGTAGAACACGGACCTGCCGCCCGCGTCCAGCCGCACGGCCAAACAGGGCGCGTGCGTACTGTGGTCGCTCGCGGCAAAGGACCAGGTGGCGCCGCACAGCGCAAGCGATTCGCCCGGCGCGGCCTCGATAAAAAACACCGGGTACTGCAGCCGCGCGCGGAAACCCGGGTAGGCCAGTTCCAGCGCCTGCCAGATCCTGGCCTCGATGCCGGCCGGGCCGGCCACGGTCAGCGGCCGGGATCGGCCTTCGTCCCAGAAGCGCAGCAGCAACAGCGGCAGGCCGAGGAAATGGTCTCCGTGGAAATGGGACACCCATACCGCGTCCAATCCCGCGCCCACGTTCGCGTGCGTGTAGTAGGCCGCGGCCGCGGTGAAGCCGCAATCCAGCAGCACATGCGCCGGTCCGTCCGGTCCGGGCACGGTGACCAGCACCGAGGTGTTGGCATAGCGTTCGTCAAAGGCCTCGCCCACACCGATGAAATGCACCTGCATTGCCTGCCCCCTGTTGACCTGTTGATCCATTGGCTGGCCAGCATACCGGCAATCGGCAGGCAGTGCAGCAGGTTCCGGTACCGGGTGAACGCGGGCAGCGGCGGAGCGACGGATGGGGACGGGGCGGAGGGCTGGTTTCGTGCGATGATCGGGCGATGGCGAACACCCGCCCGCCTGGCAACAATCCGGGGCCAGGCTGGCGGGTGGAGGCGGCGCGCCGCCCGGGATGGCTATTTGGCCTGGGGCGAGTCCTTGCCGTACAGGGGCGAGCGGGGCCCGTAGAGCAGGCCGTGCGATCGGCCGGCGTGGAGCAGCCGATTGTCGGCCATGCCGGCGATGTCATAGGTGGTGTCGGCCATGGAATGGACGATCTGCTCGACCAGCGCCTGGGCCAGGAGGCCTGCCAGGCCGCCCTGGTTGCCAGAGTGCCGCTCGGTGCTGGAGGCGGTGGCCGTACCGTTCCACAACTGCTCGCCGGTGCGCAGGTCCACGAGCCGGCCGTCCAGGGTCACCCGGGTATCGCTGACCACCACCTGGTACCTGGTGCCGTACTCCCGGACGTGCAGGTAGAGCACCGCGTCCGCCCGGAAGATGTCGTAGAGCTTTTCCAGGCTGACGGCGTGGATGTCGTCGGGCTGGGTGAGGCCGTTGTTGACAAAGGTCTCCTCGACCACGGCCACCGGGAAGACGTAATAGCCGGATTCCGCCAGGGGAAAGGCCACCTGGGCGAGCACCCCGTGGCCGGCCTTGACCTCCGGGCTGCTGTTCAGCGGCGGCAGCACCAGGATGGACCGGGGGTTGCTCCGGGTGAAGGCCGTGTAGTCGTAGGGCGGCGCGGGTTGTGCGCAGCCGGCTAGGGCGAACAGGGCCGCCGCGACAAGGATCGACAACCAGGATTTCATCGGGCCGCCTCCTTGCTGCTCAGGAGAAAGTCCATGTAGGGGCCGGATTCGGGATACAGGGCCTTCTCCTCGAGGAACTGTTCCCGGGCCGCGCCGCCGTTGCCGCCCCGGGCGAACAGCAGGCCCAGGTGGGCGTGCAATCCCGGGGGCACGGGACGGTTGTCGGCCCGCGCCTGTTCCAGGACCTTCTCGAGCGCGGCGATCTGCTCTTCCGGGCCACCCTGTTCGTTCTGGTAATACTGGTAGACCGTGGGCTGGTAGTCGCCCCAGGTGTAGAGATGCTGCGGTCCGGGCCCGCAGCCGACGAGCAGGACTGTAGCGAGGATCAGGGCGAACCGGAGGGCAAAGGCAGGCATGGCGTGACCCTTCCGTTCCGTCAGTTGCCGGGCGCCCAGTTGCCGGATTCCAGAGCCGCGACCAGGTTGTTCACCGCCTCGCGGATGGCCAGGTCCAGGACCTTGCCGTTCAGGGTGGAATCATAGCTGGCCGTGCCGCCGAAGCCGATCACCTCCCGGTTGGACAGCTGGTATTCGCCGGCGCCCCTGACCGAGTACACCACCTCCGAGGTGCGCACGCTCAGCACGTTCAGGGTGGCCTTGGCATAGGCCACCTGCTGCTTGCCGCGACCGAGGATGCCCCACAGCTGGTGGTCGCCCACCACCTTGCGGCCGAACTCGGTGATATCGCCGGTGATCACGTAGCCGGCACCGGCCAGCGACTGCGACTTGCCGCTCAGTTTGGCCTCGCGCTGCAGCTCCTCCATGTTGGTCCGCTCGAGCACACGGAACCGCCCGGTCTGCTGCAGATGGCTGACCAGGATGGTTTTCGACTGGTTGCCGAGCCGGTCCACCCCGTCGGAAAACAGACCGCTCAAATAGTTGGAGCGATTTTCAAACTTCCCCACGGCAACCGGGACCTGGACCCCACTGTAGGCTGTGCGCGCCGAGGTGACCACGGGCGTTTCCACCGTCCGCGAAGTCTCGGTGGCGCAACCGGCCACCAGCAGGGCAAAAAGGACAACAACAGGCAGACAGTGCATCTTCATGATCACCTCCGTCAGGAAGAAAAGGAAACGAAAAAACCGGGCCGCAACAGGTGGCTTCAGGGCGTTGCCGCTGGCCGCTGCTCCTGTTTGATAAAGGTGATGATCACTTCGCCCAGCCTGAACCCGAACTTGGAAAAGACCGCCCGGTTCATCATGATGGTGTCGTCGAGCTGCCACATCCAGTCGTTGAAGTGCACGTTGTATACCGTGTCGCCCACGGGCAGGGCCAGCACGTACTGCCAGTGCAGGGCATTGCCCGAGGCCGCGCCGACCGCCTCGCCGACCACGTCGGACGCGGTGCCGCGGTATCGGTCGTTGTCCTTGGTGATCGTCCACACCCGCCGCTCTTTTTTGCCATCGGCGTAGGTGAAGGTTTCGTCAAGGGTACCGATGTCGCCGTTCCAACTGCACTGCATGTCCACCCGCATGCGGCGGATGACCTTGCCGGAGCGGTCCTGGACAATGCCATGGGCAACGACCGGCCCGTTGAAGTACTGTTGCATGTCGAACCGGGGCTGTTCGCCCGCATAGTCGGCAAGCTGCACCGAAGAGCAACCCGTGGCGCCCAGGGCCAGGAGCGCAAACAAGAGCCATTGAACGGACAGCAATCGAAGTGACATGATCCCCTCCCCTGTTTTTCCAGATTTCAGCCTTTGTTGATCAATCGACGGCGCATTTCCTTGTCAATGGGGTCTTTCCCCAGCCAGATGCCGAAGTAGGCCGCGGAAAAATCCGCCCCTTCGATGGTCACCAGGGGCTCGCCATTGTAACTCAGCTCGGTGCCCTGTCCCGGAACATAGGTGAGGGCATAGCGGTCACCGGGCTTGACATCGCGATACACCGCGTTGAGCCGGTCGATGCGGCTGCGCAGACGGGCCAGTTCTTCCGGGCTGTTGTTGCGCTCGAGCACCGCCTCTGCCCCTTTGCCGAAATCCGGCCCGGGAATGTCGACAAGGTAGCTGATCTCCAGACGCCTGGGCACGTCCGCCAGCACATCGGCAGGGGCCGCGTTTTCCGGCAGGTACAGGGCCGCCACGTAAACCTTGAAAATTTTCAGCCAGCGCAGCAGGGCCGCGCCGCGCAGGGGCACCTGCTGGTCCTCGATGCGGACGCTCTTGGCGAAGGTGACCCCCTCGACGGTCTGGGCGGCCGCGTACAGTGGTGGCAGGAGGAGCAGGGCGAAAACAAGAGCTGGTGTGCAGAGGCGGATCAAGGCAGATGCGATCAGCATGGGTGGTCCTCCCCGGGAGTCCGGAATGTTGAGGAAAAAGGCGGATACGGCCCGTTGCCGACCAGAGGCGACACAGGTTGCCGTTAGCCGCAACAATAAGCACGGCAACCTGTTGAAACAATTTTCTTGTGGGGTACTATCCGACATCGTCCGGCGCGCCGGCAACCCGCTCCCTTCCCTGCCGCGGCAGATCGAAGGGCCGAGTATCCCACCACCTCTTTGCCCAACGAGGACAGCAGCCATGGAAAAACTGAAAATCGGGGTGAGCGCCTGCCTGCTGGGGCAGAACGTGCGCTACAACGGCGGCCATCAGCTGAACCACTTCATTCGTGATATCCTCGGCCAGTACATGGAGTTCGTGCCGGTCTGCCCGGAGGTGGAATGCGGCCTGCCCATTCCCCGCGAGACCCTGCGGCTGGTGGGCAGCGAGGAGGCGCCCCGGCTGGTGACCAGCCGCAGCGGGGTCGACCACACCGAGCAGATGCAGTCCTGGGCCGCAACCAGGGTCAAACAGCTCGAACAGGAGGACTTGTGCGGTTTCATCTTCAAAAAGGATTCGCCGAGCAGCGGCCTCTACCGGGTCAAGGTCTACTCGGAACAGGGCATGCCCCGCAATGTCGGCACCGGCATGTTCGCCCGGGCCTTCACCGGGCACTTTCCCCTGCTGCCGGTGGAGGAGGATGGCCGGCTCAACGACGGCCGGCTGCGGGAGAATTTCATCGAAAGCGTGTTCGTGTGCAAACATTTCCGCGACCTGACCGCCGTGCCGCCCAGCCGCGGGGCCCTGGTGGACTTCCACACCCGGCACAAGCTGCTCTTCCTGGCCCGCAGCCAGGAGCACTACCGGCGGATGGGCCGGTTCATCGCCAACCTGCCCGCCTCCATCGACGAGGCCTACAGCCAGTACGGCGCCCTCATGGCCGACACCCTGCGCGTGCGCACCACCGCGAAGAAGCACTGCAACGTGCTGTTGCACGTGCTCGGCTATTTCAAGAAGATGCTCTCAGCCGACGAAAAGCAGGAGGCACTGGAACTGATCGAGGCCTACCGCATCGCGGATGTGCCGCTGATCGTGCCCATTACCCTGCTCAATCACTTCGTGCGCAAATACGACCAGCCCTACCTGCGCGACCAGTACTACCTCCGGCCGCACCCGCTGGACCTGCGGCTGCGGAGTCATTGCTGAGGGGAGGCTTGGAGGATGGCGGGGTGTAGGCCAGGCTTCAAGGGGGCTGGAACTGGAAAACAGGGAGTGAGACTGTAGGCTGATAGGCTGTAGGCCAGGATGCAAGGGAACCGGAACTGGTTAACCGACGAGGAGCCTGTTTATTGACAACAACCAGGCTGTCGGACTTTCGAGAGTGAGGAGTTGTAATGCACTGATTTGAGGTGTTCTTGTGTTTTCGCCCCGCCCTAAAGCCAACCCTTAAAACAAGGGAAACACAGTTAGTTGCAATACTTGACAGGCCAAAGCCCGACAGACTGCCAGGCGGTGGCGGCGGCTTTACGGGTTCCTGCTTTTTCAGTCCTTCAGCAGATGCATTATTGCTGGAAGGGGGGTGGTGCGTACGGAGACAGTGCGGCTCGCGTTGCTGGTACCGCATGCATTTTCAGCGTGAAGCGTAAACTGAGTGGTTGTTGCCACTCGAACCTGTTGCGTCCCCTGAGCCGAATTGACCTTGCCGATTATGGGTGTTATCGAAATGGAATCTGCCCCTTCAACCTGCCATATCAACGAAACCGGCTCTGATCGGGCAACATTTTCCGAAGAGGCGCGGAATGCGCGAATGGTGGGTTGCGATTGACAGGAAGGAACAGGCCCTACTCCCCACCGATACATCTTTACTTCACTTCGTTCCTGAACATTGCGTTTGCTGTCTCGTGCCAGGCCGCTCACCATAAACCCATACACTTCTCCATGGACGGGCACAAAGGTGTTAAGCGGCGGAACCTTGATGTGGTCCCCCTGAACAGCTCGAACAGCTTTGACCGTCTGACCAACCTTCAACCACTCAAAGGTTGCCGCGTACCAGGTGCCATTGCGCTGCACGAAAATCCACGGATTGGCATTGACTTGAATCTGACCGCCAGTACTTGCCGTGACCTGGATACCCGGCCAAGTGTTGGCCTTATTGTAGTTCAGGGTTATGGTCGTCGATCCCACAGAAACATCGAGAGTCGCAGTCTGCCGCCATTGAGACACATTGGTGTGCAGCCACTGGACTCCTTTGAAATCACTGGGAATCCAAGAATTAGCCGACGCTGTACAGACAAAGCCGAGCAAGGAGACAAACGTGAACAATAGCGGACGGACAAAAGACATACATACCTCAACAAAATTTGTTGCAATCCCCCCTCCTCATCCATTTTCCGGGGCTGGGGAGAAGAGGCAGGAAATTGCTGAAAACAGATACTTCCTGGGCATACATCGCGGCATTTACTTACGCTCATGCCACTGCACCGAGGAAGTCAAACGAGCGTAACACAGGTGAGAGAGCCCCAAGTCTCTTTGCCTGCGCAGCGACCACTAGCAGCACTCAAAAACGAGTGCCATCGTATAGGACCGGAGTGGGACGGTCAAGTTTTATAGGCCTGATAAATTTGCCCCCTTTTTCACGCCCAAGGACGGCGGACGGCATGCCGAAGTGCCCGGCGAGGCCACCCTGGTCCGGCCCCTGCCGGTCGAGGCTCTGGAGCAGCGTTTGGCCCAAAGAGGG
>CAZMNU010000025.1:0-29117 GCA_964567725.1 uncultured Desulfobulbus sp. | reverse complement strand
CCTGGCCTGGGCGTTTGCCTCGATGACCTTGGCCGCTAGTTCGATTTCCGCCTGCGAGGGGGTGAACACCTCGTTGATGATGTCAATCTGGGCCGGGTGAATGGCCCACTTGCCGTCGCAGCCCAGGGCCGAGGCCATGACCGCGGAACGGCGCAATCCATCCAGATCCTTGAAGTTCCCGTACGGCGCATCAATGGCCATCCGGCCGAAAGCCTTGGCGTGCATCACCATGTTGCTCAGGGTGAAGTGCCACCGGTGTCCCGGGTACAGTTCCTCTTCTTTTTCGCCATGGCCGGAAATGGACACGAGCCGGGCGCCGATGGAAGCGGAGTAGTCGGCGATGCCGAACACCAGGGTACGCACCCGGTCACTGGCCTGCACGATGTCGGAGGCACGCAGCAATCCCTCAGCCGTTTCGATGGAAGCCTCGATGCCGACCCCGGAATCGCTGGCCGCACCTGCCATCTCGATACCGTTGAGCAGGCGGTCGGCAAAAAACACGTCACCCGGATTGTTCACCTTCGGCAGGACAATGGCATCGATGAGATGGCCGGCTTTCTCTCCCACCTCGAGCAGATCCCGATAGGCAAAGGGTGTGTCCAGCGCATTGATGCGCACGGTCACTGTTTTTCGGGACCAGTCGAGACCGAGCAGGGACTCGATGACCTGGGCGCGGGCGGCCTCCTTGGCATCCAGCGGCACGCTGTCCTCGAGGTCGAGCATGATCACATCGGCCTGGCTGTCCTGGGCCTTGGTGTGCATTTTCTGCAGATGCCCGGGAACGGAAAGGTTGGATCGTCGTGGTTTCATGGAAGCTCCTTGTTGTCGAGAGGTGGTGGTTGATGCGCCGAAATGTGTCAATGAGAACCGTCCGTTTACCGGAAGGTCAACCGTTTTCAGCGGTCGGCGCCCGGACGAACAGAGGCGAGGCGGCACTTCTTCGCTCGCACTGAGGGTTCACGTCCTGGAGCAGACCGCTTCAGAAATTGAACCATTTCTTTTTCTTCCGCGCGCTCACCACTGCGACCCGGTTGCGGCCGGCATGTTTGGCTTCGTAGAGGCCCTCGTCGGCCAGGGCGATGAAATCGTTCTTGGTAAAACCGGTGCCGGTGGGGCGGGCGCTGGCCACGCCGATGCTGATGGTGATCCGGTAGGTGTCGTGGCCGTCGTCGAAGACGTGTTCCTCGGTGGCCTTGCGGATTTTTTCGGCCACCACCAGGGCCTCTTCGATACCGGTTTCCGGCAGGACAAAGACGAATTCCTCACCCCCGTAGCGGGCGATGAGGTCGTATTCCCTGATGATGGCCTTGGTGACTCGGCAGAATTCGCGCAGGAGAAAATCACCGGTCTGGTGACCGTGGGTGTCATTGAAACTTTTGAAGTGATCGATGTCCGCCAGCAGCAGGGAGAGGGTCCGTTCAGTACGGATCGCCCGATTGATTTCCGCGTCGAGGAAGTTCTGAAAATAGCGGTGATTGTAAATCTCAGTCAGACCGTCGAGGTTGGCCAGGTTTTCCAGCAGCCGGTTCTTCTGGGCCAGTTCCTCGGTGAGTTTTTCCAGGGCCATCTTCGATTTGATCAACTCGCGGTTCATCTCCTCGTAGGAGAGGTTGAGCAGGCTCAGGCGGAGATTCGCCTCCTGGAGGATCTCCGCCACCGAACGGACCGAGTGCAGGGTGATGCCGAAGGAGTGGGCCGACTGCTCCACCACCTTGTTGAGCTGCTTGAGGATGCGATTGATTTCAATGGGTTTGAGGCCCAGCAATTTCTTCGCCTCGGCGCGGAACTGCTTGTGGTGCAGTTCTGGCGTGGGCGAGAAAAACAGCTGGATCAGCAGGTCGGCCAGATGCACGGCCCTGATGTTCTGGCAGTGGCGTCGGCTGGTTTCCGCACAGGTCAGGGGCTGGTGATGGTAACGGATGGGCAGGAGCAGACTGTCCGGAAAACCCCAACTGCGGGCCACGGCCAAGCCGACCTCGGTGTGGGACACGCCCAGCAGTTCTCGTTCAACCTGATCCACGTCGACCGGCTGGTCGTTCTCAGGGGCCTTCAACCGCTGCAGCACCTGGTCGTATTCATCCGGCAGGGTAGCGGCGAGGATGAGGCGACCGATGTTCTGCAACAGGCCGCAGACAAAGGCCTCCTCGGTATCGGCGCCGGGCACCTGCTCGAGGATCAGTTTGCTGGCCGCCGCGCCGATCAGCGACCGCTCCCAGAACTGCTCGAAATCAAACAGCCGGCTGTGTGCTTTTCCTTTCATGGAGAGAAAGGAAAAGCTGAGGACCAGGCTGCGCACCGCGTTGATGCCGAGGATGGACACCGCCTGGTTGATCGAAGAGATCTGCTGCGGGAAGCTGTAAAAGGAGGAATTGGCCACCCGCAGGATTTTCGTAGAGAGTCCCGTGTCCGTGGCGACCAGGCTACCAATATCGGTGAGAGAAGTTTCTTCGCTGGCGGTGAGGGTGAGGATTTGGGCGGCAATGAGGGGCAGGGTGGGCAGATCCCTGGAGGCGAGGACAGCGTGCAGCGTTTCTTCCGGCGGCCTTTTCATGCTCGTACCTGGTGGGGTGTGCAGTGGGGGCGGAGGGCGTGCCCGGGACAGGGCTCCTGCTGGTCCAGTATAGTCGTTTCTCTGGGCGATGTACAAAGAACTGAAAAAAAACGCAACGATCAGGGCGCAAGCGCATTGGGGTAGGAACAGGCTGCGCCGGTGTAGGTGCGGAAGTTGAGGGTCCGGCCGAGACCGTCCACGTATTCCGGGGTGAGCGGGATCTTGCCGCCGCCACCGGGGGCATCAAGGGCGTAGGTGGGCACGGCCATGCCGGACAGGTGGCCGATGAGTTGGCGCATGATGGCCTGACCGGTGTCCACGGTGGTGCGAAAATGCCCCGTCCCCCTGGTCAGGTCAGCCTGGTAGAGGGCATAGGGCCGGACCCTGATGCGCAGCAGGGCATACATGAGCTGCCGCATGGTCTGTGCATCGTCGTTGACGCCGCGCAGCAGGACCGTCTGGCAACCGAGCGGAATACCGGCATCGGCCAGCAGGGCGCAGGCCCGTTCCGCCTCCGGGGTGATTTCGGCGGGATGGTTGAAATGGGTGTTGAGGTAGAGCGGGTGAAACTGCCTGAGCATTGCCGCCAATTCCTGCGTGACCCGCGAGGGCAGGGTGCAGGGGATGCGGCTGCCGATCCTGATGGTGACGATGGAAGGGATGGTTCGCAGTTCGCGCAGGATGGTCTCCAGCCGGCTGTCGGCAAGCATGAGCGGATCGCCCCCGGAAAGGAGCACGTCGCAGATGGCCGGCGTCCGCCGCAGGTAGTCGAGGCCCGCGGCGATGGTTCGGTCGTCGATCACCATGCCGGGTTTGCCCACCTTGCGTTTGCGGGTGCAGAACCGGCAGTACATGGCGCATTCGTTGCTGACCAGAAACAGGGCGCGATCCGGATACTTGTGCACCAGGCCGGCAACCGGGCTGAGGTTTTCCTCGTCGAGCGGGTCGTCCAGGCCGGCGGGGTCGTCGAGTTCCTGCAGGTCGGGAACGGCCTGTTTCCAGAGCGACGGGCCGATCCGGCGGATCAGGTCGAGGTAGTACCTGCTCACCCGCAGGGGATAGACGGCATGCACGGCGCGGAGCGGCTCAACCGGCAGGTCAAGCTCTTCGGCCAACTGTTCCGGGGTATGGACAAAGGCGGCACGGAAGGGGGATGAAGCCATGACAGGTGCTCGCAGAGGAACGGTCAGAGGGATGGAACGGGAGGAGGCACCGCAGCCTGGATCGGCGGCGGTGCCTCCCGAGATGCATAGCGGCCGGCGTGACCTACATCATACCGAGCGTTTTCGGCAGCCAGATGGACAGGGGAGGCCAGTAGGTGACCACCACGAGGAAGACCAGCATGGTCAGCAGCCAGGGCCACACGGCGATGACCACATCCGTGAGGCCCATCTTGGTAATGCCCGAGGTCACGTAGAGATTGAGACCCACCGGTGGCGTGCACATGCCGATTTCCATGTTCACGACCATGAGCACGCCCAGATGGATGGGATCAATCCCAAGCTGCATGGCCACGGGAAAGATGATGGGCGCAAAGATGAGCATGATCGAGGACGGCTCCATGAAGTTGCCGGCCATGAGCAGGAGGATGTTGACCATGAGCAGAAAGACGATCTGACCGAATCCCCGGTTGACCATCCATTCAGTGAGCAACTGGGGAATGTTCTCATTGGCGAGGATAAAGGAGAACATGACCGCGTTGGTGATGATATAGAGCAGCATGGCGGACATGTTCGCGGACCGGAGCAGCACCTGGGGGACGTCCTTGACGGTCATGTCTTTATAGATAAACACGGCCACGAAAAAGGAATAGACCGCGCTCATGGCCGCGGCTTCGGTGGGAGTGAACAACCCGGAATAGATGCCGCCCATGACGACGATGATCAGCATCAGGCCCCAGGCCGATTCCTTGAAGGTCACCCAGCGTTCCCTCCAGGAGGCCCGCGGCTGCCGGGGATAGTTGAACTTGCGGGCACGGTACCAGGTGATGCCGCCCAGCATGGAGGCCATGACCAGGCCCGGGATGACGCCGGCCATGAACAGGGCGCCGATGGAACTGTTGGTGGCCACGGCATACATGACCATGACGATGGATGGCGGAATGAGAATGCCCAGGGCGCCTGAAGAGGCGATGACCGCGGCGCCGAAGCGCATGGGGAAACCGGTTTTGAGCATGCCGGGGATGAGAATCGAGCCGATGGCGACTACGGTGGCCGGCGAGGAGCCGGACACGGCGGCGAACAGGGCGCAGGCGACCACGCCGCCAAGGGCGAGACCGCCGTACCAGTGGCCGACCATGGCCGTGGCAAAATTGAACATGCGCCGGGCCACACCGCCATGGGTGAGAAAATTACCGGCCAGAATGAAAAACGGGATGGCCATGATCTCGAATTTCTCGATGCCGGAAAAGAGCTTCAGGGCCACGGATTCCAGCGGCACCTGGGTCATGGTGAACAGAAAGGTGAGAACCGTGAGGCCAAGGGCAATGGAAATGGGCATCCCGGTCAGCATGAACACTGTCAGGAGGCCGAAAATAATGGCAGCTGTCATCGTCCGACCTCCTTGGTGGTCTTTTCTTCGTCATCCGAGCCGAGATCATAGGGAAAACGGCCTTTTTCGGCGGAGGGGTGGGCGTCCGCCGGCATCTCTTCGGTGACCACGCCGTCCACATGGCCGTGATCGTGGTGAGGGAGATCGCCTGTCCTGAGAAAGCCGACGAGAACCTGGAGAAAGCGGAAGCACATCAGGGCCGAACCGGCCGGAACGGCACTGTACACGGCCCAGGTGGGCCATTCCAGGTCAGGGGTGGTCGGGCCGGCAAACATTTCCGGGGTGGCCTGGCCGAGCAGGTTGAACAGGGCATAGTGCATGCCGTTTTCCCAGACAAAATGGGTGCCGAAGGAGGTGACGATACCGGTGAAGGTTGCGCCGGCAAGCAGGCTGATAATGACAAATAAACCGCGGGATCTTTTCCCGAGGCGGTTGACCAGAACATCGACGCCCACATGGATACCCGTGCGGACGCCGTAGGCGGCACCGAACTTGGCCATCCAGATGAACATGATGATACAGAGTTCCTGTGCCCAGCCAAGATTGATGTCCAGCAGCCAGTCCTGCACCACTGGAATAGGGTAGCCGGCGAGGTAGCGGTGGACGACAGCGACGAATATGAGCAGAACAGCTCCTGCCATGAGGAAGGAAATGAACCATTCCTCCAGGTGGTCGAGAATTTTCATCATGCCAGCGATCTCCATGAAAAAAAAGGGCGGATTGCTTGCGCGCCCCGCCCTTGAAAGTCATCTGACCCGAACTGCCGGGTTATTTCTTGAAATCGACGGCCTGGTAGAAGGAGTCGATGGTCTCCTTGCCGATGCGTTTGGCCATCTTGTCATGAACGGGCAGCATGGCAGCCTTGAAGGCGGCACGCTCCTCGGGCGTGAGGGTAATGACCTCGGTTTTGCCCGAGGCCTTCACAGAGGCCAGATCCTTCTCGTTCATTTCCTTGGCGATCGTGTTGGCATATTCGGTGGCCTCGGTCATGGCCTTCTCCAGGTTGGTCCGGATGTCCTCGGGTAACCCCTCCCAGAATTTCTTGTTGACGATGACCGCATAGCCCAGGTAGCCATGGTCGGTGAGGGCGAGGTATTTCTGCACTTCGTGCATTTTCTGGGTGTAGAAGTTGGAGATCGGGTTTTCGGTGCCGTCGACAACGCCGGTCTGCAGGGCCTGGTAAACCTCGGAGAAGGCCATCATCTGGGGAATGGCGCGGATGGCCCGCATCTGCTCCTCGAGTACCTTGGAATTCTGGATGCGGAGTTTTTTGCCCTTGAGGTCTTCCGGTGTCTTGATGGGTGAATTGGCGGAGAAGGATTTGAAGCCGTTATCCCAGTAGGCCAGACCGAGGATGCCCTTGGGCGCCAATTTTTCGAGCAGGGCCTTGCCGGCCGGACCATAGGTCACCTTGTGCAGTTCTTGGTAGTCATTGAAGATGAAGGGCAGGTCGAAGACCTCGAAATCCTTGACCCCCAGGGGGCCGAACTTGGCCAGGGAGGGGGCGAGCATCTGCACGGCACCCAACTGCAGGGCCTCCATCTCTTCCTTGTCCTTGTACAACTGGCTGTTGGGATACACCTCCACCGTGACCTTGCCCTGGGTCAGTTCTTCGGCCCGCTTCTTGAAAAAGTCGGCGGCCAGCCCCTTGGGCGTGTCCTGGGCGACAACATGGCTGAATTTAATGACGATGGGTTCCGCCAGGACCGAGCCTGCCAGGAAAACAGATGCTGCTGCCAGGACTGCCAAGGACTTCGTGATCGTGCTCAACATGGTACATCCCCCTTTGTGTTGATGGTGCGATCGATGGCGGAAGGGAGGGTAGGCCCTCTTCCTTCTACCCCTAAACCTCAAGCGGACGAACTTTAAACGATCGAAAATCATTGACCAAGGGAAAACGCCATTGCCCAGAGAAGAAATAGGTATTCTTCGGCAGATGGGAGGGATTCCTGAAGAACCGATTGCTGCCACCGTGTGGTGGATGAGGATGTACCTTGCCCTGAACGGCCTGGTTATTTTGTCCGTGACGAGGCAGAGTGTGGGATGCGTTGACAGGTGAGGGAGGGAGAGCGGACAAAAAAAATCGAGATTGCCCGGAGGGCAATCTCGATGGTGAGCACGGCGGAACGGATCCACCGTGGTGCTGACTGGAGGATCAGTGCTCGATGGTGAAAGAAGCCTTGAGGTATTCTCTGTTCAACCGGGCGATGTTGCGGATGGTGATGCCCTTGGGGCACACAGCTTCGCACTCGCGATGGTTGGTACAGTTGCCGAAGCCATCCTTGTCCATCTGCATGACCATGGCGATGGCCCGCTTCTTGGCCTCGAGCTGACCCTGCGGCAGCAGGGCGAACTGGGAGACCTTGGCACCGAGGAACAGCATCGGTGTGCCGTTGGGGCAGGCTGCCGCGCAGGCGCCGCAACCGATGCAGGCAGCCGCGTCCATGGCCTGCTCGGCCACGTGCTGCGGGATCAGGATGGTGTTGCCGTCCTGGGGCGACCCGGTGTTGACCGAAACATAGCCGCCGGCCTGAATAATGCGGTCCAGGGCGGAGCGGTCAACAATCAGGTCCTTGACGATGGGGAAACCCTGCGAACGGAAGGGCTCGATGACGATGGTGTCGCCATTCTTGAACCGTCGCATGTGCAGCTGGCACAGGGTGGTCTCCTTGTCCGGACCGTGAGCGGTACCGTTGACCACTGCGCCGCACATACCGCAGATGCCTTCACGGCAGTCGTGGTCAAAGGCGATGGGCTCGAGACCCTTGATCGTCAGCCATTCGTTGAGCACGTCGATCATTTCCAGGAAGGAACTGTCAGTGCTGATGTCCTTGAGAGCATGTTCCTCGAAAGCACCTTGAGCCAGAGGACCATTCTGTCGCCAAATTTTAACTATTATATTGATCGTTTTCGATGACATGGGCGTTCTTCTTACGTTGTATTTAAACTGCCGTGATGAATCTGTGGATACGATGCCTACAGATTGGCATTACTTGTAGCTGCGCTGCGAAGGTGTAACGTTTTCGAAGGTCAGCGGTTCCTTGTGGAGAACCGGAGCAGTGCCCTGTCCCTTGTATTCCCAGACGGCGACATGGCTGAAGTTGACGTCGTCACGCTTGGCCTCGTTCTCCTCGGTCTGGCTCTCCTCGCGGAAGTGACCGCCGCAGGACTCCTCACGATTGAGGGCGTCGAGGGCAAGCAACTCGCCGAATTCGAGGAAGTCAGCCACACGGCCGGCCCGCTCAAGCGACTGGTTGAGTTCCTGGCCGGAGCCCGGAACGATGACCTTGTCCCAGAACTCGGCCCGGATCTCCGGGATCCGCTTCAGCGCGTGCTCCAGGCCGGCCTTGTTGCGGCCCATGCCGCAGTCGTCCCACATGATCTTGCCAAGTTCCTTGTGGAAGTGGTCCACGGTCTGGCCAGCCTTGCCTTCCTTGGTGTTCTTCAGCAGTCTGGCCGTCTGGTCCCTGACCGCGGCAGCGGCTGCCTCGAAGGCCGGATCGTCGGTGCTGGTCGGGGTCGGCGGTACGGTGGCCAGGTAGTTGCCGATGGTGTAGGGCAGGACGAAGTAGCCGTCCGCCAAACCCTGCATGAGTGCGGACGCACCCAAGCGGTTGGCACCGTGATCGGAGAAGTTGCACTCGCCGGTGGCGTACAGGCCGGGGACCGTGGTCATCAGGTGGTAGTCGACCCACAGACCGCCCATGGTGTAGTGGACGGCCGGGTAGATGGCCATCGGCTCCTTGGTCGGGTCACTGTCGGTGATCTTCTGATACATGTGGAACAGGTTGCCATACTTTCTTAAGACCACATCCAGGCCGTCGCGTTTGATCGCCTCGGCGAAGTCGAGATAGACGCCGAGGCCGGTCTCACCGACACCATGGCCCTCGTCGCAGGCCTGCTTGGCGTTCCTGGAAGCCACGTCACGGGGCACGAGGTTACCGAAGGAGGGATACTTGCGCTCGAGGTAATAATCGCGCTCCGCCTCGGGGATGTCGTTGGCGTGGCGCTTGTCCCCCTTGGCCTTGGGCACCCAGACGCGACCATCGTTGCGGAGACTCTCGCTCATCAGTGTCAGTTTGGACTGGAACTCGCCGTGGACCGGGATGCAGGTCGGGTGAATCTGCACGTAGCACGGGTTGGCGAAACCGGCGCCACGCTTGTAGGCGCGCCAGGCGGCGGTGACGTTGGAGGCCATGGCGTTGGTGGACAGGAAGTACACGTTGCCGTAGCCGCCGGTGGCGAGAACCACCGCATGGGCGGAGTACTTCTCGATCTCACCGGTGATGAGGTTGCGGCAGATGATGCCCTTGGCCACGCCGTCAACGACCACCAGGTCCATCATCTCGCGGCGGGTGTACATCTTCACCTTGCCGGCCGCGACCTGGCGCATCATGGCGGTGTAGGCGCCGAGCAGCAGCTGCTGTCCCGTCTGGCCGCGGGCGTAGAAGGTTCGTGATACCTGGGCGCCGCCGAAGGAGCGGTTGGCCAGGGTGCCGCCGTACTCACGGGCAAAGGGTACGCCCTGGGCCACGCACTGGTCGATGATGTTGTTGGCGACCTGGGCGAGGCGGTAGACGTTGGCCTCACGGGCGCGGAAGTCGCCGCCCTTGACCGTGTCGTAGAACAGACGGAAGATGGAGTCACCGTCGTTCTGATAGTTCTTGGCGGCGTTGATACCGCCCTGGGCGGCGATGGAGTGGGCGCGGCGCGGGCTGTCCTGGATGCAGAAGGATTTTACGTTGTAGCCCAGTTCGCCCAGGGTGGCGGCGGCGGAGGCGCCGGCCAGGCCGGTGCCGACGATGATGACCTCGTACTTCCTTTTGTTGGCGGGGTTAACGAGTTTGTTGGAAAAACGGCATTTGTCCCATTTTTCTGCCAGCGGTCCTTCGGGTATTTTCGCGTCAAGCTGCATAGTCGTTTCTTTTAGCTGTGGTTGAAGAGGGAAGAAATCGTGTTAA
Source organism: uncultured Desulfobulbus sp. (assembly GCA_964567725.1). Lineage (GTDB taxonomy): Bacteria > Desulfobacterota > Desulfobulbia > Desulfobulbales > Desulfobulbaceae > Desulfobulbus. The sequence continues at coordinate 19,055 of CAZMNU010000025.1, read as the reverse complement.
GAAGGCGTTCGCTGCAGGGGCGGTATGCGCCCCTGCGCGCCCTCGTTCGTCGCGGTGGAGCGGTCGGATCAGAGCAACTGGTTCCTGGAGACCACCATCAGGAAGGTGATGAGCAGGAACACGGCGCCCATGATGCCCGCCAGCGCCCAGGTGATCACACGCAGCGGGTAGTCGTATTTCGGATGGCTGATACCGAAGGTCTGCAGCAGCGACCAGAAGCCGTGGCTGATGTGGATGAACAGCAGGGTGATGCCGGCGCCGTAGATCAGGGTGAACAGCGGGTTGTTGAGCACCTCGGTGACGAAATCGGAGATGGTCTTCTCGACGGTCTTCTCCGGGAAGTGGAAGTTCACCAGGTGGATGAGGATGAATACGAAGATGGCGATGCCGGTGTAGGGCATGGTCTTGGAGGCGAAGGTGCTGCCGCCGGCACTGGTCTCCATCTCGTACTTGCCGCCGCGGGCCTTCTTGTTCTGCTGCCAGAGGAGCAGGCCGGTGATCACGTGCAGGAAGAAGATCGAGTAGAGGCCGATCTCAAAGATGGGAACGAAGATGCCCAGTGAGTGCAGGTGATGCGCATAGGCATTGAACGCATCTCTCCCCCAGAAAATTGTACTGTTGCCTATGGTGTGGACGAGCAAAAACCCGCCCAACATAAACCCAGTCAACGCCATGATGTACTTTTTGCCCAGAGATGATCGACAAGTTTGAATGAACCACGACATAGTTGCTCTTCCTGAATGAGAGTTGAGAGGGGAAAAAAGGTTGATACGCCGTTAAAACAATGAACAGTTTCAACAGATTTTGAACTGAACGGTCATTCATTAACAACCGTTTCTCGATCCTGTCAAGGAAAAAATCCCCGGTTGAAACCTGCTCCCGGCACAGGGTAAGGGGGGCTGCACAGGGAGGATGGGCGAGTTGTGCACACCGGGGCCAGCGGTCCGGGGAGACGCCCCATGCCCGATCAACCCGCCGTTCGGCCCGTCCGCTCGTCCATACGCTGCAGACCCTGCATAAGCAGTTTCATGAAGTAGCCGATTTCCGGTACATCGAAATCTTCCGGGGGCAGGCCGGGGGTGAACTTGAAGCGGCCCTGCTTTTCGCGCAGCACCTCGTAGAAGGCGTCCTCCCCTTTGCCGCCGCCGTAGCTCGCCTTGATCAGGGCGCCCTGGCGCATGGAAAAACGGGCCGTGCCCCTGGGCAGTTGGGTTATGGTAAGAATGCCGGTCTTGTTGTTGACGTTCAGGGTCTGAAACAGCGCCTCCGGCGGGATCTCCTCGAGTTTGCCGATCATGCCGGAGGCATAGTCGTCGCTGCGGACCCGGTTGGAGTCGCTCAATCGCCGGGCGAGCAAACGGGTGAAATAGCTCTGCAGGGCCGGATTCTTGCGGACAATGGCGTTGAAGGCAGCACTCTCGACGGCCAGCAGGCGGGTGTCCCGGGCGGTCTGCACGGTGGCGCCCACGCTTTCCTCGCAGATCAGGCTCATCTCTCCGAACACCTCGCCCTCTTTGAGACTGGTGATGGCAATACCGGCATCGTTGAGCACGTCCACCTGGCCGGTGACAATCACGTAGAAATGACCGCCGGCATCGCCCTTGCGCAGGATGATTTCATTTTTCCGGCATTCCCGCAGCTTGAACTGTTTGACCACGCTGTCCAGGTTGGCCGGTTCGAGGTGACGGAAAAAGGGGAAGTCGCTGAGCAGCGGCACCAGGGCGGCGACCTGGCTGGTTCCCGTCTCGGCGGGCTCCTCGGATCGGGCCGCGCGGTGATGCTCCAGGCGGAGGGAGCCGGTGCAGCCGCTGCAGGTGATCAGGCAGTCCGGGATCTGGTCGGCCCGTTCGTACTCGATGATGAGCCGGGCCAGATCGCCGTTCAGTATCTTGCAGCTGCCGCGGCCGGGCGGCGCATGCACCACCGAGGTGTTGATAAAGGAATTCTCTCCCTGGCTCTCCATGTGCACGGCGATGCCGGAGAGCTGGAACAGATCGCCGAAGCGGAACAGCGGGCAGTGACGAGTTTCGCAGACGCGGAACTCGATCTTCGCGTACCCCATGAAAGACTCCCGAGACAATGGACAAAAAAAAACACCGGTGGTAAGCATGGCAACCGCTTCCGCGGGTATTATGCGCCAAACGGGCGACCGGCACAAGGGAATCCTCCCGCGGCAACCGCCTGCCGGCGCCGGGAGAGCCCCTTCGCCTCGTTTTTCCCGGAGGAATCCTATGCTGCAGTCATCCATCACCCCGGAGGGTCGCTTCCGGGTCGGCATCCACACCCCCGGGTACCGCGTGCGCAACCTGCGCGAACACGACCACCCCTGCACCCTCGGCACCCTGGCCGACGGCCGCGGGGTCGGCAATGCTGCCAATTTCCCGGCCGGTGACATCGAGGTCGAACGCGCCCGGGCGGTGTACGAGATCGTCAACGCCCTGCCGTTTCGCGGCTGCACCTTCATCGATGCGGGCTGGGCCGCGGCCCGGGCGACGGACCCGGGACTGATCCGCATCCACCCGCCTGGCCCGGTGTCCCTGCGCCAGTCGCTGGGCCCGCACTGTTCGCCGCGATCGGCGCGCGCTGTCATCGCCACCCTGCCGCTGCCGCTGCGCTACGCCCTGGCCGCCACTTCCACCGATCCCGAGGAACTGGTCTGGCTGGCCGAGTCCTGCTGTCGGTTGGTGAAGGACGCGGCGGGTGAGGTGGTCGGCCTCGGCTACGAGGAGATAAACGGTGTGCCCCGGGCGGTGATCGATGATTTCGAGCTGTTCGAGACCATTGCCAACAATCCGCACCTGCCCGATCGCTACAAGGAGGTGATGGTGCTGCGGCCCGGAGTCCAGGGCGACAGCGCCATTGTCGGCGATTTGTACGATGACCGCACCGGGGTGTTCGAGTACCTGCGCACCAACTCGTACATCCCCTACGGTCACTATGCCGCCAACTTCGCCCACACCGCCATCCGCTACCGCATCGCCGACCTGTCCGCCACCGACATGGCGGGGCTGCGTTTTCTCTACTACCAGCGCGTCTTCGTCACCCTGGCCGAGCGGCTGGGGCTGGACCTGCCGGTGCGCCGGCGGCGGCTGACCGACGGGGAACTGGAAGGGGTGCGACTGGCCATCGCCCGCGCCCTGGCCGGCGATCCGGAGCGGCTGGAGCAAGTGGCCACCCTGTGGGGCTGGAACTTCGGCTACGATTTCTCCGCTTCGGGGTACCGGCTGCACGCCTCGCACCAGATGATCCACCAGCAGTACGCCCTGGTGCCGCAGTGGGTGGACGATGCCGCCGGCGGCCGCCATCCGGCCTTCCACTGCGGCGACCAGGTGGCCGAGGTGGTGGAGCGCTACCGCCGGCACTGGGGCTCCGACTTTTTCACCGACTACCGGCGCGCCATCGACGCCAATACCCGCACCGACGGCGGCCCGGGCGAGCACTCGCTCATCGTCTGGCAGGACGACCACGTGCTCCTGTTCGTGCCCAAGGCCCAGGTTTCCCAGTGGGAGCTGCAGCTGATGGTCATCGCCGACAGCCCGGCCGGCCCGGTGGGCAATGTGGTCGAGGCGGACGCGGCCGTGCGCCGCTCCATCGACCTGGGCATCCTCAGGGCCCAGCAGGTGCTGGCCGGGCTTGGCGCTGCCCTGGTCACGAGCATCGAGTACCCCAAGCGGCTCGGCCTGGCCAACGGCCAGCGGCTGCTCTACGCCTTCCTGCCCAAGCTGCCCTGGTCCATGGGCGCGTTCAGCGAGGCCGAGGGCCGCTTCATCCTCGGCCACTACCCCGAGGACTTTGCCGTGGCCTGCCGTGGCCAGCTGGGCTGAGCGGGTTTTCCCGGCCGGGCGGCGAGAAAAGCACTGAAGATTGACCGCCAACGTGCTACAACTGCCGGGGCCGGCAACCGGCGCGAACACTCTCTGCAACAGACTGGGACACTATGAACAAGGGATATTTTGGCGAGTGGGGCGGGGCCTTCGTACCGGAGGTCCTCCAGGCAACCTTTGCCGACCTGAACCGGGCCTATGAGGCGGCCCGGGCCGACCCCGCCTTCTGGCAGGAGTACGTCGAGCTGATGGGCAACTACTCCTGCCGGCCGACGCCGCTCACCTATGCCGACCACCTGACCCGGCACCTGGGCGGGGCGCGCATCTACATCAAGCGCGAGGACCTCAACCACACCGGCGCCCACAAGGCGAACAACGTCATGGGCCAGGGACTCCTGGTCCGGCGCATGGGCAAGCGCCGGGTGATCGCCGAGACCGGTGCCGGCCAGCACGGCGTGGCCACCGCCACCATGGCCGCCAAGTTCGGCTTTGCCTGCACCATCTACATGGGCGAGGAGGACGTGGCCCGACAGCGGCCGAACGTGTTCTGGATGGAGAAGCTCGGCGCCACCGTGGTCCCGGTCACGGACGGCTCCCGCACCCTCAAGGACGCCATGAACGAGGCCTTCCGCGACTGGGTGGCCTCCATGGAGGACACCCACTACGTGATCGGCACGGTCTGCGGTCCCCACCCCTTCCCCGAGATGGTGGCCTGGTTCCAGTCGATCATCGGCCAGGAGGCGCGCCGCCAGATCCTCGCCCAGCACGGGAACCTGCCGGACCGGGTCTACGCCTGCGTGGGCGGCGGCTCAAACGCCATGGGTATCTTCCAGGGCTTCCTCGACGAGCCCGGGGTGGAACTGGTCGGCGTCGAGGCGGGCGGCCTGGGCATCGCCAGCGGCCAGCACGCCGCCCGCATGGTCCCGGGCTGCGGCTCCTCCCCGGGCGTGGCCCAGGGCTACAAGACCCGCTTTCTGCAGAACGCCGAAGGGCAGATGCAGGATACCCACTCCATCGCCGCCGGCCTCGACTATGTCGGTGTTTCGCCCATTCTCGCCGACCTCGGCGATCGCGGCCGGGTGCGCTTCGAGTCGGCCACGGACCACGAGGTGATCGAGGCGCTCAGCCTGGCCATGCGCACCGAGGGCATCATCCCGGCCATGGAGTCGGCCCACGCCTTTGTCCAGGCCTTCAAGGAGGCCCCGCAGATGCGGCCGGACCAGGCGATCATCATCAACATGTCCGGCCGCGGCGACAAGGACATCTTCACCATTGCCCACGCCTTTGACGACCCCTCCTGGAAGGCCTTCATCGTCGGCCGGGCAAAGGACTACAGCGCACAATGACCGGCCCGCCGGCGCGGGCCGTTTGACGAGAGACGACGAGTATGGACCTGGAACGCGAACTGAAAAAACGGCTGGAGACCAAGAGCATCCTGCTCATGACCCACCTGATGCTCGGCTACCCTTCGCTGGCGGTCAACCGCGAGGTGATCGGGCAGATGGCGGCCAACGGGGTGGACTGTATCGAGCTGCAGATCCCCTTTTCCGAGCCCATTGCCGACGGCCCGGTGATCCTTCGCGCCGGCCAGCGGAGCCTGGACCAGGGCATCACGGTGGAAGACTGCTTCCGTTTCGGCCAGGAGATGGCCGCTGCCCACCCGCAGGTGCGCTTCCTGTTCATGACCTACTACAACATCCTCTTCAAGTACGGCGAGACCGCCTTTCTCCAGCGCACCCGGGACATCGGCTTCTGCGGCACCATCGTTCCCGACCTGCCGCCCGAGGAGGGCGGATCCTACCTGGCTACGAGTCGCGAACTGGGCCTGGCGCCGGTGCAGTTCTTCGCGCCCACCAGTTCGGACGAGCGCATGCGCGAGGTGGCCGCCCAGGGCGCGGGATTCATCTACTGCGTGGCGCGGCGCGGGGTCACCGGCAGGCAGACCACCTTTGACGCCAGCCTGGACGACTACCTGGCGCGCTGCCGCCGGTCCACCGACCTGCCGCTCGCAGTGGGCTTCGGCATCAGCAGTCGCGAGGACGTGGCCCTGCTCACCGGCAAGGCCGACATGGCGGTGATCGGTACCGCCACCATCAAGCTGGTCGACGCCCGGGGGCCCGCGGCGGTCGGCCCGTTCATCGCCGGATTGCGCGACCGCACCTGAGCCGCCGGTCCCCGTTTTTTCCCGGGGTGCGGTGCCGGCGGCCGTCCGCGCCGCCATTCATCAGGAACACCAGCCATGACCATGGACATCAACGACCAGCTCGGCACCGCCGAGGTCCTCTGGGACCTGCGCGCTCTCTATCCCTCCACGCAGGCCCCGGAAATCCGCCGCGACAGGGACCGTTGCGAGGAGACGGCCAGGGATTTGGCCGCGGGTTTTGCCGGACGGGTGGCGGAACTCGACGCGGTCGCGCTCCTTCGCCTGGTCGGCGACCTGGAGCAACTGGACTGCCTGCTCGCCCGGCTCGAGGCCTTCGCCTTTCTCCACTTCATCACCCAGACCGGGGAGGCGGCCGCCTCGGCCCTGCTCCAGCAGGTGGAGGAACTCGCTGCCCGGGTCGGCCGGCAGACCGTGTTTTTTGCCCTGGAGTGGAACCGTCTCGACCCGGCCCGGGCCGAACACCTGCTCGGCCAGGCGGAATTGGCCCGGTATGCCCACTACCTGGGCGCCCTGCGCCGCTTCGCCCCGCACCAATTGAGTACCGCCGAGGAGGAACTGCTCCAGGAACTGCGCCCGGTGGGCCGCAGCGCCTGGAACCTGCTGTTCGAAAAGCTGTTCGGCCAGCTGCGCTTCGGCGTGGACGGCCGCAGCGAGGAGGAGGTGCTCAGCGACCTCCATCACCCGGACCGGGCGGTGCGCCGCACCGGGGCGGACGAACTGACCGCGGGTCTGCGCGCCAACCTCCACCTGCTCACCCACATCTGCAATACCCTGGCGGCGGAGAAGATGATCGACGACCGGCTGCGGCGCTACTCCTCCTGGATCAGCGCCCGCAACCTGGCCAACGAACTCGAGGACCGCACCGTGGATACCCTGGTGGCCGCGGTCACCGCCCGGTATGACATCGTCCATCGCTACTACGCCCGCAAGCGGGAGCTGCTCGGCGAGACGGAGTTGTTCGACTACGACCGCTACGCGCCGGTACCCGGTGGCGACGAGGGCCAGGTGGGCTGGGACCGGTGCCGGGATATCGTACTCTCCGCCTTTGCCGACTTCTCACCGGAGATGGGGGCCATCGCCGAGCGGTTCTTCACGGAAGGCTGGATCCACGCCCCGGTGCTGGCGGGCAAGCGGGGCGGGGCCTTTGCCCATCCCTGCGTGCCCGAGGCGCACCCGTACATCCTGGTCAACTACACCGGCAACCCGCGCGACGTGGCCACGGTGGCCCACGAACTCGGCCACGGCGTACACCAGCAGCTGGCCGCGGCCCAGGGCTTCTACAACAGCGACACGCCGCTGGTGCTGGCCGAGACCGCCTCGGTATTCGCCGAGATGCTTGTGTTCAAGGCCCAGGTCAATCTGATCGCGAGCCCGGAGGCGCGCCGGGCCTTTGTCTGCCAGAAACTCGAGTCGATCTTTGCCACTGTCTTCCGCCAGGTGGCCATGCATGCGTTCGAAGCGGGCGTGCACGAGGGCAGACGGCAGCGGGGCGAGTTGTCCGCCGAGGAACTCGGCGAGCTGTGGCTTGCCACCCAGCGGCCGATGTTCGGTGACACCGTCACCCTGCGCGACGACTACCGCCTGTGGTGGGCCTACATCCCCCATTTCCTGGCCACCCCCGGCTACGTCTATGCCTACGCCTTCGGCGAACTGCTCGTGCTCGCCCTCTACGCCCGTTTCCTGGCCGAGGGTCCGGGGTTCGTCGGTCGCTACCTGGACCTGCTGCGCTCCGGCGGCAGCCGCTCACCGCAGGAACTGCTGGCGCCCTTTGCCATCGACCTCAACGACCCGGCCTTCTGGCACGGCGGCCTGGATATCATCGAATCGATGCTCGGCGAGGTGCTCGCCTGACGGGCGAGCCGTCACGCCGCCGACAAGGAACCCTCCCGCCGCAAGGGAAGGGGGCCCGCCGGCCGCTGGCGTGTGCCTGGACCTGACCGTCTCCCGGCCGCCCGCCCGCTGATTTTCCTTTTGCTTTTTCTCTTTTTTTTCCGCACAATTTCCCAATAAGGGGGTGCTCGCTCGCCCCCGCTGCACCGTCTTCGCGTCCCGCCCCCAGCCCGCCTCCCGGGCCCCTGCGGCGGGTTCGGACAGGACGGCACGTCCCGGGCACACAGGCACATGACGACCATCACCCAGAAAATAGAAGGTTTCTCGCTGGAGAGTATCCTGCAGATTTTCTCGCTCGAGAAAAAATCGCAGACCCTCCGTGTGCACAAGGAGGAGCGCCTTGGCCTGCTCGATATCGACCAGGGCGAACTGATCGATGCTCAAATCGAGGGGTTGCAGGGGCTGGACGCCGCCACCGAGATCCTCCTCTGGGAGGACGTGCAGATCGAACTCCTGCCGTTGCGGTCGCGCACCCGGGCCATCGACCGTTCGCTCATCAACATGCTCCTCGAGGTTTCGCGGCTCAAGGACGAGCGCCGCAGCGCGCTCGACGAGTCCGGCCAGACCCTGCTGGCGGAGGCCATCGACAAGGTGCAGCTGCAGCAGTACCGGGAGGGGCACCAGGACCTGGTCCGGTACCTGAAGCAGCACCGTACCGATGCGGTCGGCTGGGTCTGGTACTCCCGGGTGCAGGGCAATGTCGAAATCATGCGCAAGGCCCTGGACACGGCGGCCGCGCTCGACCCGGGCAATGCGCTGGTCCGGAGCGAACGGCAGAAATTCGAGGCGGCCGCGGTCCACCTGAGCGGCAAGGTGGTCGGCAAGTGCTCCTTCTGCTGGGCCCCGGTCAACCGCACCACCACCACCTGCCCCTACTGCCGGGGGCACCTGCTCATCAGCCGGGAGACGCTGGCCCGCACGCCGACCGCCGATCCACACTGCCTGGGCGAGGCCCGCGACCGCTACCTGCAGATGGTGCGGCGCTATCCGCGCAGCCTGGCCGCCCTCTCTGGCCTCGCCCTGACCGCCTTCAACGGCCGCCTGTACCGCGAAACCCTGCTGTGCCTGGACAAGGCGGCGAAAATCGCGCCCGGCAGGAAGGTGTTCGCTGACCAGCTCAACCTGCTGCTCGAGCACCTGGCCCGCCGGTCCGCCGCGGACGCGCAGGCGGTGGCGCGGCCGGCTGTACCGCCACAGGCCGCTGCTCGCACCGGCAGCCGCCTGGTGCTGGTGGTGGAGGACAGCGCCACCACCCGCCAGGTGATCAGCATCACCCTCGGCCGTCACGGTTTTCGCGTGGCCGAGGCGGCCGACGGACTCGAGGCCCTCAGCCGCATGAGCGAGGAACGCCCGGCCCTGATCCTCCTGGATGTGGTCCTGCCCAAGATGGATGGCTACCAACTCCTGGCGATCATCAAGAAAAACAAGGAGTTCAAAGGTATTCCGGTCATCCTGCTGACCAGCCGGGACGGATTCCTGAACCGGGTACGGGGCCGCCTGGCCGGTGCCGCCGCCTACCTGACCAAACCCTTCGATCCGGACCGGATGATCGCCGAGATCGAGAAGCATTGCTGAGCCCTGCCGGCGCAGGGCTTTTTTCTTGGGGGAGAGCGCCGCATGGATGCCTGCAGCCGACCAGAGTCCATTGATCGGGGAGATGGTCCCCTGCCGGCCGGTGACCACCGGCGACCGGCGGTTGCTGCCGGCGTGCGTTCCTGCCTGGCCTTTTTCCTCGGCGATACGGAGATGGCCCTGCCGCTGACCGATGTCAGGGAAACCGGTCAGCTGGCAGCGGTCGCGCCCCTGCCGAACCTGCCCGGCTGGATCCGCGGAATCCTGCACCGTCGAGGGGAAATCCTCTCGGTGGTCGACCTGGCCTGTTTCCTCGGACTGCCGGCATCGCAGTGGACCGGCCCCGGCCAGCCGTACCTGCTCTTCCGGCAATCGGACCTGGCCTGCTGTCTGGAGGTGGCGCGGGCGGGTGTTGTTGTCCACCCCGAAGACCGGGAATTTGCCGCACCCGAGGCTAGACCCTCTAGACCGGCCAGGCTGACTGCCCTGACCAGCGGGGTGTTCAGGTCAGCGGGCCGGGACATCCTGCTCCTGGACAGCGAGCGGCTGGCCACGGCCCTGCAACTGGACAACCTGCGACCCGGCCCGGAGCGCCGGGCGGAAACCGGCGTACCCCGCGGAGAAGGGCAGTGATGGCACCGGCAGAGACCCCTGCCTGCCGCATCGCCAGCCTGGAAGAGGTACGCTCCTTGCTCGTGCAACTTAAGGACAGCATCCGCGCCCTGGCGGTCGATCCGGGCGATCCGACGGCCCGGGTTGAGGCCCAGCGGCTGGTGCATATCCTCCACGAGGCATCGGTCGCGGCCGGCGCTGAGGGCCTCGAGCGGATGGCGGCCTGCATGGCAACCGCCCTGGACGGCGTGCCGGCCGGAGTGGAGTTGTCGCGGCCGTTCGTGGCCGCCCTGGCCGCAGCCGCGGAACGGTTCGACGACCTGAGACGGGGGATGGAGCAGGGCAAACCGGCGGACCAGGGCCAACTGCTCGCCCGCACCGAGGAAGACTTTGCCGCCTGCGCCATGACCCGGCCGCCGGCGGCAGACGGACCGGAGGAAATCGACCTCGGCGAGGCGGTGGAGCGCCTGCTCGCCGAGGAGCTCGAGGTACCGGCCGAGCTGTTCTCCGAGGAGCCCGAGGAGACTGGGCCGCTGTCCGTTGACCTGCCCGCCCCCACGGCCCCCCCGGTTCGCGGTCCCCTGTTCAGCGAGGCCGAGTGGGAACAGCTGCACATCGCCTTCCACGAAGAGGCGGAGGAGCATCTGCAGACCCTGCAGCAAGCCCTGCAGCGACTGCAAACGGCCAGCCGGGACCGGGAAGGCCGCACGGTTCAGCCCCACCGGGAGGAGATCGCCGCCATTCGCCGGGCGGTGCACACCATCAAAGGCGCCTCGGCGGTCATCGGTCTCAACGAGGTGGCCGCCTATGCCCATGGGCTGGAGGACTTTCTCGACCGGTTGCACGACGGTACCCGGGCCCTTGACCCACCGGCCATGGTTGGGCTGGCCGAGGCCCTGGACCTGCTCGGCCTCCTGGTTGCATCGCCCGAACAGGCCCCCTTGGCCAGACGGGAGGCGGTACTCGCCCGTCTGGAGGTGGGCGGCGCCACGGCCCGGGCCGGAGCGGCAGCGAGCCCAGTTGCGCCGACCGGCAACCCCGCGGAATGTGGCCGGCCGGCCGAACGGGCCCTGGCCCAGGTCGGCTCCGCGACCCTGCGCATCCAGCGGCAGCAGCTCGATACCCTCATCGGCCTGGGCAATGACCTGCTCGCCAATATCAGTGGGCTGGACCGCGGCCTGGAGCGGTTCTCCACCGCTCTCACCGAACTCGGGGGCACGGCCGACCGGCTCAAGACCAGCGCCGACGCCCTGGCGCAGCTGGCCGCCACCGGCCCGGACCCGACCGACCGGCTGGCGCTGATCGCCCGGGCGGTGGCGGAGTCGGCCGCCGATGCCGCCGCTGTCCGCGCCGCCCTGGAGGAACTCCGCGGGGATGTTGCCGGTGAACTCGGCGGGCAACAGGAACTCGCCCGCGACCTGCAGGCCCAGCTCCTGCAGGCGCGGCTCGCTCCCCTGGCCCTGCTCACGCCCCGTCTGCAACGCATCGTCGAGGACGCTGCCGCGCGCCTCGGCCGCCAGGTACGGCTGGTGGTTTCGGGAGAGCAGGTCGAACTCGACCGGGTCCTCTGGGAAAAACTCGCCGACCCGCTTATGCACCTGATCCGCAACGCTGTGCATCACGGTATCGAGCCGCAGGAGGAGCGCATCGCCTGCGGCAAGGATCCGGTTGCCACCCTCAGTCTCGGCGCCCGGCGCGAGGGCGACCGGGTGGTCATCCGTTTCGCCGACAACGGCCGCGGCCTGGATTTCGCGGCCATCAGGGACAAGGCCCGGCGCTACGACCCGTCCCTGGATGTGGAGGCCATGGACGAACGCCAGCTCGCCGACCTGATCTTCGCCCCCGGGTTCAGCACCCGCACGGTCAGCGAGATGTCGGGCCGGGGGGTGGGGCTGGACGTGGTGCGGGAGAACGTTCGCGACCTGCGGGGCACGGTCGGCGTGGCGACCCGTGCCGGCGTGGGCACGGCCTTTGTCATCCGGCTGCCGCTGACCATGGGCGTGGTCCGGGCCCTGCTCGTGGAGAGCGGCGGGGCGCTCTGGGCCTTCGCTCTGACCGATATCCGCCAGCTGCACCGGGTGGACAGTCGCGACATTTCCTGGGAGGAGGGCACGGTCCGCCTCGATGGCGCAACCCTGCCCTGGTACTCCCTGCCCACCCTGCTCGGCCAGGTGGAGGATCCGGTGGAGACCTCCCGGCCGGTGGTACTCGTGTTTGCCGCCGGCGGGCGGCCCGTGGCCGTGTCCGTGCCGCGTCTGGTCGGCCGGCAGGAAATCGTCATCCGTGGGCTCGGCAGTCACCTGCGCGCCGTGCCCGGAGTGGCCGGGGCGGCGGTGCTCGGTGCGGGCCAGGTGGTGCCGGTGCTCGACCCGGCCGAGCTGATCCGGGCGGCCAGGCTCCGCGCGGACGAGGACAGGCCGGAGATCCTGCTGGACATCAGTCGGCCGCTGACCGTGCTGGTGGTGGACGACTCCCTCTCGGTGCGAACCGTGGTCAGCCGCCTGGTCGCTTCCCGGGGCTGGCGTCCGGTACAGGCCCGGGACGGGCAGGAGGCGGTCACCCTCCTGGCCGAACTCTGGCCGGACTGCATCGTGCTTGACCTGGAGATGCCGCGCATGGACGGCTTTACCTTCCTCGCCACCCTGGCGACCATGCCCACCCGCAGGAACATCCCGGTGATCATGTGCACCTCGCGTACCGGCCGGCAGGAACGGGAGCAGGCCGGCCGGCTGGGGGTGCGGGCCTTTCTGGCCAAACCCTGTCCGGAGGAGGATCTGCTCGCCGCGATCCGGAGCGTCACCGGCCTGGCCGATGTCGGTGCCGAGGGGCGCTGACCGGGACGTGTACCGCTGCTGAACCGGTCCACAACCGGTCAGCTGGCGGTGCAACCATCGGCCCGCTCAGCGCCCCGGGCTGGCGTTGCCCCGTTGGACCACGTACATGGCCGGCAGGATGATGAGCACCCCGGCCAGGGTGCGCAGGTCGGGCAGGGTGCCGGACAGGCACCAGTCGATGAACACGATCAGCGGCGGATAGAGGTAGGAATAGGCCATCACCCGGGTGGGGCCGAGATGCAGGGTGGCCCACTGGGAGATGAAGAAGGTGATGATGGTGGTGAACACGGCCAGGTAGGCGATGCCGGCCCAGACCCGGGCCGGAACCGGCCCGAACGGTGTCGCCGGGGGGTTGAGGAGGGTGAAAAGCAGCAGCCAGCCGCAGCCGGTGACCAGGATCCAGAAGGTCATCACCGCCATGGGCTCGCCGCGGTGGAGCAGCTTGATGAGCGGCGTGTACAGGGCCATGAGCAGGCAGCCGCCGAAAAAGAGCAGGTCCCCCCGGTTGAACTGCAAGGCGCGCAGTTGTTCCATATCCCCCGCGAAGATCACCCACAGGGCGCCGACCATGGCGAGCAGCAGGGCGAGGATGCGCCACGGGCCCAACCGTTCCCGCAAGAGAAACCAGCTGTAGATACCGGAGATGCCCGGCACCATGGTGAACAGCACGCCGGTGTGCAGGGAGTTGGTGTACCTGAGACTGAGGAACATCAGCCAGAAGAAGCCGACCAGGGCGACACTGACCAGGCTGTAGCGACCCAGCGCCGCCAGGCCCGGGTTGGCCAGGCCGAAGCGGCGGCCGACGTACGGGGCGAAGAGCAGGGCCGCCAGACAGAAACGGATCAGGGTGAGCAGCACCGGGTCCATGAACGGCGTGATCGCCTTGCCCACCGGAAACGAGGTGGAGACGAGCATGGCCGACACAAGCATGCTGCCGTGCAGCAGCCAGGGGGGCAGGGCAGGGCGGTCGGCGCCTCTGCCGGTTCGGTTATGCACGGAGAAGGGCCTGCAGGCCGTGGTGCAGTCGGCCGTTGCTGGCGAGAATTTCCGCCTGGAAAACCGAGTAGGAGCCACCGGCAAAATCACTCACCCGGCCGCCGGCCTCCTCGACCAGCAGCCAGCCGGCGGCGGTGTCCCACGGTTGCAGGCACATCTCGTAAAAGCCGTCCAGCCGGCCGCAGGCCACATAGGCGAGGTCCACGGCCGCGGCCCCGGCCCGGCGGAGGTCCCGCACCCGGGGGAGCATGGCCGCCAGCTGCCGCAGAACCGCGGGCAGGGTGCGCTCGACCTCGTAGGGAAAGCCGGTGGCGATGAGCGAGGCGATCAGTTCGGTCGTGTCCGTGACCCTGATCGGCCGACCGTTCAGCCAGGCGCCGATGCCGCGGACGGCGCAGAACAGTTCGTTGAGGATCGGCAGGTAGATGGCCGCAACCTGTGGCCGGCCGTGGTCGAGCAGGCCGATGGATACGGCAAAGAAAGGAAATCCGTGGGCAAAGTTGGTGGTGCCGTCGAGCGGATCCACCACCCAGAAACGGCCGGACCGCTCCAGTGTGTGGGTGGCCGCCGTTTCCTCGGTCATGACCGCCACTTCCGGTGTTGCCTCGGCCAGCAGGGCGACAATGGCGGCCTCGGCAGCCAGGTCCGCCTCGGTCACCAGGTCGATGGCGCCCTTCATGGTGATGTCGTGCGGCTGTTCGTAGCGGTCCCGGAGGATGGCGCCGGCTGCGAGGGCGGCCCGACAGGCCGCGCTCAGCAGGCGGGCCTGTTCGGCAGAGGGGCAGTGGGCTACGGCTGCGGTCGTTCTGTGCATGAGGGGCTCGGGTTCGTTTGCGCCGGGAAACCGGCAGAGAGGCGATGCGGACTGTTCAGACCGGGCTGAGCACGATGCTGGGCGGACGGGAAGACGGGGGGCGGGGCGGCGGTGGGTGGACCTCAAGCCGCCGTCTGCCAGATTGCCAGCGCCCTCTTGTACACCTGCGAACGGGACAGGTCAAGGTCCTCGGCCACGGCGCGGACAGCGTCCTTGAGGCTGGCCCGGAGTTCGTCCCGGTACCAGCGGAGCAGGTCGTCGAGCTCTTCGGGGCGGTCTTCCGGTCGTCCGGGGGCACCCTCGACGATGAGCACCAACTCCCCCTTGACACCGCCTTGGACCCGTTCCGCCAGGGCGGAGAGCGTCCCCTCCAGGCATTCCTCGTGTATCTTGGTCAGTTCACGGAAGAGCTGGACCCTCCGCTCACCGAGCACCCCTTTCATGTCCCGCAGTGAGGCGGTGATGCGGTGCGGCGATTCAAAAAAAACGAGCGGGTAGGGCAGGGCGGCCAGGGTGCGCAGCAGTTGGCGCCGTTCGGAAGTGTTGGCCGGCGGGAAACCGGCGAAGAAAAAACCGGTCTGCGGCAGCCCGGCCACGGACAGGGCCGCGGTCAGGGCCGAGGGACCCGGGATGGCGACGATCTCCACCCCCGCCCGCCGCGCCTTGGTGATGAGTACGGCGCCCGGGTCGGACAGTGCCGGCGTGCCCGCGTCCGAGACCAGGGCAATGTGTTCGCCGGCCAGCAGCCGGGCGAGCAGCTGTTCCGATTTCTGCTGTTCCTTCTCGCGGAAATAGCTGGTCAGGGGGGTGTTGATCTGCAGGTGCCGACACAGGTTGCGGGTATGGCGAGTGTCTTCACAGGCGATCAGGTCGACCGTGGTCAGGGTCTCGATCACCCGCTGGCTGAGATCCTTGAGGTTGCCGATGGGGGTGGCGACAACGTAGAGCCGGCCGGAGCCGGCGGGCGGCTGGCAATGGGTTTGCGACGAATCCATGGAGGAGAGCGGGTGCCGTGGTTGCGGGAATGGGGAAGGGCGGGTTCGGCGGACGAACGGGACGATCAGCCGGGCAGTGCGTAGACCAAGAGCGGTTCCGCTTCCACCCCGTGGATACCTGGGGTGAAGGCAACGAAACGGCACCGTCCGCCGGAGAGCCGTGACAGCTCCAGGCCTTCGATGATGAGGATGTCCCGCGCCAGCAGGTGGCGGTGCGTCGGGTGGCCGGGCTGACCACGCTCGAGACCCAACTGGTCGGTGCCCACGAACAGCAGGGGCAGGCGGGCCAGCCAGGCGGCCGCTTCGGCCGTCAACCCGGGAAACTGCGGGTCAAAGGCGGCCGCAGGTCGGGCCATGGTTTTGAACAGCACCGCCTCCACCCCCTCCAAGGGGAGATCGCGCACCTGGTCCAGGTCGATAGCGGTGCGCGGGGCAGGGCTCAGGTCCACCACCAGGGCGAGAAAATTGAGAGGGAAGCGCTGATAGTCGCTGGAACATTTGCCGCCCTCGATGGCATGGAGCGGGTAGTCCACGTGGGTGCCGGTGTGCAGCGGCAGGTGCAGGCTGCTCTCGTGCATGCCGTGGCTGGCAAAGGTTCGGGTGGTTTCGATGACCGGGCGCTTGTCGTCCTGGTTCTTGTAGACCACCATATCTTCGCTGATCGGCAGCGAAACCGGAATCCAGCCGTTCAGCATGGCGTTTCTCCAGAAGGCATCACCCGGTCGGAGCCGGGAGGATAGAAGATCAGGCGGTGTTCCGCGGCCCGGGCGCGGATCTGGTCGGCGATACGCCACTGCTCGCGCAGTTCCTCGAAACCGGCGAACAGGGTGTGGTCGCCGGCCAGGGCATCCTGAAGCAGCTTGACATAGGCCTCGGGCCGACTGCCCACGGCCCGGCAGCTGTGACAGTAGTCGGCGGTCACCTGCTCGAGGTCATAGCCGTACCCCGGGATCTTGGAGTTGAAACGCAGTTGCATGCCTTCCTTTGGGAAGACCTCGATGGTGAGCCGGTTCCCCGGGGCCTCGATGGTTTCCGCGCAACTGGGGCACAGGCGCGTCGGCCGGAAATCGAGGCGGATCTCGGTCCGCTTTTCGGCGAGCTTCTTGCCGGTCCGGATCACAAAACGGGTGCCCTGCCACTGCTCCGTGTCGATGCGCAGGGTGGCTTCGACATAGGTTTCAATGGTCGAGCCGGGGCGCAGGGCGTCGTATCCCTGGTATTGGCCGATCACCGGCGGGAAACGATCATCGACGGTGATCCGGCGGAGTACGTCAATTTTGGCCTGACGGATGGCCTCGGGGCCGAGATGGGCCGGCGCGGCCATGGCCACCAGGGCAACCATCTGCAGCAGGTGACTCTGGACCATGTCGTTGATGGCGCCGGCGCGGTCATAATAGTCGAGCCGCTCCTCCACACCCGTGGTTTCGATGCTGGTGACATCCACTCGTTCCACCGAGGCGCTGTTCCAACTGTCAGTGAACAGCCGGTTCGAGAAACGGATGGTGAGGATATTCCGGATCATATCCTTGCCCAGATAGTGGTCGATGCGATAGATCTGCTCCTCACGGGACAGGGTCATGAGTTGTTCCTGGATCCGGGCGGCCGAAGGGAAATTTTCACCAAAAGGTTTTTCGCAAAGAAGCCGATGGGCTGGTTCGGCGGAGGAGAAAAGCCCGGCGTCGCGCAGGCCGGAGGCAATGGGCACAAAGGCATCCGGTTTGACCGCGAGGAAAAAGAGCCGCCGTGTTCCGGGCGGATTCTCCTGGTCGAGACGGTGTGCCAGGTCCGCAAAGGCTGCAGAATCGTTGAAATCGAGCCGATGGTAGCGAAGGGTGGAGAGTAACGGCTCCTCCACCTTGATATCGCCTTTCTTTTCGATGAAGGCGAGGTAGGCTGGCGTGTCGAAAGGTCTGCGGCCAAAACACCAGATGCGGGAAAAGAAAGGCGTGCCGACCGCCCACTGCTGCAGGGCCGGCAAAATTTTCCTGGCCGTCAGGTCACCGGTGGCCCCGAAGAGGAAGAGGTGCGCGTCATCCCCGCCCATCGTTCACTCCTTGTCCCGGGTTACGACGGCGTGACCACCGAACTCCCGGCGCATGGCCGCCAGTGACCTCTCGGCAAATTTTTCCTGATCCTGTGACTTGAAGCGGGCAAAAAGTGCAGCGGCGATGGTCGGTGTCGCGACACCCAGACGGACCGCCTCGTTGACCGTCCAGTTGGCTTCGCCGGAGGCCGCGACAACACCCTCGATGGACTGCAGGTCGGGCTCGCGGGCCAGGGCGGCGGCGGTCATGTCCATGAGCAGGCCGGAGACAATGGAACCCCTTTGCCATACCGCGGTCACCTTGTCCAACTCCAGGCGGAGCGGACTGTGCCGCATGATTTCCAGACCTTCGCCAATGGCCTGCATCATCCCGTATTCGATGCCGTTGTGGATCATCTTGACAAAATGTCCGGACCCGCTCTCGCCCAGGTAGGCGCAACCGCTGCGGCCACTGAGGGCCTTGAACACAGGTTCGACCCGATTATAGACTTCCCTATCGCCACCGATCATCAGGCAGGCGCCATTTCGCGCCCCTTCGGTGCCGCCGCTGGTGCCCACATCCAAGAAATGAACGCCCGCTTGGCGCATTTGCGCGTGGCGGCGCTGACTGTCCTGGTACCAGGAGTTCCCTCCGTCAATGAGGATATCCCCGGAATCGAGCAATGGCAGCAGGCGGGAGATCATGGTGTCGACCGGAGCGCCTGCAGGAATCATCAGCCAGGCAACCCGAGGGGGGAGGAGCGCGCCAACGAAGGCCTCGAGGCGGGAGAAGCCCTTGATGCCTTCCGCTGCAAGGTCGTTAATTTTGCTTGTTTTCTCGCTGAAGACGACGATCTCAAGCCCGTGATCCCGGCCATTATGGACCATGGGCAGACCCATTTTTCCCAAACCGATCATGCCAAGCTGCATGTGCTCCTCCTGGGGACTGTGGTGGTGTAGCGTTGCCAGCAGCTTATTCAATTTTTCGTAATTTTTCAGGAAAAAAGCAGGGGTACAGAGAGAGGTACTCTGTAAGTGTCAACCAAACGGTACTTCAGCTTTTTCCAGGTTTGAGCTGTCATAGTTGGCCACCACAGTTTGTGGAAGCCCACAATGGCCCTTTCTTTCTCTCCCTTTCGCGATTGCCGGGTGCAATTTTTGCGAGTGCGCAGGTTCGGGCGCTGATTGCAAGCAGTCTGTCCTGACCGGGGGAGGTTTGCGGAAAAGCGGAAGGGGAGGGAGAAGCAATCAAAAAAACCGGGGAATTGAAGTTGTGGTGGTTATCAGTGAGGATCAGACGCAAGAAAGCCCTTATGACCTGGGGTCATAAG
>CAZMNU010000024.1:24819-29162 GCA_964567725.1 uncultured Desulfobulbus sp. | reverse complement strand
CCTCGGTGGAGCGGGCCAGCTCGATCACGCCGGTCACGTCGCCCTCCGGGTTCTGGAAGGTGTTCACGCCGATGATCGGGTAGGAGCCGTCGTGCTTTTTGCGTTCGTAGTAGAGTGACTCCTCCTGGATGCGGCTGCGCTGGTAGCCGGTCTCCATGGCGCCGAGCACGCCGCCGCGCGCGGCCAGGGCCTCGAACTCCTGCAGCACCGCCTCCTCCACCAGGTCGGTGAGTTCGTCGATGAGGAAGCTGCCCTGGTTGGGGTTCTCGTTCTTGGCCAGGCCCCACTCGCGGTTGATGACCAGTTGGATGGCCAGGGCGCGGCGCACCGACTCCTCGGTGGGGGTGGTGATGGCCTCGTCAAAGGCGTTGGTGTGCAGCGAGTTGCAGTTGTCGTAGATGGCGATGAGGGCCTGCAGGGTGGTGCGGATGTCGTTGAAAGCCATCTCCTGGGCGTGCAGGGTCCGGCCCGAGGTCTGGATGTGGTACTTGAGCTTCTGCGAGCGCTCGTTGGCACCGTACTTGTGTTTCATGGCCACGGCCCAGATGCGGCGGGCCACCCGGCCGATCACCGAGTACTCGGGCTCCATGCCGTTGGAGAAGAAGAAGCTCAGGTTGGGCGCGAACTCGTCGATGTGCATGCCGCGCGCCAGGTAGGCCTCCACGTAGGTGAAGCCGTTGGCGAGCGTGAAGGCCAGCTGCGAGATCGGGTTGGCCCCGGCCTCGGCGATGTGGTAGCCGGAGATGGACACCGAGTAGAAGTTGCGCACCTGCTCGCGGACGAAATACTCCTGGATGTCGCCCATCATCTTGAGGGCGAACTCGGTGGAGAAGATGCAGGTGTTCTGGCCCTGGTCCTCCTTGAGGATGTCCGCCTGGACCGTGCCGCGCACGGTGGAGAAGGTCTGCCGGCGGATCTCGAGCGCCTCCGCCTCGGTGGCCGGCCGGCCGTGCTCGGCAACGAACCGGTCGAGCTGCTGGTCGAGCGCGGTGTTGAAGAACATGGCCAGGATGATCGGCGCCGGACCGTTGATGGTCATGCTCACCGAGGTGGTGGGCGCGCACAGGTCAAAGCCGTCGTAGAGCACCCGCATGTCGTCCAGGGTGGCGATGGACACGCCCGAGTTGCCGATCTTGCCGTAGATGTCCGGCCGCTCGTCCGGGTCGCAGCCGTACAGGGTGGGCGAGTCGAAGGCGGTGGACAGCCGGTGGGCGGGCATGCCCGCGCTCACCGTCTTGAAGCGGCGGTTGGTGCGGAAAGGGTCGCCCTCGCCGGCGAACATGCGGGTCGGATCCTCGTTCTCCCGCTTGAAGGGGAAGACGCCGGCGGTGAACGGGAACAGACCGGGCAGGTTTTCGCGCAGGAGAAAGCGGAGCAGGGCGCCGTGGTCGTCGTCGCGCGGCAGGGCCACCTTGGGCACGGTTGAACCGGAGAGGGTGGTGTGGGTGAGGCGGGTGCGGATCTCGCGGTCGCGCACCCGCACCACCTGCTCGTCGCCGCGGTAGCTGGCCGCAAGCGCGGGCCACTGGTCGAGCAGCCGCCGGGCCTGGGGGTCGAGCCCGTCGTCGCGCTCGGCGAGCAGTTCCTCGACGCTGCCCGTGGCCTGACCTGCTCGCGCGAACAGGTCGCGCACCAGGGTGAGCGCCTGGCGTTCGCGGACCAGCCGCACCTGCTCGTCGGCGTGACCGTGGTAGGAACGCACACTCTCGGCGATCTCCGCCAGGTAGCGGCTGCGGCCGGCCGGGACAATGGCCCGGTGGTCAGCGGAACGTGCCTCGCCCATCCGCGCCAGCCGGCCTGGTTCGACCCGCAGGCCCGCCTGTTCCAGCCGGGGCAGGAGGGCCTGGTAGAGGGCGGTGACGCCCTCGTCGTTGAAGCGGGCCGCCACCGTGGGAAAGACCGGCATCTGCTCCGGCGCAACGCCAAAGGCCCCGTGGTTGCGCTGGTACTGCTTGCGCACGTCGCGCAGCGCGTCTTCGGCGCCGCTGCGGTCGAACTTGTTGATGGCCACGAAGTCGGCGAAGTCGAGCATGTCGATCTTCTCCAGCTGGGAGGCGGCGCCGAACTCCGGGGTCATCACGTACAGGGAGAGGTCCACGTGCGGGACAATGGCGGCGTTGCCCTGGCCGATGCCCGAGGTCTCGACGATGACCAGGTCGAACCCGGCCAGCCGGCAGGCCGCGATCACCTCGGGCAGGGCCGCGCTGATCTCCGAGCCGGTGGCGCGGGTGGCGAGCGAGCGCATGTAGATGTGCGGGTGGTCGATGGCGTTCATGCGGATGCGGTCGCCCAGGAGGGCCCCGCCGGTGCGCTGGCGCGACGGGTCGATGCTGACGATGGCCAGCTGCAGGCGGTCCTCCTGGTCGAGGCGAAAGCGCCGCACCAACTCGTCGGTGAGCGAACTCTTGCCCGCTCCGCCGGTGCCGGTGATGCCGAGCACCGGCACCCGGCAGGCGGCAGCCTCCTCCTTGAGGCGGGCGCGCAACGCCGCGGTGCAGCTGCCGTTTTCCAGCAGGGTGATGAGCCGGGCGAGTAGCCGCCGATCGCCGGAACGCAGACCGGCGAGCACCGTGTCCGCATCCGGCGCGGCCAGCGGCGCGGGCGCGACGTCGGCCAGTTGCACCACCTCGTCGATCATGCCCTGCAGGCCGATGCGCTGGCCATCCTCAGGGGTGTAGAGGCGGCTGACCCCATAGGCGTGCAGCTCGTCCAGTTCCTCGGCCACGATCACCCCGCCGCCGCCGCCGAACACGCGGATGTTTTTGCCGCCGCCCGCGCGCAGCAGGTCGATCATGTATTTAAAGTATTCGACGTGGCCGCCCTGGTAGCTGGTGACGGCCACACCCTGGACATCCTCCTGCAGGGCCGCGGTGACGATCTCACCCACCGAGCGGTTGTGGCCCAGGTGGATGACCTCCACGCCGGTGGCCTGGAGGATGCGGCGCATGATATTGATGGTGGCGTCGTGGCCGTCGAACAGGGCGGCGGCGGTGACGAAGCGGACCTTGTGGGTGGGCTTGTAGGGGGTGTACTCGGCGGCGCAGGCCATCGTCTCGGTCTCCTTGCGGTTCGGGGGGCGGTGGTGGTGCGGTTGCGGACAAACGCCCGGAAGGGGGCGGCAGGGTAAAACCGGGGCCAGTATAGAGCAGAAAGCGGGAAAACAGAAACCTTTCCAGGCAGGGGCGGAAAAAGCCGGGACCGTGGCAGCACCCGCACCGGGGTGTTTTCCACTGGTCGCGGCAGGGGAGATACTCTATAGTGACGCCAGCAGCCAAGCGGGAGGGAGATATGGACCTGCGCATTCGGGCCGAAGAGGCCGGCGACATCGACGCCATCGCGACCATCACCCGCGAGGCCTACGCCGACAACCCCCACAGCCGACACAGCGAACACCTGGTGGTCAACGGCCTGCGCAGCGGCCGGGCGCTTGCCCTGTCGCTGGTGGCCGAACTGGACGGGGTGGTGGTCGGCCACGTGGCCTTCTCCAGGGTGGACATCTCGGACGGTTCCACCGGCTGGTACTGCCTGGGCCCCTTGGCCGTGGCTGCTCCGGCCCGGGGCGCGGGTGTGGGCGGCCGGCTCGTGCGCGAGGGGCTGGCCCAGTTGCAGGCCATGGGCGGCAGCGGCTGCGTCGTCCTCGGCGACCCGGCCTTTTACCGGCGCTTCGGCTTCCGCCACAACCCGGAGATCATGATCCAGGGCGAGGCCCAGGACCGCTTCCTGGCCCTGTCCTTTGCCGGGGCCCGGGCCGGCGGCGTGGTCACCTATCACCCGGCGTTCAATATCACCTGCTGAACGCGGCCGCAGCCCGGCCCCTGCTGTCCTGCACCCAAGGGAGACTGTCATGCATGCACGCACCATGGCCATCCTCGTCCTGTTGGCAACGCTTGCGCTCACCGGCGGCCGGAGTGAGGCCGCTGTCTCGATCAGCGTTGCCGAACCGAACTTCTACGGCCGCATCGACATCGGCGGCTTCCCGTCACCACGGGTGGTCTACGAGCAGCCGGTGATCGTCCACCGGGTCAGGGTCTGGCACCCGCCCATCTACCTGCGCGTGCCGCCCGGCCACATGCGTCACTGGGATCGCCACTGCCACGAGTACGATGCCTGCGGCCGGCCGGTCTATTTTGTCGACGACGGCTGGTACCGCGACGAGTACGTGCCCCGCTACCGCCAGGTTCGACCGCAGCGCCGCGCCTACCACCCGCCGCCGCCCCCGCCCGTGTACTACGAGTACCGCTACGACCGGCACCGCCCGCCGAAGAAGGTCTACGTGGACAAGGGGCCGCCCCGCCGCGACGTCAAGGGACCCGGCCGGGCCAAGGTCAAGCATCACCCCAAGG
>CAZMNU010000024.1:5515-24719 GCA_964567725.1 uncultured Desulfobulbus sp. | reverse complement strand
CCAAGGTCAAGCATCACCCCAAGGGCAAGGGACACTCCAAGGGGAAGGGCAACCACCGCTGACCGTTCGGGCGGCAGCGGGTTGTCCGCCGCCCGCTGTTGCCCGCGACCTGTTGTCCCTGCCGCCCTCCCCTGTCTCTCCCGGATTGTCCCGCGCCCTCCCCCCTGTTGTCACCGGCCGGCAGATTTTCGTTGCCGCTGTTCGCCTGCGCCCGGCCGGGGGCGACTCAGTCCTCCAGCCGCCAGGTGATCCGCGCCGGTCGGCGGGTCGGCACCCGCTGGTAGCGGAACTTCGGGTAGCCGATCATCATCGCCCCGAAACACTGGTGGCCGGCCGGCAGGTCGAGGGCAGCGACGAGCGGAGCAAACGATGCCGTGGCCGCATGCAGGTAGCCGGCCCAGCAGCCGCCGAGTCCCAGGGCGGCGGCGGCCAGTTCCAGGTGGGCCAGGGCAATGGTGCAGGACGAGGGCGCAAGCCGGTCCGCCGCCGGCGCATGGGCGACGACAAGCGCCGGCGCGCCACGCAGGATCACGTCGTGGCCGGCCTGCCAGCGGGCCACGGTCCGCTCCAGGTGCATGGTCCGGGCCAGCTCCGGCGAATCGACCTGGACCTGGCGCATCCAGTCGACCACCAGCCCGGCCAGGCGGCGGAGCTGCTCCCTCCCGCTGAGCACCAGCCACTGGGTGTTCTGCGAGTTGTGGCCCGAGGGGGCGTAACGGGCGAGATCGATGAGTCGGGCCAGGGTCGCCCGGTCCACCGGCTGCTGCCGGTAGACGCGGATGGAACGGCGGCCGCGCAGCAGCTGGGCGCACTGCGCCTCGGTCAGGGCCAGCTCGGGTGAGAGCGGCGCACAGTCGGCCGGCGCCATCTCCCGATGGATGAAGCTGGCCGTCGGGCACACCGCCACACAGTGGCCGCAGCGGATGCACACCGCCTCCGCATCCGCAGTGGGCACCGGGCAGGCGCCCGGGGTGAAGTCGATGACGCCGGGCGGACAGACCGCGGCGCACAGGCCGTCCTGGTTGCAGGTCTGCGGTTCGATGGTGAACAGGGCCATGGGGTCTCCTTGCACAGGCTGAAGGGACAGAAAGGACCGGCGCGGGACAGAACCCGGCGGCCGGCCCGAACACAAAAAAACAGAAAGGGAGGAACACAGCGTTTTGGCAGCGAAGAAAGGGGCAGACCGGCAGCAGCCGGCCGAGCCGGCGACCGCAGCGCCCGCGCCCACGCCAAAGGCCGGCCGTCCGGACACCGGGGCGAAGAACGGCGAGTCGGCGGTCAGGCCGCCCCGCCGGTCGAAAACGGGCACCACCGGCGGCCAGGGGAAAAAAAAGGCGAAGCCGAGATCCCGGGCGAAGAAAAAACCGGCCCCCACCCGCCGGACCGTGCTCCTGGCCCTGGCTGAGACAGCCTGCCTGGCCGTCACCGCGGTGACCATCATCATGGTGCTGCTCGGCCTGGCGGCGGAGCGATTCTCCGGCACCCGCTTCCTGGCGAGCCTGCTGCCCTTTGCCCTGGGCGTGCTCGGCCTGGTGCTGGCCGCAAGCCTCAGCCTGTTCGCCTGGCTGCGGCTGCGCCGCTGGCTGCTCGGCCGCTCGCCCTGGCTGCCCGCCTCCCTGGCCCTGGCCTGCCTCATCGGGGTGGGGGTGCTCGTGGTCCAAGGACAATTCTACTGGGCCTTCGGCCATTTCCGCACCCTGGTCGGCGGCCGGGCCGAGGCCGGCCGGGTGACGCTCACCCACCAGGTGTTCGCCGCCTACCGCCGCCTCGATCCGGCCCAGCTGCAGACCCTGATCACCCGCGCCCAGATCTACACCCGGGACATCGACCAGGCGGCGGCCGCCTTCGGCCTCGACCCGGACCTGCTGCACGGCGTGGCCGCGACCGAGTCGAGCTTCCTGCCGCGGCCGAGCAGCGACGGCGGCCAGGGGCTCTTCCAGATCACCCGCGTGCCCGACGAGGTGACCCTGCTCGCCGGCCGCCAGCTCGGCGCCGCGCCCAGGGTCGACGACCACCGCGACAATGCCTTCCTCGCCGCAGCCACCCTGCGCCATTACCTGCAGCAAATGCAGAACGACCTCTTCCTCGGTCTGCTCGCCTACAACATCGGTCCGAAAAACGGTGGTCTGCGCTTCATCATGCAGCAGTACGGGGCCATCGATTTTGTCACCATCCAGCCCTACCTGCAGCAGCTGCCGCGCGACTACCCTATCCGCGTGCTCTCCCACGCCCTCGCCTTCCGCCTGCTGCGCCGCGAAGGCCGCCTGCTCGCCTACGAGGACGGCCTTAACGCGGTGCGCATCCAGCAGCTCGGCGTGCCCGGGCTGTAACCCCTCACCCGCTGCGGCCAAGCATTGCCGCAGACGCGATCACCAGCAGGGCCCCGGCCAGCTGCACCGCACCCAGCTGCTCGCCCAGAAAGACAAAGGCGAGCACCAGGGCCACCACCGGTTCCAGGGTGGACAGGGTGGCCGCGTCTCCGGCGCCGATGCGCTGCACGCCGGCAAAAAAGGTGACCGTGGCCAGGGAGGTGCCGAGCACGGCGATGCCGGCCACGGCCAGCCAGCCGCCGGTGGTGCCCGGCCAGCGTACCCCCTCGACCAGGGCGCCGAGGCTGAACATCACGGCCGCGCTGAGGACGATCACCGTGGCTGCGGGAATGACCCCGGTGCGCGGGGTGAGGTGTTCGCCGACCAGGATGTAGTTGGTGTAGATGAGGGCCGCACCGATGCCGAAGGCCAGGCCCACGGGCGTGCCGGCCAGGTCGTTGCTCACGGTGAGGAGGATGCCGGCGAAGCTCGCGGCGGCAAGGGCTGCCTTGCGCAGGCTGAGCCGCTGTCGGCCGAGCGCCGCACCGGCCAGCAGCACCAGGGCCGGGTGCAGGTAGAGGAGCAGGACCGTCAGGCCGACGGTCAGGTGGTTGAGGGCGGAAAAGAAGCAGAACGACTGGGCGGTGTAGCCCAGGGCGCCGAGCAGGACCAGGCCGGCGAGTTCCCGGCCCCGGGGCCAGGCCAGGCGCCGGTGGCGCAGGACCAGGGCGAGGATCGCTCCGGCCAGCACGAAGCGCAGGGCCAGTACGGTGAGCAGGGAGGCGCCGCTGGCCGTGGCCACCCGGGCGAACAGGCCGAGGCTGGCAAAGCCGGCGGCGGAAATGGCCACCAGCAGCACGCCCTGCCAGCGATGGCCGGTCAACCGCCCGGACCGGCCCATCGGCACGGTGTCCATGCCTCCCCTGCCGCGGTCGCGTTCAGGCCGCCGGCCGGCCCATGGTGCGCAGCATCTGCAGCAGTCCCTCGATCAGCGCCGGCGCATCCCCCTTGATGTCGAACAGATCCGGGGTGAGCACCCAGTTGGCGATGAGCCCGTGGATGAAGCTGACCACCGCGATGGTGCCCATGCGGACGTCCAGGTCCGGGGACAGCTGCCCCCGGTCAATGGCGTTGCGCAGCACGGTCTGCACGCTCCGGTTGCGCTGGTGCAGGGTCTGCAGGTGGCGGCTGCGGATGAGGTTGATGTCCTCGCTGCCGCTGCCCTGGT
The DNA here is from genome assembly GCA_964567725.1 of uncultured Desulfobulbus sp. Taxonomy (GTDB): domain Bacteria; phylum Desulfobacterota; class Desulfobulbia; order Desulfobulbales; family Desulfobulbaceae; genus Desulfobulbus. The sequence continues at coordinate 21,182 of CAZMNU010000024.1, read as the reverse complement.
CGAAGAGGATGCGGATGAGCTGCTGCTGGCGGGGGTCCTCCGCCAGGCGGCCGAGAAAGCGGACATAGAGTTCCTTGAGCCGGCCCAGCGGGTCCGGCTCGTCGCGGCTCTCGCTCGCCCGGGCCATGGGCGTGTAGAGCAGGAGCACCTCGTCCCAGAGGGCGTTGAGCAGGTCCGCCTTGTTGGTGAAATGCCAGTAGATGGCGCCCCGGGTCACCCCGGCCTCGCGGGCGATGTCGGTGAGTGAGGCATTGGCCGCACCCTTGGCGGCGAACACCCGCACCGTGGCGTCGAGGATGGCATTGCGCGTCTCCAGCGCCTCTTCCTTGGTTTTTCGGGCCATGTCAGCCGTCCCCTCGTGGTGCGCGGAGACCGTGGTCTGCGTGAGCGCTCATCAGCTCCGCTCCTGCCAGCCGCCGCCGAGGACCTTGTAGAGGTTGACCCGGTTGACCAGCCGGGCCAGCCGGATGATGACCACGCTCTGCCGGGCCCGGTAGAGCGAACGCTGGGCGTCGAGCACCACCAGGTAGCTGTCCACGCCCTGGTCGTAGCGCTCCCGGGCCAGGGTGTAGTAGGTCTGGCTGGCCTGCAACCCCAGTTCCTCGGCCTGCAGCTGCTCGCCGAAAGTGCGGATGCCGGCGAGCGCGTCCGCGGTCTCGCGGAAGGCGGTCTGGATGGCCTGCTCGTACCGGGTCACGGCGATCTCCTTGCGCACCTCGGCCAGGTCGAGCTGGGCCGACAGCCGGCCGCCGGTGAAGATGGGCAGGCGCAGGGTGGGCGCGAACAGCCAGCTGCCGGAATCGCCGTCGAACAGGTCCGAGGCCTCGGCGCTGATCACGCCGGCGTCCGCGGTCAGGCTCACGGCCGGGAAAAAGGCGGCCCGGGCCGCGCCGATGCTGGCATCGGCCGCGCGCAGCGTGTGCTCGGCGGCCATGATGTCCGGCCGCTGGAGGAGCAGGTCCGAGCGCAGGCCGGCCGGCACCGGCCCGAGCAGGGCCTGTTCGGCCAGGTCGGTGCACGGCGGCAGGTCGGTCGGCAGCGGCCCGCCGGCGAGCAGGGTGAGCAGGTTCTCGTCCTGCTCGAGCAGGCGGCGGTACTGGGCCTGGTTGGCGCGGGCCGTCTGCAGGCCGGTCTGGGCCTGGGCCAGGTCGATCTGGGTGGCCACACCCTCCTCGTAGCGCTGTTTGATCAGGTCGTACGAGGCCTGTTCGTTGGCCGCGGTGTCCTCGGTGATGGCCAGCAGCTGGCGGTCGGCAAGCCAGGTGAGGTAGGCGCGGGCCACCTCGGCCACCAGGCTGATATGGGCGCTGCGGCGGTTCTCCTCCACTGCCAGGTACTCTTCCAGGGCCTGGTCGCGCAGGTTGCGCAGGCGGCCGAAGAAATCGAGTTCCCAGGCGGTGACACCCACCGAGGCGGAATAGGCCTCACTGGTGGCGTGGCCGCCGGGCCCCAAGGTGCGCTGCTTGACATAGCCGGCGCCGCCGTCCACGCTTGGCAGCAGCGGGGCCCGCTGGATGCGGTACTGGGCCTGGAAGGCCTCGACGTTGAGGGCGGTCGCACGCAGGTCGCGGTTGTTGGTGAGGGCCATCTCGATGATCGCCTGCAGCCGCGGGTCGGCGAAGAACTCGCGCCAGCCGAGGTCCGCGGCCGCCACCCCGGCCTGGTCGGCCACGGCCTCGCCGGGCAGGGTCGCGGCCACCGGCGCCTCCGGCCGGCTGAACTCGGGCGCCAGCGAACAGCCGCCCAGGGCGAGGGCAAGCAGCAGGGCCGCGGCACGAATCGGTTTGTCGGTTCTCATGCTATCACTCCTCGGTGACGGCGGGGGTGGTGTCCGCCACCGGCCGCCGGGGTTTGAAGATACGCAGCACCACCACGAAAAAGAGCGGGATGAACAGGATGGCCAGCACCGTGGCCAGGGTCATGCCGCCGAGCACGCCGGTGCCGATGGCGTGGCGGCTGTTGGCGCCGGCCCCGGAACTGGTGGCCAGCGGCAGCACGCCGAGCATGAAGGCCATGGAGGTCATGAGGATCGGCCGCAGCCTGAGCCGGGCCGCTGAAAGGGCGCTGTCGACCAGGTCGCGGCCGCGATCGTAGCGCCGCTTGGCGAACTCGACGATGAGGATGGCGTTCTTGGCGGACAGGCCGATGGTGGTGAGCAGGCCGACCTGGAAGTAGACGTCGTTGGTCAGGCCGCGGGTGTACACCGCCAGGAGCGCGCCGAGCACGCCGATGGGCACCGCCAGGATGACCGAGAACGGCACGGACCAGCTCTCGTACAGGGCCGCCAGGCAGAGGAACACCACCAGGATGGAGATGGCGTACAAAAACGGCGCCTGGGTGCCGGCCTGCACCTCCTGGAAGGAGGCGCCGGTCCACTCGTAGCCGAAGCCCTTGGGCAGCTTGGCCACCAGCTCGCCGATGGTCTGCATGGCGTCGCCGCTGGACAGACCGGGCGCCGCCTCGCCGACGATGTTGATCGCCGGGTTGCCGTTGTAGCGCTCCAGCCGGGGTGAACCGTAGCTCCAGTAGCCGGTGGCGAACGACGAGAAGGGCACCATCTCGCCCCGGTCGTTGCGCACATACCAGAGTTTCAGGTCGTCCGGGTTCATGCGGAAGGGCGCGTCCGCCTGCACGTAGACCTTCTTCACCCGGCCCTGGTTGAGGAAGTCGTTGACGTACATGGACCCCCAGGCCGTGCCCAGGGTGGTGTTGATGTCGCTGACGGTCACACCCAGCGCCATGGCCTTTTCATAGTCCACGTCCACGTTGTACTCGGGCGCGTCCTCCATGCCGTTGGGCCGCACCCGCACCAGGGTCGGATCCTGGGCGGCCATGCCGAGCAGCTGGTTGCGGGCCGCGACCAGTTGCTCGTGCCCCTGGCCGGAGCGGTCCTGGAGGAAGAAGTCAAAGCCGGTGGACGAACCGAGCGCCGGGATCGGCGGGATGTTGAACGGAAAGACCATGGCCTCCTTGATCTGCGAGAAGGCGCCCATGGCCCGGCCGATGATAGCCTTGGCCGACTGGTCCGGCCGGGTGCGCTCGTCCCAGTGCCTGAGCTGCACGAACGACATGCCCATGTTCTGGCCCTGGCCGGCGAAGCTGAACCCGGCCACGGTGAAGGCGGAATTGATGTTCTCCTTCTCGTTGACCAGGTAGTGCTCGCGCACCCGGTCGAGTACCCCCTGGGTGCGTTCCAGGGTGGCGCCGGCGGGCAGCTGCACCATGGTGAGAAACACGCCCTGGTCCTCCTCGGGGATGAAACTGGTGGGCAGCTTGACAAAGAACCAGCCCACCGCGACGAGCATCGCCAGGTAGATGATGCCGAAGCGGCCGGTGCGCTTGAGCACGTAGCCGACGCAGGTGCGGTAGGTGTCGGCGCTGCGCTCGAAGGTGCGGTTGAACCAGCCGAAGAAGCCCCGCTTCTCCAGATTGTGCCCCTTGGCCACCGGCTTGAGCATGGTGGCGCACAGGGCCGGGGTGAGGATGAGCGCGACCACCACCGACAGCAGCATGGCCGAGACGATGGTCAGCGAGAACTGCCGGTAGATGGCGCCGGTGGAGCCGCCGAAAAAGGCCATGGGCACGAACACGGCGGACAGCACCAGGGCGATGCCGATGAGCGCGCCGGTGATCTGGTCCATGGACTTGCGGGTGGCCTCGAGCGGCGACAATCCTTCCTCGGCCATGATCCGCTCCACGTTCTCGACCACGACAATGGCGTCGTCGACCAGCAGGCCGATGGCCAGCACCAGGCCGAACATGGTCAGGGTGTTGATCGAGAAGCCGAACAGGGCCATGATCGCGAAGGTGCCCAGGAGGACCACGGGCACGGCGATGGTGGGGATGAGCGTGGCCCGGAAGTTCTGCAGGAACAGGTACATGACCAGGAAGACGAGCAGGATCGCCTCGAACAGGGTCTTGACCACCTCCTTGATGGAAATGCGGATGAAGGTGGTGGTGTCGTAGGGGAAGATCACCTCCACGCCCGGCGGGAAGTAGGGTTTCAGCTCCTCGATCTTGGCGTGCACCGCGTCCGAGGTCTCCAGGGCGTTGGCGCCGGTGGCGAGCATGATGGCCATGCCCGAGGAGGTCTGGCCGTTGAAGGTGCTCAGGGAGTTGTAGTTTTCCGCGCCGATCTCCACCCGGGCCACGTCCTTGAGCCGCACCTGGGAGCCGTCCGGCTGCACCCGCAGGATGATGCTGCCGAACTGCTCGGGCGAACTCATCATGGTCTGGGCCATCATCGAATAGCTCAACTGCTGGCCTGCCACCGAGGGTGAGCCGCCCAGTTCACCCACCGCCACCTGGTTGTTCTGGGCGCGGATGGCGTTCGCCACGTCGGCCGGGGTCAGCTGGTAGCTGTTCAGTTTGCTCGGATCGAGCCAGATGCGCATGGCGTACTGGCCGCCGAAGATCTGGATGGCGCCCACGCCCGGGGTCCGGCTGAGCGGGTCGCGCAGGGTGGTGACCATGAAGTCGGCCAGGTCGAAGTTCTTGGTGGTCGGATCGGTGGAGATCAGGCCGACGATCATGAGGAAGGTCGAATTGGACTTGGCCACCTGCACGCCTTCCTTCTGTACCGCGTCGGGCAGCAGCTTGAGGGCCTGCTGCAGCTTGTTCTGCACCTGCACCTGGGCGATGTCCGGGTCGGTGCCGGCCTCAAACGTCAGGGTGATGGTGACGCTGCCGGTGGAGGAACTCTCGGACTTCATGTAGAGGAAGTTGTCCAGACCGGTCATGTTCTGCTCGATGATCTGGGTGACCGAGTTCTCGATGGTCTCGGCCGAGGCGCCGGTGTACTTGGTGGTGACCCGCACCGACGGCGGGGCGATCTCCGGGTACTGGGACACCGGCAGTTCGACCACGGCGAGCGCGCCGGCGAGCATGATGACGATGGCGATGACCCAGGCGAAAATGGGCCGGTCGATGAAATAGCGGGCCATGGCTTACTCCGCCTTGTTCGGGGTTGCGGCCCGGTCGCTCTCGGCCGGGGCGGCGGGCCTGGCCTCCACCGCCTTGACCGGAACGCCCGGCCGCACCTTCTGCAGTCCGGCGACGATCACCCGGTCGCCCGCCTGCAGGCCGGATTCGATGACCATGGACTCGCCGATCATCTGGCCGGTGACCAGCCGGCGCAGTTCGACCACGGATTCCTTGTTCACCACCAGGGCCTGGGCGATGCCCTTGATGTCGCGGGTGATTGCCACCTGCGGGGCGAGGATGGCGTCCGGCCGCTGGCCGCGCTCCAGCCGGGCGCGGACGAACATGCCGGGCAGGAGTTCGTTGTCCGGGTTGGGGGCCAGCACCCGCAGGGTGACCGTGCCGGTGGACACGGTGACGGTCACATCGGCGAACTCGAGCTCGCCGGGATGGGCGTAGGCGGAGCCGTCCTCGAGGAGCACGCTCACCCGGGCCTTGCCCTCGGCGTCCACCTGCAGCTGGCCGGATGCCACCTCTTTTTTCAGGCGCAGCAGTTCCACGCTCGACTGGCTGACGTCGATGTACATGGGGTCGAGCTGCTGGATGGTGGCCAGGGCCGTGGCCTGCTGGGCGGTGACGAGCGCGCCCTCGGTCACCTGGGACTTGCCGATGCGGCCGGAGATGGGGGCCTTGACATCGGTGTAGGCGAGGTTGATGCGGGCGCTGTCCACCGCTGCCCTGGCCGCGGCGATTTCGGCCTGGGCCTGCTTCCAGGCGGCCTCGGTCTCGACCTGGTCCTGGTCGCTGACCGCCTTGCGGTCCACCAGCTTGCGGTAGCGCTCGGCCTTGAGCCGGGCCGAATTCTCCGAGGCCTCGGCCCGGGCCAGGGCGGCGCGGGCACTGTCGTAGGCGGCCTGGTACACGGCCGGGTCGATCTTGTAGAGCAGTTGGCCGGCCTTGACTTCGCTGCCCTCCTCGAAATGCCGCTTGAGGATGATGCCGCTCACCTGCGGACGCACTTCGGCGATGCGATAGGCCGTGGTGCGGCCGGGCAGCTCCTCGCTCAAGGCCACGCTCTCGGGCGCGAGGGTGACCACCTCCACCTCGGCCGGGCCGCCGGCCGGGGGGCCGGCCTGCTTGTCCCCGCCCCGGCAGCCGGCCAGCAGCAGGCCGGCGAGGAGGAACGGCAGGAGGACGGAGACTGTTGTCTTCTGTGTGTTCATGGTCAAGGTCCTTGTCTGGGAAAGAAAAACAAAACCAACGGGTTGAACGAACGGGAAGTCCACCGGGATTCCGGCTGGGACAGCAGGGCTATTTACATACATTTGTGCATGTATGCAAGAAAAAAAACGCCCGCAGCCCTGGTTTTCCGGGCTGCGGGCACTGGGTCCGGGCGGTGTGCGGCGGTGGCACGACCCCGGGCCGGGGGGTTATTCGACGGTCACGCTCTTGGCCAGGTTGCGCGGCTGGTCCACATCGCAGCCGCGGCGGTTGGCGATCTCGTAGGCGAGCAGCTGGGCCGGAATGGTGTAGAGGATGGGGTTGAGATCCTCGTGGACCTCGGGCAGGAAAAGCACGTCCTCGGTGAGCGTGTGCAGGTGGCCGTCGCCCTCGGTGCCGAACAGCACCAGCCGCCCCTGGCGGGCCTTGATCTCCTCCACGTTGGACACGGTTTTCAGGTAGACGCTGTCCCGCGGCACCAGGCCCACCACCGGCATGTCCCGGTCGATGAGGGCGATCGGCCCGTGCTTGAGTTCCCCGGCGGCATAGCCCTCGGCGTGGATGTAGGAGATCTCCTTGAGCTTGAGCGCGCCTTCCAGGGCGATGGGGAAGTTCAGGCCGCGGCCCACGAAGAGGAAATCGCGGGCATCGTAGTAGCGCTCGATCAGCCCGGTGATCCCGGCCTGCAGGCGGGGCAGTTCGGTCTCGATGATCGAGGCCAGGTCGATCAGGGCCGTGCCCAGGGACTGGCGTTCGGCCGCATCGATGGTGCCGCGCACCTGGCCGAGGTACAGGGTGAGCAGGAACAGGGCGGCCAGCTGGCAGGTGAAGGCCTTGGTCGAGGCCACGCCGATCTCCGGGCCGGCATGGGTGTAGAGGACACCGTCGGCCTCGCGGGTCATGGTCGAGCCGACCACGTTGCAGATGGTCAGCACCCGCGAGCCGAGCTGGGCGGCCCGCCGCATGCCGGCCAGGGTATCGGCGGTCTCGCCCGACTGGGAGATGGCAATGGTCAGCACCCGCTCGTCGACCAGCAGCCGGCGGTAGCGGAACTCGGAGGCAATGTCCACCTCCACCGGCACGCCCACCCACTTCTCCAGCCAGTACCTGGCCACGAGCGCCGCGTGCCAGGAGGTGCCGCAGGCGACCAGGGCGATGCGCTCGATCCGCCGGATGGCCGCATCGTCCAGGCCGATCTCCGGCAGCTCCACCAGGCCGGTGTCCGGCACGATGCGGCCGCTCACCGTGTTGCGGATCGCCTGCGGCTGCTCGAAGATCTCCTTGAGCATGAAGTGGCGGAAGCCGGCCTTCTCGGCCATGGCCGCGCTCCAGTCGATGGTGGTCACGGGCTTGTCCAGTGGGGCGCCGTCATCCACGCCGAGGATCGTGTACGTGCCCCGGCCGAGCACGGCCATCTCGCGGTCGTCGAGGAAGATCACCTCACGGGTGAAGGGCAAGAGGGCCGGGATGTCCGAGGCGACCAGGCAGGCGTCCGCGGTCACGCCCATGACCAGCGGGCTGTGGTTGCGCGCCGCCACGAGCTGGTCCGGGGCGCCGGTCCAGAGCACGCCGATGGCATACGAGCCCTCGACCCGGGCGAGCGCGGTGCGCACCGCGCTGACCAGGTCGCCGTCCAGGCAGTCCTCGATCAGGTGGGCGATGACCTCGGTGTCGGTCTCCGAGGTGAACACGTGCCCCCGGGCCATGAGTTCGCCGCGCAGGGCACTGTAGTTCTCGATGATGCCGTTGTGCACCACCACCAGGTTGCCGGTGCAGTCGGCGTGCGGGTGAGCGTTGGCCTCGGTGGGCGCGCCGTGGGTGGCCCAGCGGGTGTGGCCCAGGCCGATGGTGCTGGCCACGCCGATGTGCTCGTCCACCACCGCCTCCAGGTTGGCGAGCTTGCCGCCGGCGCGGTGGCGCACCAGCCGGTCGTCATGCCGGTAGACCAGCCCGGCCGAATCATAGCCGCGGTACTCCAGCCGCCGCAGCCCTTCGAGCAGCACCGGAACCACCCGCCTCGAGCCCACATATCCCACTATTCCGCACATATCCGTTTTCCTTTGGCTGATCGTTGACACTCTCGCGGCCCACACCGCGCGCCAGTATCCACGAGGGTCGGGGAAAATGCAAGGGCTAAGCGCTCCGGCCGGCCGCATCCCTGCAAACACGTGCAACCCCTTACCCGCCAACCGTTTCGGGCGTTTGCCGCAGCCGGCCGAAACGGTTGGCGGGGCCATCTCATTACAAAATCGTTTTACGAACAGGGGAAAAAAGGGTATTTTGCAGTACCAACCTCATTACTGCAAGGAACCCCCATGGACGAACGACAACGACTGCGCGACCTGCTCCTGGCTAAATCCTACCGCCAGGGCACCTTCACCCTCACCTCGGGCAAGACCTCGGACTTCTACGTGGACGGCAAGCAGACCACCCTGGACGCCGAGGGCGCCTACCTCTGCGGCCGACAACTGTTCGAACTGATCCGCAGCCATCCCGAGCCCATCGTCGGCGTCGGCGGCATGACCCTGGGCGCAGACCCGCTGGTCACCGCGGTGAGCCTGGTCAGCTATCTCGAGAAGGCGCCGATTCCGGCCTTCATCGTCCGCAAGGAGGCCAAGGGCCACGGCACCGGCAACTTCATCGAGGGCAAGAGCAACCTGCCCGCGGGCGGCCTGATGGCCCTGGTGGAGGACGTGGTCACCACCGGCGGGACACTCCTCAAGGTGATCGAGCGGGTGGAAAACGAAGGGTTCCGGGTGGGGTTGGTGGCCACCATCGTGGACCGCCAGGAGGGCGGGGCGGAGACGCTGGCCGCCGCGGGCTATCCGCTCAGGGCGGTGTTCACCCGCGAACAGCTCATCGGCCCGCCCGGGGCCCGGCCATGAAGTGCCGGCAGTGCGAGGGCGAGCTGCGGGTGGAGCGGCGCTGCCGCCAGGTCCGCCTCCGGTGCGGTGACTGCCACCGGGAATACCAGATCCACGAGGTCGCCGCCGACCTGGATGCGACCATCGAGGCGGAACTTGCCCGTTACACCTGCCTCATCTACGACTGATGGCCGCCCAGCCCCTCACCGTCCACATCCGCGACGGCAACAGCGCCACCCTCATCTGCCCGGGCTGCGGCCTGGTGCGCCAGGTGTCGGCGGCCAGATTCCGCAACGACCGGCACACCCTCTCGGTGCGCTGCCGTTGCGGCCACGTCTACAACGTGCTGCTCGATTTCCGCCGCCACTTCCGCAAACCCACCAGCCTGGCCGGGACCTACGTCAGCAGGGACCCGGCAGGACCGGGCGGCGGCGCGATCCGCATTCTCAACATCTCGCGCAGCGGCATCGGTTTCTCGGTTTCCGGCCGACACCGCATCGAGCCCGGCCAGGAACTGCAGGTCGAGTTCCAGCTCACCGACCGCAACAAGACCGTGATCAGGAAACAGGCACTGGTGCGCTCGGTGCAGGACAACACGGTCGGCTGCGAGTTCCTCTGCACCGGCGAACTCGACAAGGCGCTGGGCTTCTTCCTCCAGGGCTGACCCACCTACCCCTCCTCCCCTGTCCCCTCACCCCGTGGCCAGTTGATGGCGGTCTGCCCGTCCCGGCCCATGGAGGCGGTGAGCAGGGCCTGCGCCCGCTCGAGCAGCGGGGTCAGGGTAGCCGCGTCCAGGGCGCTGATGCCCACCCCCTCGGCGAGCGGCAGTTGCGCCCGCTCCTCCGCATCCAGCCGGTCGATCTTGTTGAACACCTGGAGACAGGGAATCTCCTCCAATCCCAGTTCGGCCAGCAGTCCCTCCACCACCGCCACCTGCTGGCGCCAGGCCGGGTTGGCCACGTCGATCACGTGCAGGAGCAGGTCCGCCTCGAACAGCTCCTCCAGGGTCGACTCGAAGGCCTTGAGCAGGTCCGCGGGCAGGTGCCGGATGAAGCCCACGGTGTCGGTGATGATCACTTCCAGGTCCTGGGGAAAGCGGAGGCGGCGGCTGGTCGGGTCCAGGGTGGCGAACAGCAGGTCCTCGGCCTGGATCTCGCTTTTCGTGAGCGTGTTGAGCAGGGTCGACTTGCCGGCGTTGGTGTAGCCGACCAGCGAGATGACCGGCACGTCGCGCTTGCGCCGCCGGCTGCGGCGGTGGTAGCGCTGGGCGCCCACCCCTTTCAGTTCCTTGCCGAGCCGGGTGATGCGGTCGTTGATGCGCCGCTTGTCGATCTCCAGCCGGGTCTCGCCCGGGCCGCGGGCGCCGATGCCGCCGGTGAGGCGCGACAGGGCGTCGTCGCGGGTGGTCAGCTTGGGCAGCATGTACTTGAGCTGGGCCATCTCGATCTGCAGCTTGCCCTCGCGGGAGCGGGCCCGGCTGGCGAAGATGTCGAGGATGAGCTGGGTGCGGTCGATCACCCGCAGGTCGGTGTGATCGGTGACCGAACGAATCTGCGAGGGACTCAGTTCCTGGTCGAAAAGGAGCAGGTTGGCGCCGAGGCGCAGGCTCAGGAGCACGATCTCCACCAGCTTGCCGCGGCCGAGGATAAAGCGGGGGTGGATGTGCTTGCGCCGCTGGATCACCTCGGCGACCACCTCCACCCCGGCGGAGCGGGCCAGTTCGACCAGCTCGGCCATGGACTCCTCGGCCTCGGCGCGCGAGCCGGTGGTGACGCTGATGAGGATGGCCCGGTCGCGGCCCTGGTCGACCTCGCGGATCGGCCGTTCGCGACTGAACTCGCTCTCCAGGGCCTCGATCAGCTCGATGCAGGACTGGGTCTGGTTGGCGGGATGCACCGGGGCGATTTCGGCCCAGTCGCGGCCGTCCACCTGGCGGGGGATGAGGTGCACGGCGTGGAGCAGATCGGGCAGGCCTTCGCGCACGGTGAGCACCGCCATCAGGTCGAGGCGCAGGCAGGCCAGGTCCATGATGTCTTCTTCGTTGATTGCGCCGCGGCCGAGCACGGTGTGCACGCAGCGCAGGCCGCGCAGCCGGCCGCCGGCCGCGCCGACCCCGCTGAGCGCCGGGATGGTGATGCGGTCGTAATCGCCGACAATCACGCTCTCTATCTGGCCGGAGCGGTGGATGAGCAGGCCGACCTGGCGGTTCAGCTCGGTGGAGATGGCGGCAAGTGAGCGGGCCGTTTCCCGGCCGATGATCTCCTCGGGCAGGACCCGCTTCTGCGCCAGCCGTTCCAGATTGCGCAGCTGTTTGGGCTTGAGCCCGTTGGTGTTTCCGGTGACCGCAGCGATGGTCGTCTCCGTTCGGGTTGGGGAAAAGGGTCAGCAGGGAGCGCTGCCCGGGGTGCGCGGGAAGGGGATGACGTCGCGGATGTTCTGCATGCCGGTGACGAACTGCACCAGCCGCTCGAAGCCGAGGCCGAAGCCGGCATGCGGCGCGCTGCCGTAGCGGCGCAGGTCCAGGTACCAGCTGTACTGGTCCAGGTCGAGCCCGGCCGCAATCATGCGCGTGGTGAGCACCTCCAGGCGCTCCTCGCGCTGGCTGCCGCCGACCAGTTCGCCGATGCCGGCCACGAGGATGTCCATGGCCGCCACGGTGCGGCCGTCGTCATCGACGCGCATGTAGAACGGCTTGATGCCAATCGGGTAGTTGGTGACGATCACCGGCGCCCGGGCCGCCTCCTCGGCGAGGAAGCGCTCGTGCTCGGCCTGCAGGTCCAGGCCCCAGCGCACCGGGAAGGCGAAGTCGCGGCCGGACCGCTCCAACTCCGCCACCGCCTCGGTGTAAGTGAGGCGGACGAACGGTTGGTCGCGCACCTGCACCAGCCGGTCGATCAACCCCTTGGCCACGTACCGGTCGAACAACTCCAGGTCCTCCGCGCACTCCTCCAGGGCGGTTTCCACCAGGAAACGGATAAACCCTTCCGCCACCTGCATGTCGCCGGCCAGGTCGCAGAAGGCCATCTCCGGCTCGACCATCCAGAACTCGGCCAGATGCCGGCTGGTGTTCGAGTTCTCGGCCCGGAAGGTGGGGCCGAAGGTGTACACCCGGCCGTGCGACAGGGCGAAGATCTCCGCCTGCAGCTGGCCGCTCACCGTCAGCCCGGCGCGGCGGCCGAAGAAATCGGCACCAAACGGATCCGGCCCCTGCAGGGCGGCCGGCTCGAGCGCGGTCACGGTGAACATCTCGCCCGCGCCCTCGCAGTCCGAGGTGGTGATCACCGGGGTGTGCACCTGGACAAAGCCCTGCTCGTGGAAGAAGCGGTGGACCGCGAAGCTGAGCGCGCTGCGCACCCGGGCCACGGCGCCAAGGGCGTTGGTGCGCGAACGGAGGTGGCTGATGGAACGGAGGAATTCGAAGCTGTGGCGCTTCTTCTGGAGCGGGTAGGTGGCCGGGTCGGCCGGGCCGAGCACGGTGACGGCGCTGGCCTGGACCTCCACCGCCTGGCCGGCTGCGGGCGAGGCGACCAGCTGCCCCTGGATGCGCAGGGCCGCGCCGGTGGCGAGTTTGCGGATCTCGCTGTCGTAATTGGCCAGGGTGGTGTCAACGATCACCTGCAGGCTGGCCAGGCAGGAGCCGTCGTTCACCTCGAGAAAGCTCAGGCCGCCGGAGTCCCGGCGGGTGCGCAGCCAGCCGCTGACGGTCACCGGCCGGCCCACCGGCTGGTCGCGCAGAATGTCCACAACCCGTGTCGGTCCCATGGTGCTCCCCTCCCCCGGATCTGTCGCCGGAATCAACTGTGCAGTGTCCCCTGGTCGTCCTCGCAGAGGCCGATGACGACGATGCCGGCCCGGTCCGCGGCGCGGACCATGGCCGCGCGGTCGAACAGCAGCGACTGGCCCGCCTCCACCGCCAGCACCGCACCCTTGACCGCGGCCAGGGTGGCGATGGTGCCCTCGCCGGTGGCCGGCAGGTCGAAGCGAAAATCCTGGTCCGGCTTCTTCAGCTTGACCACCACCGCGCCGGAACCGGCCAGCTCACCGCCCCGGCGGATGGCCGCGTCCGTGCCCTCGATGGCCTCCACCGCGAGCACGCTGCGGTCGCGCACGACCACGCACTGGCCGATGTCCAGCCGGCCCACGGCACGGGCGATGGACCAGCCGAAGCGGATGTCCTCCATCTGCGCGGCGCTGGGTTTTTTCCGGGAAAGAAGGCCCTGCGGAAAGAACAGGTGGTCCAGGTAGCAGGTGGAGGCGATCACCCGGATGCCCTCTTCCTCCAGGGCCCGGGCCACGGCGCGGAGGATGGCGTCATCGAGGCGGACGTCGATCTTGTTCCACAGGGTCAGCCCCTTGAAGTCGGGCAGCACGTCGCGGAAGATACGGGTCTTGGTGATGGTGCCGGCGAACACCGTCTCACCGACCCCCTGCTGGCGGAAGTACTTGATGATTCGGCCGAGCTGGCCGAGTTTGACCCAGCAGGTGACGTCCGCCTGCTGCTCGAGTTCGGGCAGGGTCTCGTTCACGTGGGCGACCGCAACCACGCGCCTGCCCTGTGCCCGGGCGGCCTCGGCGAACAGCAGGGGAAACTGGCCCCCGCCGGCGATCAGGCCGATGGGCGATGCCTGCCCGGGTTCAGTCATCGAGGGTGCGCTTGACCACCCCGCGCTTGCTGGTGTGGAAGAAATCGACCATCAGCTGCACCTCCACGCAATCGGCCATCTCCTCCTGGAGCTGGGCCAGCGAATCCTTGAGCAGCAGGTGGGGCGAGCGGAACAGGATCTTGAACGCCTCCTCCAGTTTTTTGATGGTCTCCCGGTCCATGCCGGCGCGGCGCAGGCCGATCTTGTTGATGCCGGAGATACGCATCTGGTTGCGCGTGCCTTCCATGATCACGTAAGGCGGGACGTCCAGGCCGATGCCGGACATGCCGCCGATGAAGGCATAATCGCCGATGCGGCAGAACTGCTGGACCGCCACCAGGCCGCCCAGGTTGGCGAAACTGCCGATCTCCACGTGACCGGCCAGGGTCGCCAGGTTGGCCATGATCACGTGATCGGCGATGCTGCAGTCGTGGGCGATGTGGCAGTAGGCCATGATCATGTTGCGGTGGCCGAGCAGGGTTTGCCGGCCGGCCTTGGCCGTGGCCCGGTGGATAGAGACGTACTCGCGGATCTGGTTGCCGTCGCCGATGACCAGTTCGGTGGGCTCGTCCTTGTAGTGGATGTCCTGGGGCGGCGCGCCAATGGAGCAGAACGGGCCGATGGTGTTGTCCGCGCCGATGGTGGTGTGGCCGGAGACCACCGTATGGGTGCCAATGCGGGTGCCCGGACCGATGCGTACCGGTCCGTCGATAATGGCGTAGGGTTCGACTCGCACCGAACTGTCGAGCTGAGCCTTGGGGTCGATGACCGCGGTGGGGTGGATGCTCATCGGCGATTCATTCCTTGTGTGTGTTTGCACGAGCGGGGTTGTGGCGACCGCGGGACGGCGGCGGCCTTCAGGCGAAGCTGGCGGTCAGCAGGGCTTCGGTGACGAGTTGGTCATCCACGTAGGCCTTGCCGGCCATCTTGGTGACCTTGCCCTTTTGTTTGACCAGTTCCAGCTTGTAGAGCAGTTGGTCGCCCGGCCGCACCACCCGACGGAAGCGCGCCTTGTCGATGCCGGCGAAAAGAATCAGGCGACCGATCATGGACGGATCGGACAGGCAGGCGAGCAACCCCCCGGTCTGGGCCATGCCCTCGAGAATGAGCACCCCGGGCATCACCGGCTCACCGGGGAAATGTCCCTGGAAAAACGGCTCGCTGATGGTGACGTTCTTCAGGCCGGTCGCCGACTTGCCCCTGTCCAGTTCGGTGATGCGGTCCACCAGGAGAAAGGGGTAGCGGTGCGGCAGGATGGCCATGATCGCCTTGGTGTCCAGGGGCAGATGGATGTCCGGTGCTGTCATTTTTTCTCTCCGTGCGGTTGTGCCGCCTGTTCGAGCAGCGCGCTCAGCCGGTCGACCTCCCGGCGCAGCCGGCGCGACTCCTTGACCAGTTCCGGCAGCCGGCTGAAGGCGGCGGCGGCCCTTCCCCAGGCCCTGGCCTCGAAGGCCGGCGTACCGCCGACGATGGCGCCGGCGGGCTGGTTGTTGTGGATGCCGCTCATGGCCGCGGCCATGACCCGGTCGCCGAGGTGCAGGTGGCCGGCGACCCCGGCCTTGGCGCCGAGCACCACGTTGCGGCCAAGCGTGGTGCTGCCGGCGATGCCGGCCTGGGCCACGAGGATGGCGTTCTCGCCGATGACCACATTGTGGCCGACCATGACCAGGTTGTCGATCTTCACCCCGGACTTGACCCGGGTGGTGCCGAAGGCGGCCCGGTCCACGCAGGAATTGGCGCCGACCTCCACATCGTCGTCGAGGCGCACCGTGCCGACCTGCGGTTTGCGATGATGCACGCCGCGGTTGTCGGTGGCAAAGCCGAAACCGTCGCTGCCGATCACCGCGCCGTGGTGGAGGATCACCCGGCTGCCGATGGTGCACCGCTCGGCCACGGTGACGTTGGCG
The DNA here is from genome assembly GCA_964567725.1 of uncultured Desulfobulbus sp. GTDB lineage: Bacteria > Desulfobacterota > Desulfobulbia > Desulfobulbales > Desulfobulbaceae > Desulfobulbus. The sequence goes on along the minus strand of CAZMNU010000024.1, from coordinate 5,627 downwards.
TGGATAACGGTGTCGTCGCCGATGGTTGTGTCGTCGCCGATCACCGTCCCGGGGTGGATGGTGACCCGCTCACCGAGCACCACCCGGTCGCCCAGGCAGACGAGCGGACCGA
>CAZMNU010000024.1:0-5415 GCA_964567725.1 uncultured Desulfobulbus sp. | reverse complement strand
GGCCGGCCTGTTCGATGCCGTTGAGGCCGCGGACGACGAGCTGCGGGTCGCCGACCACGCTGCCTCCCACCAGATCGGCGAGCTGCTGCAAGGTCTGTTCGTGGGACACGGTCAAAAAAACTCCAAAAGGTGCAGTGGATGGCAAGGCAACCGGAGACGGGTGCGGACGGCTGCAACCGCGGACGAATCACCCGGCCGGAAGGTGCGGACCATACCGCACTTTGCCCTAATCGTAAAGGAAAAGGGGGGAACAGCGCCGGCGGTAGTCCGCCAGTTCATCCTGCCAGGCAGCTTCCAGATCGGCCACGGGTATGCCGCTCTCCAGCCCCTCCCGGACCTGGCGATCACCGATGAGCAGGTCCATGGGCAGACGCTCGAACTCGTACTCGTAGGGCGGCGCCTTGTAGGCAAACCCGTCCGGGTAGAGAGAGCGCAGGGCCTGCAGCAGGGCAAGACTTGTCCGGTAGGGGCGAAACAGGTCCGGATCAATGACATGGATCTGGAACCCGCCGCAGGTCCGGCCGCCCCATTTGCCCGAGGTGGGCTCGAAGCGGAGCGGCCGCAGGCGGCAGCCGGCCAGGTCTGCCGGGCGCAGGACACCCTGCACCTCGCGGGGGTCGACGAACGGGGCGCCGAACAGTTCGAACGGCAGGGTCGTGCCCCGCCCCTCGGAGATGTTGGTCCCCTCCCAGAGCACCTGGCCGGGATAGACAAGGGCGGTGGCAAAGGCGGGCATGTTGGGCGAGGGGAAGACCCAGGGCAGGCCGGTGTCCGGGGCGAGCTGGCGCCGCCGCCACCCCTGCACGGGCACCACTTCGAGGTCTGCGCCGATGGCCATCTCCTGGTTGCAGAACAGGGCCAGTTCGCCCAGGGTGAGGCCGTGGCGCATGGGAATGGCGCAGCGGCCGACAAAGGAGGCGCAGTCGGGCCGCAGCAGGTTGCCCTCCATCAGTTCGCCGCCAATGGGGTTCGGCCGGTCGAGGATGACCACCCGAGTGTTGGTCTCGGCCGCGGTCTCGAGGCAGTGGACCACGGTCCAAATAAACGTGTAGACGCGGGTGCCGACATCGACGAGATCAACCAGCAGCACATCGATGTCCGCAAACATGAGCGGGGAAGGTTTGCGGGTCTCGCCGTAGAGGGAATGGACCGGCAGCCCGGTCTCCGCATCGACGGCGTGGTCCGACTCGATCATGTTGTCCTGCTTTTCGCTGTAGAACCCGTGCTGCGGCGAAAACAGGCAGGTGAGCTGGTCCGGGTAGGCGCGGCGCAGGAGATCGCGGCTGTGGGTGAACTGGCGGTCGGTGGACGCCTGGTTGGCGAGCAGCCCGAATCGTCTGCCCTGGAGCGAGGCCAGCGAAGAGCGGCACACCTGTTCGATGCCTGTATGCATCACGTTTCCTCCCGAAAACCGAAAAATGGTCGCCGGCAACGGTCAGCCTCCGGCCCCCCTCTTCTAGCGAAACAGCCCGGCTTCGTCAAGGATGCCGGCAGGGACCGACATTTGCGCTGGAGATCGTGTGCCCGTCTGAAGTGGCCGTTTGTACCGGAACCGGCCCTGTTCGATCCGCGGACGGGACTTTCCCGAATCACTGAGAAAATGGGGGTATGCAAAATTTTTATTTTTATATTTTCCATTTAATTTTAATATTTTAAACAAGACAGGTTCTCTTTTTGTTCAAAATTTTGTATTTTTAGCCCTGCGGGATATTGCCAACCACAGACCGGGTTGTTATAATGGCGTCAAATTTCAGGGGATAGTTGCTTCGTCGACCGTCCGACAGCGTTGTCAGCCAACGGTTCTCTGGAAAACGGCAGTTGCTGCAATCAATCAACCCGGTGTTTGGGCAATAACGCCCGGAAAAAATCATAAAACAGAAAATGAGAGGAGATCACCATGAAGAAAGTTTTGAGCGTATTGGCCGTTTCCGCCTTTGTCCTGACCGCTGGTTCCGCACTGGCCGGCGGTCCCGGCAAGATGCAGCAGGCAGCTGGCTGCCCGGATGAGTGCCAGCAGCAGATCGATGACCTGCAGGGTTCCCAGGCACAGCAGAACGAGCGTCTGGATTCCCATGACAAGCAGCTGCAGGATCACGAAGGCCGGATCAAGTCCCTGGAAGAGGGTGACTACAGTCCTTGGTATGCTCGCGGTGGCGTCAAGCTGGTTTGGCCGAATCAGAGCGACTTCCAGAGCAACGATCTCGACTCTGACATGGGCTGGGGTTTCCAGGCTGCCGTTGGTAAGGTCTTCCCGGCTGACTACGGTTCGTTCCGTCTCGAGTTCGAGTTCGGCGACCAGTTTGCCGACATGGAAGACAGTGACGGCGAGGTTGCCCTGACCACCTACATGATCAACGGCGCCTACGAGATGCCGATCGACGACATGTTCGCCCTGTATGTCACCGCTGGCGCCGGTTACGGCCGCTATGACATCGACGCCGGCATTGTCAGCCCGACCGACGGTATCGGCTACATCAACCACAGCGAAGACGTGTTCGCCTACAAGGGCGGCGCCGGCGCCACCTACAACATCAACGAGCAGATGGCCGTGGATCTGGGCTACGAGTACCTGGGTACCTCCCACGCAACCATCAACGGCGCCGAAGTCAACAAGATCGGCAGCCACAACATCGTCACCTCCTTCCGCTTCATGTTCTAATCGTTACCGAAGCGGCCGCACGCAACAGCCTTCCGGGTTTCCGGAAGGCTGTTTTTTTTTGGAGGGTCTGTCACCCCGGCCAATTGCGCCCAAAACTTTTAAGAGACCGGCCCATCCAGGTTTTGCACCGGCACCTCGCCCCGCACAAACGTTCGAGGTCCCGCCCTGTGCGCGGCGCAGCATGCGGACCGGACAATGCCCGTTCCATCATTGCAGGAAATTTCTCCTTTTTGTCGCACGCCGTGGTAGAGTTATGCGTCCGTCACCATCCAGGCGGCAAGGAAGGTATCCCATGAAACTGCGCACCCTGTGTCTTCTCCTGACGATTCTGCTGTGCAGCGGCTGTGTGGCCGTTCCCTATTATTATGACGCGCCTTATTCGGGTTACTCGAACCCCTACTATTATTCCCCGTACACGACCTACCGGGGCCCCTACGCCTATGCCGCACCGGCCTGGCCGTACGACTACGCCTGGCCGTCCTTCAGCTTTTCCTACTGGAACGGCGGCCATTCGCACTACCGCGGCCACCACCGCTATCCACACCACCGGGGCCGCCGGCACTGATCACCGGCCCGTTGCCGTCCGGTTTTCTCTCCGTCGCCGCCAGGACCTCTCCGCTTTGCCATGATCGACGAGACCTCGTCACTGCGGCTCAAACTGCTCCGCTTTCCCCCCATCATCGGCGTGGTCTACATTCACGCCTACTTCACCGCCATCACCTTTTCGCACGGGACGATCGGCACCGAAGACCTCAACCCGGTCACCGATTTCATCCGGGTGCTCGTCTCCCAAGGTCTTGCCCGGGTTGCGGTACCGCTCTTCTTTCTCATGTCGGGCTACCTGTTTTTCGCCAATTTTCGTTGGTCGCAGCAGACCTTTGCCCGCAAGGTAACGACCAGGATGCGCACCCTCCTGGTGCCTTTCCTGTTCTGGAACATGGCGACCCTGCTCTTTTACGCCACGGTCCAGGCGATTCCCGCGCTGGCCCCCTATTTTTCCGGCCCCACGGCGCTGATCAGGGAACTGCCGCTCCCAGACTATGCCAATGTCCTCATCGGCTTGAAAGGCTACCCGATCGCCTACCATTTCTGGTTCATCCGCGATCTCATGGTGCTGATCCTGCTGGCACCGCTCATCGCCCTCATCCTCCGTTCCGCCGCCCTGCCGTTTCTTTTGGCCGTTTACCTGCTCTGGGTGACCGGCAAATGGCCGATGTACATACCCGACTGCGCCGGTGTGCTGTTCTTCTCCGCCGGTGCGCTCTGCGCCCTGCGCGGCCGGGACCTGTTTTTCCTGGACCGTTATGGCCCGGCCGCATGCCTCGCCTACCTGCCCATCCTGCTGGTCGATGTTCTCTGGCACACCGCCTGGTTCAACATCTACCTGCACCGCACCGGCCTGATCGTCGGCATGCTCGCGGCCCTGTACCTGACCCGTCCGGCGCTCAATCACAAGCGGCTCACCCAGGCCCTGCTCGCCCTCGGCAGCGCCAGTTTTTTTGTCTACGCGGCCCACGAGCCGCTGCTCATGGTCCTGCGCATGCTCGCCTACAGCCACATCCCGCTGGATGCACCTTACACGGTCCTGGCCATCTACCTGATCCTGCCGGCCCTGGTCATCGCCTTCCTCGTCCTCTGCCACGGGGTGTTGAGGCGGACCTGTCCGCGCCTGCTCGGATTGGCCACCGGCGGCCGCTGAACAGGACATCGCGTCACCGCCACCCCGGTCCGCTGTCAGCACCCGTGCCGAGAGCCGGTGCCGTCCCGGACGCGGTCCTCCTGTCCATGCCTTGCGCCACAGGCTGTTTCCGGTGTATAAGAGACTTTCCGCGCCCACCGTTGCCGGCGACGGACCGTCTGCTATACCTTCCCGGGGAAGAGCCTCTGTGCACCTTGAAGAAAAATCCCGGCGACTGGCCGCCATCCTGCTTGAATGCAAACAACTGGCCATTGCCTTTTCCGGCGGAATCGACAGCGGACTCCTGCTGAAATGCGCCCTGGACGTACTGGGTGCCGGTAACGTGCTTGTCCTCTTCGCCCGATCCGAGCTGCTCAGGAGTGACGAAATCGAGCGGGCGGAGAACTGGCCGGCAGCCAACGGGTACCCGCGCGGGGTGGAACTGGAGACGGTCACCATCCAGCCCCTGGGCTGGAAGGAATTTGTCGCCAACAGTGCCGACCGCTGCTATTTCTGCAAGTTCCGGATCTACACCCTGTTCAGGGAGCGCATGGAAAAGCGGGGCTTCCCCCTGCTGGCGGACGGCACCAACATCGACGACCTGAAAAGCGGCCGGCCCGGTCTGCGGGCCATCCATGAACTGGGTGTGCGCATGCCCCTGGTGGAAGCCGGCCTGGACAAGAACGAGGTGCGCCGTTTGAGCCGCCGATTGGACCTGGCTGACTGGAACCGACCCTCCTCCTCCTGCCTGGCTACCCGGATCCCCGCCGGTCTGCAGATCACCGGGGAGCGGCTCGACAGGGTTCGCCAATGGGAAGAGGGGCTGGAACGGTTCGGCTTTACCGGCTGCAGGGTGCGCATGGACCTTCACGACGCTGCCGCGGTCAGCGTGCAGTTGGTCGATGCGGATTTCGGCCAACTCAAGGATCCGGGCATCAGGCTGTCTTTACTCCGCTTTTTTCAGAACAGCGGCATCCGCAGGGTGCTCATCGACCTCGAAGGCCGGTGAGCAAAGTGTGTCGCGGATGGGGGCAGAGAGCATGAATATTCAAGCGTTACGGGATGTTGGCCGGGATTT
>CAZMNU010000023.1:23352-29974 GCA_964567725.1 uncultured Desulfobulbus sp. | reverse complement strand
TGCTCCAGTCGAGTTCCGCGGTGTCGCTCATGGTGCTCGCCTTTGTCGGCGCCGGGCTGATGTCGCTGGCCAACGCGGTGGCGGTGATCCTCGGCACCAACATCGGCACCACCACCACCGCCTGGATCGTGGCCCTGGCCGGGTTCGAATTGAAGATCGACGCCCTGGCCCTGCCCCTGATCGGCATCGGCGGGGTGGGGGTGATCTTCCTGGCCGGCTCGCACCGGGCCCTCAACCTGTGCAACCTGCTCATCGGCTTCGGTTTTTTGTTTCACGGGCTCAGCTACATCAAGGAGAGCGTCGAGTCCTTTGCCGCGGCCATCGACCTGGCGCAACTGCCGGCGGCCGGGCCTTGGGCCTACGCGCTCGCCGGCACCCTGCTCACCGCGGTCATCCAGTCGAGTTCCGCCACCCTGGCCATCGCCCTCACCGCGCTGGCCTCGGGCATCATCGACTTCCCCCAGGCCGCGGGCGTGGTCATCGGCGCCAACATCGGCACCACGGTCACGGTGCTCATCGGCGCCATCGGCGGCATCCCGGCCAAGAAACAGACCGCGGTCAGCTCGCTCGTGTTCAACACCCTCACGGCCCTGGCGGTGGTGCCGCTCTTGCCGCTGTTCTTCCACCTGATCAACGTCCGGTTCGGCCTGGCCGGTCGGCCGGTGCTGGCCATCGCCCTGTTCCACACCCTGTTCAACCTGTTCGGGGTAGTACTTTTCCTGCCGCTCATCCCGGCCCTGGTGCGGCTGCTGCGCCGCCTGTTCCCCGACCGGAGGGCCATTCTCACCCGCTTTCTGCACAATGCCACCCCGCAGGTGGCCGAGGCCGCCCTGGCCGCCCTGGACAACGAGGTGCGCCACCAGCTGCTCCTGACCACCCGTTCCATCGGCCATCGCTACGGCCTGCGCGCCGAACCCGGCACCCCTGCGGCCCAGGGCTTGCCGGTGAACGGCCGCCGGCCGCCCAGACCCCCGGGCTATGACGACCTGGAACGGCTGCACGCCGAGATCTTCACCTTTTCCTCGCACATCCCCGCCCAGGACCTGGAACCGCGGGAGGCCGCCCGGCTGGACGAGGTGCTCCGCGCCAGCCGCTCGATCATGAACGCGGCCCGCACCCTGTCCCTGCTCCAGCCCGAAGCCGAGGAGATCGACCGCGAGGAGCAGCCGCTCTTTGTCCGGGCCGACCTCACCTTCCGCAAGCGGCTCGGCCGGCTGTGGGGAGCGGTGGAGGACCTGGCCGGAACCGCGCAGGCCGAACCCCTGGACGAGGCCCTGCCCCGCCAACTGGCCGCGCTCGAGCAGGCGGACCAGGAGTTCATCCGCGCCTGCTCGGCCTCGGTGGCCCGGCTGCTCGTGCACGAGGAGGAGGTCACCCGGCTGTTGATGATCAACCGCTTCTTCAACCAGTCCTGCCGCATGCTCCTGCTGGCGCTGCAGGCCCTGGCCCTGGCGGACACCGGGACGCCGCCGGTGGAGCGGCCCGCGCCCGCCTCGCCGGAGGCGCTCACCCCCTGAGCCTCTGGCAGAGGCCGGCGCGGTTTTTCGCCCCTGGCCGGCTTGTGTTGGCGACCGCGGCAAAAAACGGGTAGCATTGACCGCGGACCGGGGGGAGGCCCCAGGCCGCATCACCCCCTGCTGCACCATTGTCATTCAGGAGCACACCACAAATGATCACACTGGACAAATGGCTGCTGGTCATGCTCGGCGGCAGCCTGGGGGCGGCGAGCCGCTACGGGGTGAGCCTGCTCAGCGCCCGGCTCTTCGGCACGCAGTTTCCCTACGGCACCCTGCTGGTCAACCTGGCCGGGTGTTTCTGCATCGGCCTCTTGTTCGCCCTGGCGGACCGCTCCCGGCTGCTCACCCCGGACGTGCGCCTGCTGCTCATCACCGGCTACCTGGGGGCGCTCACCACCTTTTCCACCTTTTCCCTGGAAACGGTGAGCGCCGGCCGCGCCGGCCTGCCCCTGCAGTCGCTGACCAACATCCTCATCAACAACCTCGGCGGCCTCAGCCTCACCTGGCTCGGGCTGCGGCTGGGCGGACTGCGTTAGGAGGCGGCCATGCTCCACTACCGGGCAATCGAGATCTACACCAGCGAGGACGAACGCTCCCAGGGCCGGCCGGTGGCCGAAGCCATCCTCGACTACGTCCGCGGCCTGAAGATCGCCGCCCGCTGCCTGGTCACCCGCGGCATCGCCGGCTGCACCGAGAGCGGCGAGCTGGCCACGCACCGGCTGGAGGTGCTCTCCTACAACCTGCCTCTGCGCATCACCGTCATCCTCCCGGCCGCGGCCGCAGACAGCGTGCTCGCCGGGCTGGACGAGCGGGTGGCGGACGGCATCATCGCCGTGCGCGACCTCACCGTGGTCCGCCACAAGACGAGCCGCACCCTGTTCCCGCGCCAGCTGCTGGTGCGCGACGTGATGACGCCCGAGCCGCAGCGGGTCACCGGGGACAGCCCGCTCGACCAGGCGGCCCGGCTGCTGCTCGGCTCGATCTTCACCGGCCTGCCGGTGGTGGACCGGGAGGGGCGACCCGTCGGCGTGGTCACCCAGGGCGACCTGCTCGGCGCCGGCCTGCCGCTGCGCCTGGGGCTGCTCGCCGCCTCGGAGGAGGCGAGCGTGCAGGCGGTCCTCTCCGGGCTGGCCCGGCACCGGGTGGCCGAGGTGATGACCAGCCCGGCGTTGACCATCGGGGCGGATCGGCCGCTCACCGAGGCGGTGGAGCTGATGCTCGAACGCCAACACAAGCGGCTGCCGGTGGTGGACCGGCAGGGGCAGCTCGTCGGCATGCTCTCCCGCCTCGACCTGTTCACCACGGTGATGCGCGAGGGGCCGGACTGGAACCTGTTTTGCGCCCAGCAGATCGAGGTGGGCAACCTGCGCACGGTGGCCGACATCGTCCGCCGGGACACCCGCACCGTGGGCCCGGAGACCGGGGTCGACGAGGTGCTGCGCCTGATCGGCACCAGCGACCTGCAGCGGGTAGCCGTGGTCGACGATCAGGGGTTGCTGCTCGGCCTCATCAGCGACAGCGACCTGCTGCGCGCCTTCAAGCCAGGCCCCGAGGGGTTGCGCCGGCTGGTGGCCCGACTGGCCCGCCCGTTTGGCGAGGACCAGGACCAGGACCTGGTGCATGCCCGGGCCGACGAAGTCATGGACGCCCACCCGGTCACCATCCGCGAGGACGCGCTCATCGAGGAAGCGATCCGGCTGATGACCGAGGGGCGGCTCAAGCGGCTGCCGGTGGTGGACGGTGGCGGCCGCTTCCGCGGCCTGATCAGCCGCGACTCGCTCCTGCGCACCGGCTACGGCCGGGGCAACGGCGGGCGTTCATGACCGGCCACAGGGGACAGGGGACAGAGCACATCGACCTGGCCCGTATCGAAGACGAGGACGCCCGCCTGCACGCGCTCGTGGCCGAGCCGGACCGGGCCGGGAGGATAGCCCGCGAGCTGGCCGCGGCCCCGGCCGGGCCGCTCAGCGGGGTGCCGGTGGGGGTCAAGGACCTGTTCCACGTGGACGGGCTGGCCACCACCGCCGGCTCGGGCCTGCCAGCGGCGGAGCTGGCCGGGCCGGAGGCGGCCGCGGTGTCCTTGCTGCGCGCGGCCGGCGCGGTGGTGCTGGCCAAAACGGTGACCACCGAGTTCGCCCTGTTCGCGCCCGGGCCGACCCGCAACCCGCACAACCCGGCCCACACCCCGGGCGGATCGTCCAGCGGCTCGGCGGCCGCGGTGGCCGCGGGTTTCTGCCCGCTTGCCCTGGGCACCCAGACCTGCGGCTCGGTGATCCGGCCGGCCGCCTACTGCGGCGTGGTCGGCTTCAAGCCCTCGTACGGACGGATCTCCACCGGCGGCGTGCTCCTGGTGGCCGAGTCGTTCGACACCCTCGGCCTGTTCGCCACGGACCTGGCCTGGGTGGAACGGGCCGCGCCGGTGCTCTGCAGCTGGTGGCGACCCGTGGGCCCGCTGGGGCCGCCGGTGCTCGCCCGGCCGGACGGCCCCTACCTGGACCAGGCCACCGAGGAGGCACTCGGTGTGCTCGACGGTCCGGACGCCGCGCCGGTGGACCTGCTCGCCGACATCGGGCGCATCAACGCGGACCACCACCGGCTCATGCGCTTTGAGCTGGCCCGCAACCACGCCCGCTGGTACCCGCGCCTGGCCGAATGCTATCACCCGAGCACGGTGGCAGCGATCCGGGACGGTTTGGCGGTGGACCCGGCCGAGGCGGCGCAGATCCGCCATGGCCGGCTCGAGCTGCGCGCCCGCATCCACGCGGCCATGGACGCGGCCGGAATCGACCTGTGGGTCTGCCCGGCCGCGAGCGGACCCGCGCCCGCGGGACTGGCGAGCACCGGCGACCCGCACCTGCAGCTGCCCTGGACCCACGCCGGCCTGCCGGCGGTGACCCTGCCCTGGACCACGGCCGCGGGCGGCCTGCCGCTCGGGCTGCAGTTGGTCGGCCGGTTCATGGATGACGAACGGCTGCTCGCCTGGGCGGCGCAGCTGGTGCGCAGGGCGCCCGCGGTCCGGGCCTGAACAGGAAGGAAACAACAGGAGAGAGCGGGCCGCCGGAAACGGTCCGCAGGGAAAGGAGCACACCAGCAATGAGTGATCTGACGCCGCTGCCCGCGCTGGCCGCCGGCCTGTACCGCCACTACAAGGGCGGCGAATACGAGGTGCTCGCCGTGGTCCGCCACAGCGAGACCCTGGAACCGCTGGTCCTCTACCGGCCGCTGTACAACGACAGCGGCCTGTGGGTGCGGCCGTACGCGATGTTCACGGAACAGGTCGAGGTCAGCGGCCAGCGCCGACCCCGCTTCGCCCCGGTCCGGGCCGCGGACTGACCCGGCCGGGGTCCGGCCGAATCAGTCCAGGTCACCGGCTCCGGCGGACTCAGGCCATGGGCGGGTGATCGTGGTCGTCCTGGTGGAACTCGGCGAACCAGGAGACGTAGGCGTGCACATCCTTGGGCATGCGCGCCTGCACCCAGCTGACCAGGTCGGCGCGGGAGGCCTCCGGGGTTTTGTCGTTGGCCGCGGCCACGTAGCCCGGGTCGAGGAACCCGGGGGGCACCAGGTTGTCGGCGTAGGCCTGGTCGATCACGGCCAGGGAGTCGCTCGGGTGGAGGTCGCAGAGGGTGGCGGCCAGGTTGCCCCAGAACCAGGAGTCGGCCGCCGCCTCCTCGCCGGTGAACAGCCCCTGGAGAAAGGCGACCACCTCGTCCCGCCGGGCCGGGTCAAAGGCCACCGCGTAGCTCAGGGCCTCCATGGCCGCGCAGCGCACGTACTGGTCGGCCTCGCGGTCGCGGACCAGGTCCATGATCGCGGTCAGGGAACCGTCCGCGGTGCGGTGCAGGAGCGTGGGCAGGGTCTCGGTGGTCATGTCGCCCCAGAGATCGACGAGCAGTTCCTCGGCAATGGAAAAGGCCCGGATGAGCGGCCGGTGCGCGGCCGGATCGGCGAAATGGGCGAGCAGCGAGGCCGCGTAGACATGGGCGTTGTGCCCCTCCAAGGCGTAGCGCATGGGGTTGTCGGCAACGGCCTCGAGGATGGCGAGCAGGTGCGGGGTGAGCGCGGCCTGGTGCTGCAGGGCCTCGTTCACCTCGGCCTCCGGATAGGTGTCGGTAAAGCGGTCAAAGGCGGCAAGCAGCGGCTGGACAGCGGCATCGGTCATACGGGTACACCTCGGGGGAAAAAGGGGTCAGGGAGAAAAGGCGGCAAGCCTAAAGGCTTTTGCCGTTGCCGTCAACCCCATGCATGGGTCCGGCCGGGGACAGGGGTTTGTGCAGCAGGGCGACGTTGTCCACCGGGATCTCGCAGCACCAGCCCAGGCTGCGGGCGAGGTGGCGCAGGGTGGCGGCCCGGTAGAAGACCACGTGGGTGCGGTCGCGGCGGTAGTGCCAGTGGGCGAACCGGTGGTCCTCGGTCTGAAAACAGGTCATGAGCCCGAGCCAGCCGCCGGGCCGCAGCAGCCGGTCGAAGCGGGCAAACTCCAGGGCCGGCCGGTGGCAGTGCTCGAGGACCTCGGTGCAGGTGATGAAGTCGTACGAGTCGGCGAGCGGGGCGCGGTCCGGAAAGAACAGCGGATCATACACCCGCACCTGGTGGCCGGCCTCGGCCAGCATCGCGGCCAGCACCGGCTCCGGGCCGCAGCCGTAGTCCAAGCCGGACGCCCCCGGCTGCAATCGCTCCCCGAGCGGCGTGCCCAGGCGGGCGAGAAACCGGCGGTAGCCCGGGTCGGCGGGGTCGTTGTTGTGCTGGCGGTAGCGCCGGTGTTCGTCCTCGCGCGAGAGCCGCTGGGCCGGGTCGAGAAAGGTGGCCTGGCACAGGGTGCAGCGGTGGTAGCGCAGGCCGTCGATGGTGGCGAAAAGCCTGACCGGGCCTTCGCCGCAGACGATGCACGGCCCTGTGTCCACCCTCCTGCCTGTTTGCACGACCACTCCTCTGTCCGCAAAAAAGGGGCGCGGCCGGACCGCGCACCGCAAAAAAAACACCACCCGGAACCGCATCCGGGCCGGGCCGGTCCAGGAAACAAACAAGCCCCTCACCACCATCCATCCGGAGGCACCAGCCATGAACACCACCAGCTCACCGTTTTCCGCGCTCCTGCTCGGCGT
>CAZMNU010000023.1:21430-23252 GCA_964567725.1 uncultured Desulfobulbus sp. | reverse complement strand
AACACCTCCGTGGCGGCGGAGAAGTGCAGCAGCACGCTGTTCAGTCGTTCGGGCACGTACGGAAAGATCTTGCGCAGGTTGACGATCCTGTTGCGGGTGATCAGGCCGAAATCGGCCGGGGTGAGCCTGTCCAGCACCACCTGCCCCAGGGTGGCCTCATCCTGGACGGTTTTCGGGGAATGATCCCCCCGGCCCACCAGGTAGGTGAGGATGTTGCCCAGTTCGAACAGGTCGAGGGCGAACGGCCGCTCCGGCAGGTGGAAGTCGTAGTCGAAATCGATCCAGTACAGCTCGCCGGTGGTCCGCTCGACAAACACGTGGTCGCGCCGGATGTCGCCGTGCCGGAATCCCTGTTCGTGAAGAAAGCCGACCGCAGCCATGGCCGGCAGGAAGCGGGCGAGAACGTCCGGGAGTTCGGTGAACAAATACTCTTCGTGGGACAGCCGGCTGCGCTGGATGACCTTGTCCAGCCGGTTACCGTCCACCGGCTCGATCACCCGCACCAGGTTGCCCGCCTCGTCGAGCAGCAGTTCCCCCTGCATGAAATGCGGCCGACCGCGGACAAGCTCGAGGATGCGCGCCTCCTTTTCCGGGCTGCGGTAGCAGGGAATGGTGTAGCCGCCCAGGCTGACGTCAAAGGTCTCGTAAAACACCAGTTTGACGATATACGACGCGCCGCTGGCGAGATCCTCCACCTTGGGCACCCACTGCTTGACCTGCTCGTCGACCCCGAACCGCCCCTCCTTGGTGTAGGCGGTGACCAGGAAGTACCGGTCCTCCACCAGGAGGACGTCGCCGTAGTCGATGGCGGTGAAATCCGTGGTGTCGGTATACACCCGCGGTCGGCGCCGCAGACTGCGGGTGACCCGGTGGTCCCGCAGGGTCGCGGCGATGGCCGGCGGCAGAATCGCCGGGTCGTGGCTGACAGCCATCTCAGCCGACCACCCAGACGGCGACGTCCCGGCCGGTGTGGACCAGGGCGCTGGAAATGGAGCCGAAGAGAAATTCCTCGGCCTTGGGAATGCCGCGCTTGCCCACCACGATGGTGCCGTAGTGCTCCTGGACCTGCATGTCGAGAATGGCCGCGCTGATCGTTTTTCCCTCGGCCATCAGGCACCTGGCGGTCACAGCCGAGGCGGCCAGGCCATGGCCGGCGAGAATGGTTTTGGCCCGGGCGAACAGGTCCGTCGCCTCCCCCACCCGCGCATCGCGGTAGTCCTCCAGGGTGGCGCCGGTGCGGTACCAGTCCGGCGGCGGTTCCGGATAAATGTGCAGCAAACAGACAAAGATGTCCTGCCGCTGCCCCAGCATGCTGCCCACATGCTCGACCGCCCTGGTCGAGCGGGGTGAATCATCGATGGCCACTATGATGCGTTTCCAGTCCACGGTTCGCCTTCCTCCCTTGCAGATCAACCGGTGCCTGCCGGCCCGTCGCCCCGCCGACCAGGCCGGGTGCGCCGCCGGACAGCGCTGACAGTCTATGCTTAGGCCAGAAACACGGTTTTTTCCATGAAGGAAAAAAGGAGATAAAACGGGTATTCAAAATATTCATCCACCCGTTGAGCCGATCTGGAAACGCTGCCCGCGCGGGCGGTCGATGCCCGCTCCGACCCCTTGGGGGACGGGAGGAAAACTCCCCGTGCCAACGCTTTCCGGACCGTGCGGACCAATGCGTGGCCGCTGACCGGGAGGACCTGCGGCCCGCCCGCCCTGCCCCGGCGGGCCTCGGCCGTGGCCGGTTGCCGGCCGGGACGGTGCCACCACCAGCCTTTACAGGCATCGATCCGGGCTGTACCAGTGAAGAGGCCCTTGCCCGCGATGG
>CAZMNU010000023.1:11186-21330 GCA_964567725.1 uncultured Desulfobulbus sp. | reverse complement strand
CGGTGGCCGACCTCCCGCCCCTTCTGACCGGAACGATCGAGACGAACACCATGAACAACAACGGCACGCGCAGGGCGCACCGGTCCGGCCGTACGGACAGGGTCGTGCACCCGGTCCAAGGGCATGTCCTCTTTGTCGACGACGACCCCACCCTGGCCGCACTGGTGCAGCTCATGCTCACCCGGCTCGACTGCCGGGTCACGGTCTGCACGGAAAGCGCGGAGGCCCTGCGCCTCTTCCGCGCCCAGCCGCACCGCTTCGACATGGTGATCACCGACCAGGTGATGCCCGGCCTCACCGGCACGGACCTGGCGGCGCAGGTGCGCACCATCCGGCCCGACGTCCCGGTGGTGCTCTGCACCGGGGGCAATCACCATACACCGGAAATGGTACGCACCGCCGGCATCTCGGCAATCCTCACCAAGCCGCTCACCAGCCGCAGCCTGGCCTCCCTGCTCCATCGCATGCTCCGGACCCACCGCTAAATCCCGCCGACCCTCCCGCTACGGCCGCTCCAGCGCCCGCGCCAAAGCCTCGGCCAGGTCCCGGACCGAAAAGGGCTTCTGCACAAACGACAGCCCCGGCTCCAGCACCCCTCGCTCGGAGACGATGCCGGCCGCATAGCCGGACATGAACACCGTGCGGACGCCCGGGCAGCGCTGCGCCACCCGGGCGGCCAGGTCGCGGCCGTTCATTTCCGGCAGGATCACATCGGTGAGCAGCACCCGCACCGTTTGCCCATGCCGCTCCGCCAGGGCCAGTCCCTCGGCCGGGTTCGCCGCCTCCAGGGCGGTGTAGCCCAGTTCCTCGAGCATCTGCCGGGTGAGCTTGCGCACGAACGGGTCGTCCTCGACCACGAGCACGGTCTCGCCCCGGCGGGAGGGCGCGGCCCGAGGCTGTTCCTCCGCCGCCGGGCCGATGTCGCCCGGGTACCGGGGCAGGTAGATGCGGAAGGTGGTGCCCGCACCCGGGGCGCTGTCCACCTGGATGCAGCCGCTGTTCTGGGTGACGATGCCGTAGACGATAGCCAACCCCAGTCCCGTGCCCTTGCCCAGCTCCTTGGTGGTGAAAAACGGCTCGAAGATCCGCTCGCTGGTCGCCGGGTCCATGCCGCTGCCGGTGTCCTGCACCGAGAGCAGCACGTAGTCCCCGGCCGGGCAGCCGGGCGGGGCCGTGCCGGCCGCCGGGTCAAGGCTGACCTTGCTGGTGGCGATGGTGATCGCGCCCACCCCGGTGATGGCCTCGCGGGCGTTGACGCAGAGATTGATGAGCAGCTGGTCGACCTGGCCCGGATCCATCCACACCGGCCAGGGATCGCTCCCGGGCTGCCAGCGCAGGTCGATGTCCTCGCCGATGAGCCGGCCGAGCATGGTGCGAATCCCGTCCACGGCCGCGTTGATCGACAGGGCGCGGGGGTGGATGGTCTGCTGGCGGGCAAAGGCGAGCAGCTGGCGGGTGATCTCCGCCGAACGCTGGGCCGCGTTGTGGATCTCGCTCAAGGCCTCGTGCACCGGCGAGGTCGGGTCCACCCTGTTCAGGGCCATCTCCGCGTAGCCCAGCACCACCCCGAGGGCGTTGTTGAAATCGTGCGCCACCCCGCCGGCCAGCAATCCCACGGACTCCATCTTCTGCGCCTGGGCCAGCTGGCCGCGCAGCTTCTCCCGCTCCGCCTCGGACTGTTTGCGCTCGGTGATGTCGTGGATGATCATGCTCGAGCGCGGCTCGCCCCGGTAATCGGTGAACATCACCGAGGAGACCTCGGCCGGGAAAGTGGTGCCGTCGGCGCGGCGCAGGGTCAGCTCGCCCGCGGCCTGGCCGCGCGCCTGCCGCTCGGCCAGCAGCCGGGCATAGTTGGCATCGCTCGTGTCGACAAATTCATCGCGGGCAAGCGCCTGGAGTTCCGCCTCGGTGCGCCCGAACATGCGGCAGGCCGCCGGGTTGGCGGCGAGCACGCCCCGGTCCGGCACGGTGAGCAGGACCGCGTCCAGGCTGTTTTCGAACAGGGCCCGGTAGCGCAGCTCGCTCTCCCGGAGCGCCTCTTCCGCCTGCCGGCGCTCGACCATCTCGCCGAGCAGGCGGGCCGACACCTCCAGCCGCCGCCTGGCCAGGTCGATGATGAACGGCGGCCGCGTCTCGTAGGCCTCGGCCCACAGGCGCAGCTCCTCCTCGTCCACCTGGAAGCGGGCAGCCAGCTCCCGGCGCTGTGCCGGGTCCGTGGGCGGGTCGCCGTAGCAGAAGGTCATGGCGCCGATGACCGCGCCGCCGGCGCGCACCGGCACGGCGCAGGTGCGCAGCCCGCCCGCGCACGCCCGGTCCAGGCTGTGGCCGCTGTCGATCACCCGACGGGCAGTGTCGGTCCAGCAGGACTCGTGGCAGAGCCAGCGGCCGCAGCCCAGGGCCCGGCGGTTGTCCCCGTCCGGGCAGAGGCTCCGCGAGGCCGCATCGAGCAGCCGGCACCACCCCGAGGCGACCAGGTGCAGGGCGTAGTCGCCGTTTTTCTCGTAAATTGAGGCCGAGGTCTCGAGCAGGTCGAGAAAGTCGCTGACAATGTCGGTGAGCACCGCGCCGCCCACCGCGGTGCGGATCAGCCCGTCGCTGTTCAGCGCGGCCAGGTCGCCGTACGGCTGGGGCTCGATGGTCCGGCCCACCGGCCGCTGCGGGTCGAGCAGCCACTCGATGCGCTGCAGGGCCGAGCTGCTCTGCATGGCCTCCACCGCCTGCCACACCGCCTCCATGAGCAGGTTCAGGGTGAGGGTGTCGGTGGCGTCGTAGTCCGCGCCCTTGTTGGCCACGCCGACCACGGCCTGCACCCTGCCCTGGTGGATCACCGGCACGGTGAGGAAGCGCTCGATGCGCACGTGGCCCTCGGGAAACCCGCGCCTTTGCGGGTGGTCGGTCCGGAAATCGTTGACCAGGACCGGCTCCCGCCGGCGCACCGCCTCGCCCCAGAGGCCGGCCCGGTCGAGATGGTACGAGCCGGTGCTGTCCGCCACTCCGCACTGGGGCGGCACCTCCCGGGACAGGCAGGGGTTTCTGAACCCCTGGCAGCGTTCGTCGTACAGGTTGATGAAGCCGATGGTGGAGGCGGTCAGCTGGACCGCCTTGTCCACGGCCTGTTCAAGAAAGGCGTCGAGTGACCGGTGCCCCTGCTGGAGCAGCTCGACCACGGCCTTGAGCCGTTCGGCGTGCCGGCGGATCTCGGTCTCGGCCCGCTGCCGGGCGACCACCTCGTCCTGCAGCTGGAGCATCTTCTCCTCGAGCTTGCGCACCAGCCGGTCGTTGTAGAGGAGCAGCACCTCCTCTTCCGGCGGCTCGGCCGGGGCGGGCGGGTGCGGAAGACCTGCCCGGGCGACCATCTCCCTGATCACGGCCAGCAGCTGTTCCGGCTCGGCCGGCTTCATCAGGAAGCGGTCCGCGCCGCAGCGCCGGGCCAGGGCCTCGTCCTGGGGATTGGTGTAGGTGCCGGTGTAGATGAGGATGGGCAGGTCGTGCAGGCGGGGGTCGGCGCGGATCTCGCGGCAGAGCTGAAAGCCGTCCATCACCGGCATGAGGATGTCGCTGATCACCAGGTCGAACGGTTCGGCGCCGAGCAGCTCCAGGGCCTCGCGGCCGTTTGCGGCACTGCGCACGCTGTGGCCGTGGCCGCGGAACAGGACCTCGAGCAGGTAGCGGGACTGCCGGTCGTCATCCACGGTGAGAAGTCGCATGCTGCCTCCGGGTTGGTTGCTCAGCCCGCCAGGTGGCGGCGGATTTCTTCGACAAAGGTTGCCGGGTCAATGGGTTTTTCGATGTAGCCGCTGGCCCCGGCGGCGAGGATGCGCTGCCGGTCGCCGGCCATGGCGTGCGAGGTCACGGCGATGATCGGCACCCCGGCCAGTTCGGCCTGCTCCTTGAGGGCCGCGGCCACGGCATAGCCGTCCATGCCGGGCAGCTGGATGTCGAGCAGGATGGCCTGTGGCCGCCACTCGAGGGCCGCGGTCACCGCCCGGGCGCCGTCGGTGACGCCGAGCACGCTGAACCCGTTTTTTTCGAGCAGAAAGCGCATCAGGTACAGGTTCTGCTCGTTGTCCTCGATGACCAGCAAGCGGTGGGTCATGGCTCTTTCCCTGTTTGTGCCGGCAGGGTCACGGTGAATACGCTGCCCTCGCCCGGGGTGGAGGCCACATCGAGCGCGCCGCCCATCAGGTCGAGCAGCCGCCGGCAGATGGACAGCCCCAGTCCCGTTCCTTCGTACCGGCGGTGCAGCGAGTTGTCCAGCTGATAAAAGGGTGTGCCCAGGTGGGCGAGTTGTTCGGCCGGCATGCCGATGCCGCTGTCCACGAAGGCGACGCGCACCCGCTCGCCCTCGGCCGTGCAGTCGATGCGCACCGAGCCCTGTTCGGTGAACTTGACCGCGTTGTTGAGGAGGTTGACGAACACCTGCTCCAGCCGGCGCTGGTCGGTGGTGACCCTGATCTGCGCCGCCGGCCTCCGCCAGTGCAGGGCCAGCCCCTTGTGTTCCGCCAGGGGCCCGACCATGCGCACCACCCGCTCCAGGGCGTCGCGCACATCGAAGGTGGACAGGTCGAACTGCATCTGGCCGGCCTCGATGCGGGAGATGTCGAGCACGTCGTTGATCAGGGCGAGCAGGTGGCGGCCGCTGGCCTGGACGATGGTCAGCTGCTTGTGCTGCTCCTCGTTCACCGGCCCGGCCAAACCCTGGAGGAGCACCCCGGTGAAGCCGATGATCGAGTTGAGCGGCGTGCGCAGCTCGTGCGACATGGTGGCCAGAAAGGCGGACTTGATCCGGTCCGCGGACTCGGCCGCCTCCTTGGCCGCGGCCAGCTCGGCGGTGCGCCGGGCGATGCGTTCCTCGAGTTCGCTGTTCAGCTGCAGCAGGGCCTGCTCGGCCTGGCGGCGGGCGGTGATCTCGGCCTGCAGCAGCCGCCACCTGTGGCGCAGCAGCACGAAGAGCACCAGCGCGGTGACGAGCACGAACCCCCAGCCCTTGGCGGTCTGCAGGTGTGCGGCCTGGACCGCGTCGCCGGCGAAACGCCCGACCAGCAGGTCGGAGAGCAGGATATAGCCGCCGCCCAGGAGCAGGTAGACCACGGTCACCTGCAGGGGGAAGCGGGCGGTGGAGGCTCTCATGGCCGCTCTCCGGCTGCGGACCCGGCGAGCGCCTCCTGCACCGCACGGGCGAGTTCCTCCAGGCGGAAGGGTTTCTGCAGGAAGAACAGCGGCCGCTCACCCCCGCCCTTCGCTCCTGCGGCGTGCAGGGCATGGCCGGACATGCACAGCACCCGCAGGCCGGGGAGTTCCGCCTGCAGGGTATCGGCCAGTTCCCGGCCGCCCGTGCCGGGCAGGACCAGGTCGGTGACCAGCAGGTCGATGGCGCCCTGGTGCTCCCGGGCCAGCTGCAGGGCCTCGGGTGCCGAGGCCGCGGCCAGCACCCGGTAGCCCAGCTCGGTGAGCATCAGCCGGACCAGCTGCAGGAGCGACGGCTCGTCCTCCACCAGCAGGACCGTGGCCCCGGCCGCGGCCAGCACGGGCAGAGGTTCCGCGGCCGCGGCCGGCGCCGCCTCCCGCTCGGCGAGCGGCAGGGCCAGGGTGACGGTCGTGCCCTCGCCCGGGGCGCTCGTCACCTCGATGCAGCCCCCGTGCTGGTGGACGATGCCATACACCGTGGGCAACCCCAGGCCGGTGCCCTTGCCCGGCGCCTTGGTGGTGAAGAACGGCTCGAAAATCCGCTCGCGGGTGGCCTCGTCCATGCCGCAGCCGGTGTCCCGAACCGTGAGCAGCACCCGCTCTGCGCCCGGACCAGGGGAAGCGCCGGCGCAGATCTCGCAGGTACACGGACCGAGACCGGTGGCAATGGTGATCGTGCCGGCGCCGGTGATGGCGTCGCGGCTGTTCAGGCAGAGGTTGATGAGCACCTGGTCGAGCTGGGCCGGGTCCATGCGCACCGGCAGTTCGCCGGGACCGGGCTGCCAGACCAGCCGGATCCGCTCGCCGATGAGCCGGGTGAGCAGGGCGAGCAGGTCCGGGATGGCCGTGTTCAGGTCGAACACCCGCGGCTGGATCGGCTGCCGGCGGGCAAAGGCGAGCAGCTGGCTGGTGATGCGGGCCGAGTGCTCGGCCGCGCGCTGGATTTCCTGCAGGTCGGCGTGGAGCGGGTCGTCGGCCGCGGTTCGTTCCAGGCCGAGCTGGGTGTAGCCGAGGATCACCGCCAGCATGTTGTTGAACTCGTGGGCCACGCCGCCGGCCAAGAGGCCGATGGACTCCATCTTGCGGGCGTGGCGGAGCTGCTCCTCCATCTGCCGGAACTCGGTGATGTCATAGATGATGGAGTGGAGCACACTCTTCCCCTGGATGTCGATGGCGCTCGAGTACACGGCCACGTCGCGCACCGAGCCGTCCGCCCGCCGGTGGCGGAACTCGAAGTGGATGCGCTCATGCCGGCGCACCCGGGCCATCTCCTCCCGGATCTGCTCGGGGCTGAGGGTGTTGATCTCGTCGATGCGCATCCGCTCCAGCTCCTCCCGGGACCAGCCGTAGAAGGCGGCGGCCGCCTCGTTGGCCTCGAGGATGCGGCCGTCCTCCGGGTCGATGAGCAGCTTGACCGCGGCATGCTGCTGGAACAGGGTGCGGAACTTGGCCTCGCTCTGGCGCAGGGCCTCTTCCATGACCTTGCGCTCGGTGACCACCTCGGTGAACAGCACTGCGCCGCCGATGGTGTCCGCGGTCTCGTACCAGGGGTACATGGCCCAGCGCACCCATTCGCGCCGGCCATCCCGGCGGAGGAACTGGTCCTCCTCGCACCGCTCGATGCTGCCCTGCAGGCAGCGCCGGTGCACCTCCCGCCAGCGTTCGGGGATCTCGGGGAACACCTCGTAGTGGGATGTGCCGATGATGTCCCGCTCGCCCAGGCCGTAATCGGCCAGGTAGCGCCGGCTCACCGCCAGGTAGCGCATCTCCCGGTCGAACATGGCGATGGCCGCCGGCGCCTGATCGACAAACAATCCGAGCAGCAACCGCTCCCGGCGCACGGTCTCGCGCAGGGCGTAGCCCTCGCTGACGTCGCGGAAGACGAGCACCGCCCCGAGCAGTTCGCCGTCCGGGGCGAGGATGGGCGCGGCCGAATCGGCGATGTGGCGGCGCTGGCCGTCCCGGGCGATGAGGGTGGTGTGGTTGACCAGGATCACCGTGGCCCGGCTGGCGAGCACCTCCTGCACCGGGCTGGCCACCGGTGCACCGGTGCGGCTGTCCTCGAGCGCGAACACCCGGTCGAGCGGCTGGCCCTCTGCCGCCGCCGCCGACCAGCCGGTGAGGGTTTCCGCCGCCGCGTTGACCAGGGTCACCCGGCCGGCTGCATCCGTGGCCACGACCCCGTCACCGATGGCCTGGAGGATGACGGCCCGGTGTTCGAGCACGGCGCGGGTCTCGGCCGCGGCCTCGAGCAGGACCCGGTCGTGGGTCCGCTGCCGGCGCTGCCAGGCGATGAGCGCTCCGCTGCCGCCCAGGGCGGCCAGCGCGGCCAGCAGGCCGAGCAGCAGGAGGATGCGGGCACGGCCGTCGGCAAAGGCCTCGGCCGTGTCGATCTTGGCCACCAGAAACCAGGGCGTGGCCGGGATGGGCAACACCACCGCCTCCACCTCGGCGCCGCGGTAGTCCCGGCCGTGCACGTAGCCCTGGCGCCCCTGCACGGCCAGCACCGTGACCAGTTCGGTCTGGCTCAGCGGTTCGCGCAGGGTGAAGGCCGCGCCCGGCCGGTGGCGGGTGTTGGCCAGGAACAGCACCGACTCGCCGTCCCGGCGCACGAGCAGGGTTTCCGCGCTGCGGCTGGGCAGCGGCCAGGCGTGCAACTGCGGAAACAGGAAGCCGGCGCCGTCGCTGACGAGCAGCAGACAGCCAAGCGGGTCATTGCCCTGGCCGGCAGCGTCGTACAGGGGCACGACCACGGCCGAGTGCGCCGTCTCCCCGGGGGTGTCCCGGTGCAGGTCCACGAACACCACTCGCCGCTCGGCCAGGGCCCTCTTCATGATGGAATTCAGCCAGGAGGCGTGGTCAACGGTGGCAGCACCAAGCCGCAACCGTTCCCTGCTCTCAAGGTCCATCAGGCGGATGTCGCTGAAGGCGTGCTGCTCGGCCAGGGAGGCCAGGTGGCGGCGCAGATCCCTGCGGCTGGCTGCATCCGGCGCGGCCAGGAAGCGGGCCACCGCGTCGACCAGGTAGGGATGGCGCATGAGGCTTGCGCCATCCTCGAGCTGATCCGCGTACCAGTCGGTGATCTGCGCCGCCTTGAGCCCGGCGATGGCCGAGAGTTCCCGGGCCACCTCGACCCGCACCCCCTGGGTCTGGACCCGGTAGATCCAGATGCCGGCCGCGAACAGGGCCAGCACCAGGGCCACTGCCATGGCGATGGTCCGCCGGAACCCGGTTCCGGCGGCAGCGGTCCTGCGGCCGTGGTCACCCTGAAGGGTAGGGTCAAGGTCGGCGGGCGGTTGGGACTGTGTCGATTTTCCAGCCATGACAGCGCGCCTCCCCGGCGTGGTCATCACATGTTTTCGCCCGGCGAAACGGCCCAACCAATGCCGGACAACAGCAGGTTCGGGAACACCCTGCCCCGGAGGCGGCAGTGCCGTCAGCGGGCGCCTGCAAAAAACCAGCGAACAACTGTACGACCAGCAGTGCAGAGCAGAACAGCTGCAGATTCGATGGATGGAACAACAAAAAGTGCGGAACAAAAAGCGGGAACTCCTCGTTCTGGAGATCCACGGATGGATGCGTCCCGTCCCCGGGAGTTCCCGCCACGACAACGACAGATGATCGGGATTTTTGCAAAATCTAGGGCACAACAGCAGGATGCACAAGGGAAAAGAAACCGCGGGCTGCAGTGACCTCGTCTTTCCTTGCGTTGGCAGACACAACCTGTCCTGCAGTGCGGTTGATCAATACCTGCTCCGCCCCTGCAATGAGAATGGTTCTTCTTCATTCTTGTCCGCAACCAGCCACCGCTGCCATTTTTTTACCAAATCTTTACCTTTTTCTTTGACATTGACCAGGTGCTGTCAGACAATACTGGCAAATTGTCCAAACTGTTCCCCTGGTTGTGCAGAAGAGGTTCTCCACCCCAGCTGTCCCCTGTCGTCACGGTACTCACCGGAACGACTCGTTCTTTTTCCGCCGGTCCGTTTTCCGAAGAGATTATTTCCATGCCCCCGGTTTTCCATGTGCTGCTCGTTGCGGCCGACCCTGTCCTGTTGGATCGCCTGGACGAATGGCTCCGCACCTCGGCCCAGGCGCCCTGTACCCGCGTGCGCTGCGACCATGCCGCAGCCGCCGCCTCGCTGCTCGGCCGGGAGGAGTTTGACCTGGTCCTGTTCGCCCTCGACCCGGCCGAAGCGGACGCCCTCGCCCGCCTCACCGCGGTCGCGCCCGCCACGCCGGTGCTCGCCCTCAGTGCCCGGGACGACGAACCCCTCGCCCTGCAGGCCCTGCGCGC
This sequence comes from uncultured Desulfobulbus sp., assembly GCA_964567725.1. Lineage (GTDB taxonomy): Bacteria > Desulfobacterota > Desulfobulbia > Desulfobulbales > Desulfobulbaceae > Desulfobulbus. Next base: position 11,846 of record CAZMNU010000023.1, on the reverse strand, counting down.
CGGCGCCCAGGACGTCCTGGTGCTGGAACGCTTGAACGCCGAGACCTTGGGCCGCATCTGCCGCTACGCCATCGAGCGGGCCCGCGCCAAGGCCCGGTCCGAGACCTCGGGACAGTTTCTCCGCGCCGCGGTGGACACCCTGTCTGCGCACATCGCCATCCTCGACAGCCAGGGGCGGATTCTGACGGTGAACCGGGCCTGGCAGGCGTTCGCCGCGGCCAACGGCATGCCGGCCGACACCCCCTTTGCGGGTGTCGACTATTTTGCCGCCTGCACGGGGGTGAGCGGCGAGGACGCGCCCACCGCGGCCGCGGCCGCGGCCGGCCTGCGCGCGGTCATCGCCGGCGAGCGCGACCTGTTCGAGCTGGACTACACCTGCCACAGCCCGGACGAGCAGCGCTGGTTCCACCTGCGCGTCACCCCCTTTGGAGAACCGGCGCCGCGGCGGGTGGTGGTCGCCCACGAGAACATCACCCGCCGCAGGCTGGCCGAGGCGGCCCAGCGGCGCAGCGAGGGGCTGTTCGAGAAGATCTTCAATATGGCCCCGCTCGGCCTGTGGCTGACCGACACGCGCGGGCGGATCCTGCGCGGCAACCCGGAGGGGCTGCGCATCTGGGGTCTGCCCCCGGACGCGCGCCTCGACCGGCCCGGGCTGTTCCG
>CAZMNU010000023.1:1589-11086 GCA_964567725.1 uncultured Desulfobulbus sp. | reverse complement strand
AACGTGGTGGTGATCACCACCGACATCACCGAGCGGCTGTCGCTCGAACGCCAGCTCCGCCAGGCCCAGAAGATGGAATCGCTGGGTACCCTGGCCGGCGGCATCGCCCACGACTTCAACAACATCCTCGCCGCCCTGCTCGGCTATGCCGACCTGGCCCGCCTGCGCCTCAAGGACCAGCCGCTGGTGGCCGAGTACCTGGAGCAGGTGGCCAGCGCCGGCGAGCGGGCCACGGACCTGGTCCGCCAGATCCTCACCTTCAGCCGCCGCCAGGATGCGGACCTGCAGCCCCTGCAGGTGCCGCTGGTGGTCAAGGAGGCGCTCAAGCTGCTCCGCTCCACCCTGCCCGCCACCGTGACCCTGAAGACTTCGATCAGCACCACGGTGGAGCCGGTGCTGGCCGACCCCACCCAGGTGCACCAGATCGTCATGAACCTGTGCGTCAACGCCAGCCACGCCATGGAACCGGACGGCGGCGAACTCTTCGTGCGCATCGACCAGCTGACCCCGGACGAGGGGTTTTTCAGGGAACACCCGGAACTCTCGCCCGGACCGCACCTGCGCCTGGTGGTGAGCGACACCGGCTGCGGCATGACCCCCGAGGTGATGGCGGCAATCTTCGAGCCCTATTTCACCACCAAGGGCCACCGCGAAGGCACCGGGCTCGGCCTGGCGGTGGTGCACGGCATCGTCAAGCAGTACCGCGGCGAGATCGTGGTCGACTCCGAGCCGGGCCGGGGGTCGACGTTTGCCATCTACCTGCCGGTGGTCCCCCGCCGGGAAAGCCAGCACGTGCACGGCATCGACCACCAGCTGGGCGGCCGGGGCGAGCACCTCCTGCTGGTCGACGACGAGCCCATCCTGTGCAAGTTCTACCAGCAGTTCCTGAAATCCCAGGGCTACCGCATCACCACCTGCACCGACCCGATCCTGGCCCTGGCCCTGTTCGAGGAGGACCCGGCCGGGTTCGACCTGGTGCTCTCGGACGTGACCATGCCGGGCATGACCGGCGACAAGATGGGCCAGCGGATGCTGGCCCGCCGGCCGGAGCTGCCCGTGCTGCTCATGACCGGGTACACCAAGATCATCACCGGCGAGCAGGCCCGGGCCCTCGGCTTCCGCGGCCTGCTGGCCAAGCCGGTGCCGCAGAACGACCTGCTCGCCACCCTGCGCCGGGTGCTCACCACCCCGGCCGAGGTGGAGCCATGAGCGCCGAACGGATGGTTTCGCTCGCACCCATCCTGGTGGTCGACGACGAGGGGCCGGTGCGCGACCTGCTCACCACCATTCTCGAGGAGTGCGGCTACCCCTGCCTGGCGGTGGCGGACGTGGCCGCGGCCAAAAAGGCGCTCGGCCAGATCCCGGTGGAGATGGTGCTCACCGACCGGGACATGCCCGGCGAAACCGGAATCGACCTGATCCGCCACATCAAGGCGCACCACCCGGACACCGGGGTGATCATGGTCACCGTGATCGACGACATCGACCAGGCGCGCGAGGCGCTCGACCTGGGCGTGTACGGCTACATCACCAAGCCGTTCACCCGCAACCAGGTGCTCATCACCGTGGAGAACGGCCTGCGCCACCGCCAGACCACGCTGGAGAACCGTCACCATGCCGCCCGCCTGGAAGACCTGGTCCGACAGCGCACCGAGGCCCTGAACGAGCAGCTCAACCTGCTCCGCACCCTGCTCGACACCATCCCGGCCCAGGTCTTCTACAAGGATACGGACGGCGTCTACCTGGGCTGCAACCGGGCCTTCGAGGAGGCGGTCGGCCGGCCGCGCGAGGCCATTCTCGGCCGCACCGCCGCCGACGTGCACCCGCCGGAGCTGGCGGCGCAACTCACCCGAGAAGACGAGGCGTTGCTCGCCACCGGGATTCTGTGTCCGCGAGAAAGCACCTTTATCCACCCGGACGGCTCGCGGCGAGCGAGTCTCACCCACAAGGCCGTATTCACCGGCAGCGATGGCCGGGTGGCCGGTATTATCGGTGTGCGCCACGACATCACCGAACTGAAGACCGTGGCCGAGTCCCTGCGCCGCTCCGAGGCGACCCTGCGCTCGATCATGGACCACCTGCACGTGGGCGTGGTCATGTGCACCGAGACCCTGACACCGGTGCAGGTCAACCGGCAGATGCGCCGCTGGTTCCCGGACCTTGGCGAGGACGGGGGCGGCAGCCTGCCCGGCGACCTGCTCGCCCGCCTGCCCGCGGCCGGAACGCAGGGCACTGTCCCCGGCCTGGGTGAGCACACCGTGGTGCTGCCCACAGTGCTGGGCGAACGGGTGTTCAAGATGGTGCTGCAACCGGTGCAGAACGGCAGCCACCAGGCCCCGGCGGTGATCGGCCTGTTCGAGGACGTGACCGACGCGCTCACCGCCGAGCGCGAACTGCGCCAGGCGCAGAAGCTCGAGGCCATCGGCCAGCTGGCCGCGGGCATTGCCCACGAGATCAACACGCCCATCCAGTACGTGGGCGACAATGTCCGCTTCCTCGGCGACGCCACCACCGACCTCGCCGCAATCCTGGCCGGGGCGGACCGCCTCTGCCGGGCGGCGCTGGCCGGTGAACCGGCGGCTGAACCGGCCCGGGCGCTTGCCGCCCTGCAGGCCGAGGTCGACCTGCCCTACCTGCTCGCCGAGATCCCCGACACCATCGAACAGACCCTGGAGGGGGTGGAGCGGATGGCCTCCATTGTCCGCGCCATGCGCGAGTTCTCCCACCCGGGCACGGACGACAAGACCCTGGTGGACATCAACCGGGCCCTGGAAAGCACCATCACGGTGAGCCGCAACGAGTGGAAGTACGTGGCCGAGGTGGAAACCCGCCTGGCCGACGACCTGCCCCTGCTCAGCTGCCTGCCCGGCGAACTCAACCAGGTGTTTCTCAACATCCTCGTCAACGCGGCCCACGCCATCGCCGACCAGACCGATGGCGGCAACCGGGGCAAAGGGGTGATCACCGTGTCCACCCGGGCAGACGAGCGCTGGCTGGAGGTGCGCATCGCCGACACCGGCGGCGGCATCCCGGCCCACATCCAGGAGCGCATCTTCGACCCCTTCTTCACCACCAAGGGGGTGGGCCGGGGCACGGGCCAGGGGCTGGCCATCGCCCGCAGCGTGGTGGTGGACAAGCACCAGGGCCGGCTGCGCTTTGTCAGCGACCCGGGCCGAGGCACGACCTTTGTCATCGAACTGCCCCTGCACCGGCCGGAGTCCCCGCCGGCCGGGGAAAACGAGATGATCCCGGAGCGATGAGCGAGCCGCGCAAGACCATCCTGTTCGTCGACGACGAAGCGAACATCCTCGCCGGCCTGGGGCGCATGCTCCGCAGCCTGCGCCAGACCATGGACCTGCAATTCGCCGCCAGCGGCGAGCAGGCCCTGGCCGTGCTGGCCACGCAGCCGGTGGACGTGCTCGTCACCGACATGCGCATGCCCGGCATGGACGGCGCCACCCTCCTGGATCGTGTGCAGGAGCACTACCCGCAGGTAATGCGCATCATGCTCTCCGGCCAGGCGGACCGGGATTCCGTGCTGCGCACCGTGGCCACGGTGCACCAGTTCCTCACCAAGCCGACCACCCCGGAACAACTCAAGGAGGTGCTCACCCGGGCCTGTGCCCTCCAGGACCTGCTCGCCGACGCGGACCTCAAGGCGCTCATCTCCCGGCTGGGCAGCCTGCCCAGCCTGCCCGCGCTCTACGCCGAACTGCAGCGGCGCCTGCAGGATCCGGACTGCGCCCTGAACGACGTCGCCCGCATCATCGAGCAGGACCTGGGCATGTGCGCCAAGGTTCTGCAACTGGTCAACTCCTCGTTTTTCGGCCTGCCCCGAACCATCGACAGCCCGGCCCGGGCGGTCAGCCTGCTCGGGTTGGACCTGGTCCGGGCCCTGGTGCTGTCGGCGGGCGTGTTCACCGAGCTGCGGCCCGTTGGCCGCCAGGTCCTGCGGGTGGAGGAATTGCAGGCGCACAGCCTGGACGTGGCCCGCTGCGCCCGCCTGATCGCCACGGCGGAATCCGGGCACAAGGAGGTCGCGGACAACGCCTGCATCGCCGGCATGGTCCACGACGCGGGCAAACTGCTGCTGGCGGCCAGCCTGCCCGGGGAGTACGCCGAGGTGCTCGGCCTGGCCCGGGAACAGGGACAGGCCTGCTGGCAGGCGGAACGGCAGGTGCTGGCCGCGGACCACGGCCTGGTCGGCGGCTACCTGCTCGGCCTGTGGGGGCTGCCCGGCCCGGTGGTCGAGGCGGTGACCCTGCACCATCGCCTCGAGGACGATCCGGAACCCTCGTTCAGCCCGGCCCTGGCCGTGCACGCGGCCGACGCCCTCTGTCACCAACTGCGGCCCGGAACGGACGGCCTGGTGCGGCCCGAGTTGAACACGGCCCTGCTCGAGCGGGCCGGCCTGCTCGACCGGGTGGACCAGTGGCTGGCGCTCTGCGCCGGGGCAGAGGCCTGAGGGCGGAGACCATGGCGGAAAAGATCCTGCTCGTCGACGACGAACCCAACGTGCTCCACGCCCTCCAGCGGCAGCTGCGCGGGCGCTACACGGTCCACACCGCAACCAGCGGCGAGGCGGCCCTGCGTCTGTGCAGGGAGGCCGGCCCGTTCGCGGTGATCGTCTCGGACATGCGCATGCCGGGCATGAACGGGGTGGAGCTGCTGACCACGGTCAAGGCCCTGTACCCGGACACGGTGCGCCTCATGCTCACCGGCAACGCCGACCAGGAGACCGCCATCGAGGCGGTGAACTCCGGCCAGATCTTCCGCTTTCTCACCAAGCCCTGCCCGCCGGCCCTGCTCGTCACTTCCCTGGCCCTGGCGGTGCGCCAGCACCGGCTGCAGACCGCGGAACAGGAACTCCTCCAGGAGACCCTCAGGGGTTCGGTCAGCGTGCTCTGTGAGCTGCTCGGGGTGACCAGCCCGCTTGCCGGCAGCGCCGGTCTGCGGTTGCGCGACTGCGTGGTCGACGCGGCCGCGGCCCTGCGCCTGCCCCATGCCTGGCAGTACGAGACGGCCGCCCTGCTCTCCCAGATCGGCTGCATCGGCCTGCCCGCCGAGACCTTAAGCAAGTTCTACTCCGGCCAGGAATTGAGTGCAGAGGAGGCCGAACAGTTTGACCGCCATCCCGAGGCGGCGGCCCGGCTGCTCGAACCGATCCCGCGGCTGGAGAACGTCACCGCCATGATCCGCCACCAGCGCCGGCGCTACGCGGATTTCACCGACGAACTGCGCCAGACCCTGTTTGCGGAGGTGCTCATCGGCGCCCAGCTGCTCCGGGCGGCGGTGGACTACGACTGCCTGCTGTTCCAGGGCCGCACTCGCGGCGAGGCGCTCACCTTCCTGCGCGGCCGGCGCAAGGTCTACAACCCGGAGGTGCTCGACGCCCTGGCCACGGTGCGTTCCACCCGCCAGGCGCAGGTGCTCAGCCTGAGGGTGGACCAGGTGAGCGCCGGCATGGTGGCAATGGACGACGTACTCGCCACCAACGGCGCCCTGGTGGTGGCCAGGGGCCAGCTGATCACCCCGCCCCTGCTCCGCGGCCTGATCAACTTCTCCCGAAAGACCGGCATCGTCGAACCCATCCGCGTCCGCGTCGGCCTGTACGGCGGTGGGGACGACACCCAGCCCCCTGAACCCGTCGATCCTGCATGACCAGCGACCAGCGCCACCCTGTTCCCACCGAAACGACCGCCAGCCGCCAGCCCGCCTTGCCCCCTGACCCCGGCTGGCTCGCCGGGGTGCTCGAACAGGCCGCCACGGGCGTGCTCATCACCGACGCGCGCGGCCTGGTGCTCTACGCCAACCGCTGCCACTGCGAACAGCGCGGCTGCCGCCTTGAAGCGCTCCTCGGCCGGCCGGCCGACCTCGATGCGGACCGGCACCAGACCACCGTCATCCCGGTCCCGGACGACATGGGCCAGGTTCGCTGCCACCTGGTCCTCACCCGTGCGACCCCGGTTCGGGAGAACGGGGAAGGGACCGCGGCGCCGGGCGCGGGCAGCTGTGACCCGCTCACCGGCCTGGCCGATCGGGCCGCGTTCCGCGCCGGCCTGGACCGGGCCGTGAGCAACCCCGGGACCGGCGGCGACGCGAACGGGGTGGTGGTCGCCTACCTGAACCTCGACCGGTTCGCCGCCTTCAACCAGGTGATGGGCCATGGTCCGGCCGATGCCCTGCTGGTGCGCATCGTTGACCGCATCGGCCGGGCCATCCGCCGCGATGACCTGCTGGCGCGCATCGGCGGCGACGAGTTCGCCATCCTCTTTGCCCAGGTCCGGGACGAGGCCACCTGCAGCGGCACCATCGGTCGCATTCTCGAGCGTATCCGCCAGCCGGTGGTGGTGAACGGGTGCGAACTGGCGGTGAGCGCCAGCATCGGCATCGCCCGCCACCCGGACCACGGCAGTGATGCCGACACCCTCCTGAGCAATGCCCACGCGGCCATGCGCCTGGCCAAGGACGAAGGCGGCGACCAGTACTGCCTGTACCGACCGCCGCAGCGGCCGGTGACCATCGACCAGCTGGACCTGGCCGGCCAGCTGCGCTTCGCGGTCGAACGCAACGAACTCCTGCTCCACTACCAGCCGCAGATCAGCCTGGTCTCCGGCGAGATCGTCGGCCTGGAGGCGCTGGTCCGCTGGAACCGGCCGGGCGTCGGCCTGGTGCCCCCGGGCGTGTTCATCCCCATCGCCGAGGAGACCGGCCGCATCGTCGCCATTGGCGAGTGGGTGCTGGCCGAGGTGATCGCCCGGCTGCTCGCCTGGCAGCGGGCAGGGGTGCCGCCGGTCAAGGTGGCGGTCAACCTGGCGGCCAACCACTTCCACAACCCGGCGCTGCCCGGCCTGATCGACCGGCTGCTCGAGGCCAGCGGGGTCGATCCGCACCTGCTCGAACTGGAGCTGACCGAGAGCACGGTGATGCGGAACGTGGCGCGGGTCACGGAGATCGTCGGCCAGCTCAAGGCCCGGGGGCTGAGCCTGTCGCTGGACGATTTCGGCACCGGTCACTCGTCGCTGGCCCACCTGTCCCGGCTGCCCATCGACCTGGTCAAGATCGACCGGTCCTTTGTCAGCGACCTGACCACCAACCCGACCAACGCCTCCATCGTCGCCGCCACCGTGGCCATGACCCACAAGCTGGGCATGCGGGTGATCGCCGAGGGGGTGGAGACCGAGGCGCAGCTGGCCCTGTTGCGCCGCCTGCACTGCGACCAGATGCAGGGCTTCCTGTTCAGCCGGCCGCTGCCGGCGGCGGAGGCGGCCGCCCTGCTCCGGGAAGGACGGCGCCAGCCGTTCGCCGAGGCGGACCAGGGCCGAACCCTGCTCCTGGTGGATGACGACCCGCTCGTGCTCCAGGGGCTGCGCCGGGTCTTTTACCGCTCGGGCTACCGGGTGCACACCGCTGCCGGCGGCGCGGAGGCCCTGGAGATCCTGGCCACCACGCCGGTGCAGGTGATCATCTCCGACCAGCTCATGCCGGGCATGACCGGCGTCCAGCTGCTCGGCCGGGTGCGGAGGATGTACCCGGCCACGGTGCGCATCATCCTCAGCGGCTACGCCGAACTGGGCACGGTCACCGAGGCCATCAACCACGGCGCGGTGTGGAAATACCTGATGAAGCCCTGGTCGGGCGAACTGCTGCGCCAGGTGGTGGCCGAGGCCTTCCGCCACGCCGAGGGCGGCGGCTGAGCCCACCACCGCCAGCCCGAATCCCTTCTCCCGCAGTGTTTTTTTGCTGTTCCGACAACAGCGCGGTTGACCGCGACCCTGCCACTCTGTAGGCTTATTCCACCGTCGCCACGGGGACGTGCACCCGTGCCCCCGCAGCGGCGAACCGAGACCGCATCCGCACCCTGAACAGGCCACGGCTTCGCGCGCGAGGGCGCCGGCGCCGCCTGTTTCCCTTGCCGGCCGCGTCCTTCCCTTCGAGCAGACCGCGGACCGGGCACACTGGCAGAGGAGGAGCGTATGAAACAGTTGGCGATGGTTGTGGCAGTCCTGCTGCTGTCCTTTCCCGGCAGCGCGGCGGCAAAGGAGGCACAGACCCTGGACGAGTTGGTGGCCCGGTTCGACTCGAGCCGGTGCAGGGAGTGCCACGCGGAGATCTACGCGGACTGGGAGCAGTCGCTCCACGCCAAGCCGATGCTCGGCCCCATCGGCAGGACGCTGGCCACCTTCCAGGGCTACGTCAACTCCCGCGACACCGAACTGAAGAAATCGCACGAGGTCGCGCCGGGCATGCGCGAGTTTCTCAAGCCCTGCGTGGAATGCCATCTGCCGCAGATGATGGACGCCTCCGAGGCGGTGGCCGTGGAGATCGCCGAGGCCATCGTCGACGGCGACGAGGAGGTGCTCGACAAGCTGCAGATCACCTGCCTGGTCTGCCACAGCCGCAACGCCATCCTGCGCAAGTTCCGGGACGGCGCCCCCAGGGCCGGAGTCATCTACGGGCCGAAGCACGCCGGCCCGCACGGCGACACCGCCTTCCCCACCGCCCAGCCCAGCGAGATGATGCGCGACACGGTGTTCTGCGCCCAGTGCCACCAGGGCCCGAACGTGCAGCACTACGACGAGCCCATGTGGTGCACCTCCACCTTTGACAGCCACCAGCACTTCTACGTGCCCATGGGCGGCACCCAGTCCTGCCAGGACTGCCACATGCGCAACCAGGGCGGCCACCGCTTCCCGCCCAATTACCAGGACAAGGCCCAGACCGCCAAGCGGCTGCAGGAATGGATCGACCTGAACGTCACCACGGTCGGCTACCGCATGAAACCGAACGCCACCGAGTTCATTCCCCTGGCGGTGATCAACACCGAGGTGGTCAGCCGCATCGGCCACCGCTTCCCGGACGGCTGCCCCTCGCCCAACCGGGTGACCCTGGACATCAAGGTCACGACCGTAGACGGCAAGGAACTGTACACCGAGACCAAGATCTATATGCCGCAGCACTCGCTCGGCTACGACGACCACACCATGGTCTACGCGGCCAGCCGCAAGCTGACCCTGCTGCGCGACACCAGCCTGCACCCGTTCGTGCCGAAAAAGGAGACCATCGAGGTGCGGCTGCCCGAGGGCGTGCAGCAGGCCGTGGTCGAGGCGGTGCTCACCTTCCGGCAGCTGCCGGGCGTGGCCGAGGCCGAGTTCCCCATCCACACGGTGCGCCGGGAGGTCAGCCTGACCCGCTGACCCGGACCTGCGGCCACCGCAGCCACAGAAGGCGGCACACCAGTATGCCCTGCTCGAGCTGATCGTGGCCGCGCAGAAGACGCTGCTCACCGCCCTGCCGTAAGCGGTCCCGCCGGGAGGGGTGGTGCCCCCTCCCGGTTTCCCAAGGCTTTCCGCCCTGCAGGCAGGGGCGGTCGCAAGCCAACCGATCCACGGGAGGTCCGCATGCACAACACCCCCACCCATCCGGGCCGACAGGCGCTGCCGGTGGTCCTGGTGCTGCTGTGGCTCACCGCCGGGTGGCCGGGAGCGCCCGTGCCG
>CAZMNU010000023.1:0-1489 GCA_964567725.1 uncultured Desulfobulbus sp. | reverse complement strand
CCCCCTCCGGCCGGGGCAGCCCGGCCCACGGGGCACGGCGACCATCCATGAACAGGCGGAGCCCCTTCCTGCCGACCTTCCTGCCGTTGGCGCTGGTCGTGCTCACCCTCGCCGGCTGTGCCCGGGTGGACTTCGAGGAGTCGCTGGCGCGGACCAACCGGACCACGGCCGGGTTCACCGACGGCAACCTCGCCCTGGCCCAGACCGACGAACAGCGCGCGGCCATGGCGAAAACAGCCGCGACCCTGCTCACCCGCCCCTTGAGCCAGCAGGACGCGGTCCATCTCGCCCTGGTCAACAGTCCGGCCATTCAGGCCATGCTCGCCCGCAACTGGGCCGAGGCGGCCCGCGCGGCCCAGTCCGGCCGCATCGCCAACCCCTGGTTCGTGTTCGCCCGCACCACCCTGGCGGACGAGGTCGAGTTCGAGCGCGCCCTCACCTTCGGCCTGCTCGACCTGCTCACCCTGCCGCTGCGCTACCCGGCGGCCAAGGGCCGCATGGAGCTGGCGCAGGTGCGCCTGGCCCTGGACACGGTGGACACGGTCACGGGCGTCCGCCGGGCCTGGGTGCGGGCGGTGGCCGCCCGGGAGAGGTTGGTGTATGCGCAGCAGGTGTACGAGGTGGGCGAGATCAGCGCCGAACTGGCCCGCCGCCTGCAGCAGGTGGGCAACTTCAGCCGGCTGCAGTACGCCCGCCAGCAGGCCTTCTACGCGGACGCGGCCACCCGCCTGGCCGCAGCCAAACAGGCTGCGGTGGCGGCCCGGGAGGAACTGGTCCGGGCGCTCGGCCTCTCGGAGGGCCAGGAGAAAGAACTGCAGCTGCCCGAGCGGCTGCCCGACCTGCCCGACAGCCCGAGGGGCCCGGAGGAGGTCAGCGCGGCGGCCCGTGCGGCCCGGCTCGACCTGCAATTGGCCCGGACCGCCTACGAGACCGCGGCAAAAGAACAGGGGCTGAACCGGCTCACCAGCCTGACGGATATCGAACTGGGCGTCCGCCATGACACCGTGTTCGACGATGCGGCCGGAACCCGGGACAACCGGGAGGGCTATGAAATCAGCGTCCGCCTGCCCGTGTTCGACTGGGGCGATCTGCAGCGCGACGCCATGAACGCCCAAACCCTGGCCGCGGCCAACCAGTTGGAGGCCACGGTGCGCGCGGCCGGGTCGAACCTGCGCGAAACCTACGCCGCCTACCGCACGGCTTGGGATGTGTGCCAACACTACCGCGACGAGGTCCTGCCGCTGCGGAGGGTGATTGCCGAGGAGAACCTGCTGCGCTACAACGGCATGCTCATCGGCGTGTTCGAACTGCTCGCCGACACCCGCGACCAGGTGCACACGGTGATCGCCACGATCGAGGCGCAGCGCGATTTCTGGCTGGCCGATGGGGCTCTGCAGGCGGCCGTCATCGGCAGACCGGTGCTGCTACCGGCCGGCAGCCCGCCGGCGGCGGCTGGCCAGGACGCCCCGGCCGACCACTGACGGGCAAG
>CAZMNU010000022.1:27112-30179 GCA_964567725.1 uncultured Desulfobulbus sp. | reverse complement strand
TGATCAAGAGTTCCAAGCGGCCCAAGCCGGGCAGCCAACTCGTGTTCAGTGAACACCTGCGCGTCCGGGTCGATGCCTACGCGGTGGACGGCAAGGCCTTGGTGACCCTGCTCTTTCGGCCCCAGGCCGGTGAAACCCTGGATTCCCTGCTCGAAGCGCACGGCCGCATGCCCCTGCCGCCGTACATCAGCCGTGACAGCCAGCCGGAGGACAGACAGCGGTACCAGACCCGCTACGCCCGCCACACCGGCTCGGTGGCCGCGCCCACGGCGGGCCTCCATTTCAGCGACGAGTTACTGGCGACCATCCGGGATGCCGGCGTGGAGATGGCCAGCATCGTCCTGCACGTCGGCTACGGCACCTTCGCCCCGGTGCGCACCGAGGACATCCGCGACCACGTCATCCACCGGGAGGCGGTGGAGGTGTCGGCCGAAACCGCGGCCGCGGTCAATCGGGTGCGGGCCGCGGGCGGCCGCATCTGGGCCGTGGGCACGACCACGGTGCGCACCCTGGAGTTCGCCGCCGACCCATCCGGTCGGGTGCAGCCGCTGGCGGCCGAGTGCGGCCTATTCATCTACCCGGGCTACCGATTCCGGGTGGTGGACAATCTGATCACCAACTTCCACCTGCCGAAATCGTCCCTGCTCTTCCTGGTCTCGGCCCTGGCCGGCCGCGAGCGCATCCTCGCCGCCTACCGCGAGGCCGTTGCCCAGGGGTACCGCTTCTTCTCCTACGGCGACGCCATGGCCATCGTCACCCGGCCCTGACCATCGCCAAACCAGCCGACAGCCCGTCTCAGGTCTTCTGCAGCCTGCTGATGAACTGGTCCGCCTCGCGAATCGAGGCCTCCATTTCGCGCACCAGCCGGTCCACGTTCTCCTCCAGGCTCACCAGTTCGCCCTGCAGGGCGGCGATGGCCTGGGCGTTGAGATTGTGCTTGAGGTAGAGCACCTGGTCATTGAACACCGACAGCACCGGCTGGATTTTGCTCTCGGCCCGCTTCATGGCTGTGATCAGCTGCTCGTACTGACGCCGGGTGGCGGCCAGCTTGCTCTCGCTGTCGCGGCGCAGGGCGGCGCTGGTGTACTGGTCGAGTTCGGCCTCCCACTCGCGGAACAGGGCCGCGGACACCGATTCGACCGCGCCGATACGTTTGTGGACGTTGTCCGCCTCGGCCTTGCACTGCTTGTACTGGTCGTTGAGCACCGTGTACTTCTGTTCCAGGTCGCCGCCCTTGACCTCCACCACCTGGCTGAACTGCTCCAGGGCCGACTGGAACTGCTCCTTGGTCGCCTCCTGGGCGTCACGGGCCTCACCGACGCGGTCGACCATGATGTCGCGCTTGTGCACCCCCAGCTTTTCCATGGTGTTGTAGTAGGCCGAGGAGCAGCCGGCGAGCAGGCCGAGGAACAGGCACAGGGACGCCAGCACCAGCAGACGGGACGGAACCAGGGGACGGCGACGAACGGGAACCGGAATCATGGTGACCTCCAAAAAGAAGGGAACAGACGCCGGCCGGGCCGGGCCGACGGCCGGGGCAACAAAAAAACCCGGCACCGGGCCGGGTTGTGAACGGGCCGAGCCGGCCTCAGGTCGCGGCCGGGCAGTGACTGCAGGCACCTGCGCCGCCCTGGCAGGGGGGCGCAGCGGGTTTTTCCGCGGCGGAACCGCCACTGTTCTTGCCGTTGGACGGGCCGGTGTAGCCGTCGGTGTACCAACCGCCGCCCTTCAACTGGAAGGTGGTCATGGAAATCAGCTTGCGCAGCGTACCGCCGCATTCGGGGCAGTCCGTCAACGGCTTGTCGGCGATACGCTGCTGAACTTCGAACACCTTGCTGCACCCTTCGCATTCGTACTCATAGACTGGCATGGTCATCCCTCGCGACTGTGTATAGATGAAGGCAAAAGACTTGCCGTAACTGCAAACGGCCCCAATGTAATTATTCCGGTGCAGGCTGTCAACTCCCGCGACCGGAGGTTTGCGTGATACTGAATAATTTCGAATTATTAAGCCAAAAATCCGTCCTCTCCGGGCGCCATCGGACAAGGCCACCGTCCTGCTGCCCGGGGTTTTCTCCGGCAAGGCGGCACCGTCGTTGCTGCAGCACTTTTTTCATTTCCGCTGGTTGCAACAAAAAGCATTGCAACAATCCGGCACATACTCTATGTTTGCGGCAAAGTTGAAACTGTCCTGTCTGTCGCCAGACACCTTCATTCCCCAGGAGAAACCGATGAGCAAGACCCTCGTTGAGATGACTGCTGAAATCATCCAGTCACAAATCAGCACCAAGCAGATGTCCACCGAAGAAATAAAAACGGCCCTGAACGACACCTTTCAAACCCTGAAAGCTCTGCAGGACTCCGAATCCATTGGCACTGAAGTAGAAACCGAGGAGACCAATCCTGTTATCGACCCGAAGAAGTCGATCCAGCGGAACAAAATCATTTGCCTGGAGTGCGGTCAGGAGTTCAAGATGCTCTCTCCCAAGCATCTGAAGTCTCATGAACTCACCGCCAGGGAGTACAGGAAGAAGCACGGCTTTTCCGCCCGTCAGCCCCTGTGCGCCAAGGCCCTCTCCGAGAAGCGTTCGCAATCGGGCAAGGAACGCGGCCTGCCGGACAACCTCCGCAAGGCGATCGAGGCCCGCACCAGGAAGAAATAATTTCACCTCGAGCCCGACACCTGCCCGGTCGGCGGCGGCCACGCCACCTCCGCCCGGGCAGGCCCCTCACCCCGGCCGCCCCTGTTTCGCCGGTTGCCGACGGGTTCGGTCCCTGTTCCCTGATCCCTTCCGGCAGCCGCCTGCCCGTCCGCCCTCAACCCTGCTGACCCCCTCACCATGATCGGTATCTTTGACTCCGGCGTCGGCGGCATGACCGTCGCCCGGGCTATCGAGCAGTTCTGTCCCGGCTACCCGCTGATCTACTTCGGCGACCTCGCCCGCATGCCCTACGGCCCGAAAAGCCCGGCCATGATCACCGAGTACGCCCACCGCAACACCGAGTTCCTGCTCCGCCAGGGCGCCCGGCTGATCGTCATCGCCTGCAACTCGGCGGCGAGCGTGGC
>CAZMNU010000022.1:0-27012 GCA_964567725.1 uncultured Desulfobulbus sp. | reverse complement strand
TGGCTGGACCGGCGGGAGACCAAGATGATCGTCCGCAAGTACCTGCACCCGCTGCGCGACAAACAACTCGACGCCCTCATCCTCGGCTGCACCCATTATCCGCTGTTGAAAAAGGTGATCGCCCCGCGCATCGGCCGCCGCGTGCACATCATCGATTCGTCGGTGGAGGTGGCCCTGCACCTCAAGGCGGTGCTCGAAGGTGACGAAGCCCTGCGCTCCCTGCTCCACGCCCCGGAAACGCCCAGCCGCTTCTATGTCTCCGACATGCCCGCAGCCGTGGCCTCGCTGGCCGGCCAAATTTTCGGACGCACCGTCCACCTGGAGAAAACCGATGTCTGAGCCCCGTCGCCTTCGCCCCCTGCTGTTCGCCCTGGTCGTTCTCCTCGGCCTGGCCGCGCCGCTTGCCGCCCGGCCGACCGCTCCGGAGGAACTGGTCGGGCAGGTGCAGAAAAAATACCAGCAGCTGTGCAGCCTGGAATTCGACTTTGCCCAGGCCACCCGGACCGGGGGCCGCACCCGCCAGGGCAGCGGCAACGCCGTCTTCTACCGGCCGGGCGGTGAGGGGCCGGAGGGACACGGCGTGATCCGCTGGAATTACACCGGACCCACCGAGCAGACCATTGTCAACGACGGCCGCGAACTCTCCGTCTACACCCCCCGGGACCGGCAACTGCTCGTCTCCCCGGCGGGCGAGATGGAGGCGGATATCACCTACGCCCTGTTCACCGGCGCGCAAAGGTTGCTCGACGCCTTCACCGCCGCCCCGGCGGATCCGGAATTCCAGCTGAGCGAGCCGCCCGCGGACAGCGAGGCGGTGCTGCTCACCCCCAGGGAGGAGCAGTCGCAGCTCAAACGGTTGCAGTTGTGGCTCGCCCCGGACCGGACCATCCGGCGGCTTCTGCTCGAAGACCATTTCGGCGCGCTCACCGAGCTGACTTTCACGGGGGTCCACTTCGACCGGCTGGAGCCCGGCGACCGCGAGCGGGCCGCGATGCTGCGCCGGCTCGAGCTGGCCCCGGGCATCGAGATCATCCGCCAGTAACCGCCCGTGCAGGTGCTGCTGCTCTCCATGCCCTGGGCGCCGTTCAACCGCCCGTCGATCCAGCTGGGGGCGCTTAAGGGCTATCTCGACCGGCAGTTCCCGGACCTGCGCGTCCAGAGCCGCCACCCTTCGCTGACCGCGGCCGCCGCCATCGGCCCGGACCGTTACCGGCGCATCAGCGAGAACACCTGGGCCGGCGAGGCGCTCTACAGTGGCCTGCTCTTTCCCGAACTGCGGGACGCGGCCAGGCGGTTGTTCCAGCGCGAACTGCCGGACCTGGGCGTGGCGACCTATGACGCCCTGCTGCCCGTCCTCGACGCGCACCTGGACACCTGCCTGGACCAGCTGCCGGTGGCGGACTGCCAGCTGGTCGGCTTTTCGGTCTGCTTCAGCCAGCTGTCCGCCTCGCTCCTGGCCGCCTCCCGCCTCAAGGAGCGGCGGCCCGAGGTGCGGGTGGTGTTCGGCGGTTCGGTGATCACCCCGGAGCTGGCCCGGTCCCTGCCCGAGGCCTTTCCCGCGGTGGACGAGTGCATCACCGGAGAGGGCGAACGGCCGCTGGCGCGACTGATCGCCTCGCTGGGCGGCGACACGCCATTCCGTGCGTCCGGGATCGATGCCGCCGAGCCGCTGGTTGCGACCCCGGAGCCCGCGCCCGAACCGGCGACCATCGCCGATCTCGACACCCTGCCCCTGCCCGACTACACCGATTACTTCGCCGAACTGGCCGTGAGCCAGCTCAACTTCATCCCCCACCTGCCGGTGGAGTTCTCCCGCGGCTGCTGGTGGAACCGCTGCGCCTTCTGCAACCTCAACCTGCAGTGGCAGGGCTACCGGCACAAGAGCGCGGACCGCATGCTCACCGAGATCCGCACCCTCACCAGCCGGCACCGCTGCCTGGACTTCTCCTTCACCGACAACGCCCTGCCGCCCGCCGAGGCCAACACCCTGTTCCAGGCGCTCGCCGCAGAGCCGGTGGACCGACGCTTCTTCGCCGAGATCCGGGCGCTGCGCCAGGGCGACCACTACGCCCTGTACCGGCGCGGCGGCCTGACCGAGGTGCAGGTCGGGGTGGAGGCCCTGTCGGACAGCCTGCTCGCCCGCCTGCGCAAGGGGGTGCGCGCCATCGACAACCTGGCGGCCATGAAGGACGCGCTGGAAAACGACCTGCGCCTGGCCGGCAACCTCATCCTGGAATTTCCCGGCTCGACCGCGGCCGAGGTCGAGGAGACCCTGGCCGCGCTGGCCGCGGCCCTGCCCTTTCCGCCGCTCGAACCTGCCACTTTCTTCCTCGGCCAGGGCTGCCCGGTGGACAAAGCCCCCCACACCTTCGGCCTGACCGCGGTCACCCGTCACGCCAACTACCGGGCCCTGTACCCGGCAACCCTGCTTGACCGGGTGCCCATGCTCGTCCGCAGCGGCCGCGGCGACCGTGAACGGCAGCGACGGCTGTGGCGACCGGTGCGGCAGGCGCTGCGCGCCTGGCGGGAATTCCACTGCCAGCGGACCTCCCGTCAACCCGCCCTGTGCTACCGGGACGGCGGCGACTTCCTCGTCATCCGCCAAGAGCGGCCGGGGCAGGCGGTCCTCCACCACCGCCTGCACGGCACATCGCGGGCCATCTACCTGCACTGCCGCCGGCCGGTGGCGCAAAAGGAGTTGCTGCAAACCTTCGGGCGGGTTAAAGAGGAACACCTTGTCCGCTTTTTGGCCGATCTCACGCACAAACACCTGTTGTACCAAGACGGCGGGCACTGTCTCGCCCTGGCCGTCCACGCGACCTGATTCCCATGCGCATCGCCATCCTCTCCGACAGCCACGACCACATCCCCAACCTCAAACGGGCCGTCCGCCTGGCGAACAGCGAGGGCGCCGAGCTGCTCATTCATTGCGGCGACCTGATCTCGCCGTTCATGCTGCCCTGCCTCGACGGGTTCAACGGTCCGGTGCATCTCATCTACGGCAACAACCCCGGCGACCAGCACCTGATCGCCGCTCGATGCGCCACCGACTTCCCGCGCCTCCACCACCACGGCACCCATGGCAGCTTCCAGGCCGGCGCGCTGCGTATCGGCATCTGTCATTACCCGGACCAGGCCCGCGACCTGGCCGCCTCCGGTTCCTTCGACCTCGTCTGTTGCGGCCATGACCACGTCTGGGCGGTGGCACGGCTGGGCAGCTGCCTGCTCGTCAACCCGGGCGACCTGCTCGGCAAGGACGCCAACCCGGCCTTTGCCCTGGTCGACACCGGGGACGGTTCGGTGCGCCGCATCGAAGTCGGCCTGCAACTGCCGCAAGACGACTGATCACCCCCGTGCATCCCTGACCCTGCAGCACCGGCAGGGACCGCCGGATTCCGGCGCTGTCCGGCCGGATACCTTTTCTTTTCACCCACCCCGACAATCCCATGAGTGACGAATCCTTTGCAGACCTGTTCCAGGCGAAAACCGTTTCCCGCCCGACCATGAAACCGGGAGACCGGATCGAGGCGACCGTGGTCGGCATCAGCGGCGAGAACATTTTTCTCGATGTCGGCGCCAAGAGCGAGGGCGTGCTCAGCGCCGCCGAACTGCGCAACGAGGCCGGCGAACTGACCGTCGGCATCGGCGACCGGGTCAGGGTCTACCTCCTGCCCAGGCGCGGCGGCGAAATGGCCTGCACCACCCGGCTCGGCGGCGGCCAGACCACCCCGCGGGAGATCGAGGAGGCCTTCGAGGCCGGCATCCCGGTGGAGGGCAAGGTCACGGCCGAGGTCAAGGGCGGTTTTTCGGTGACCGTGGCCGGTCACCGTTGCTTCTGCCCCTTCTCGCAGATGGACATCCGCCGGGTGGAACAGGCGGACAGCTACCTGGACAAGACCCTTGCCTTCAAGATCATGGAGTTCGGCAGCCAGGGGCGGAACATCATCCTCTCCGCCCGCGCCCTGCAGGAGGAACAGCGCGCCCGTGAACGGGAGCAGCTCAAGGAGCAGTTGCGGGAGGGTGTGCAGGTGAGCGGCACGGTCACCTCGCTGCGCGATTTCGGCGCCTTTGTCGACATCGGCGGCGTGGACGGGCTCATCCCCATCTCCGAGCTCGCCTGGGGCCAGACCGACCGGGTGGAGGACGTACTCAGCCTCGGCCAGCAGGTGCAGGTGGTGGTCAAACGGCTCGACTGGGACCGGGACCGGATCTCGCTGAGCCTGCGCGAAACCACCGAGAACCCGTGGGACAAGGCCGCCGAGCGCTATCCGTCGGGATCGGTGCACCAGGGCAGGGTGTCCCGCCTGGCCGCGTTCGGGGCCTTTGTCACCCTGGAGGCGGGCGTCGACGGGCTGCTGCACATCTCCAGGCTCGGCGCCGGCCGGAGAATCCATCACCCGCGCGAGGTGGTCGAGGTGGGCCAGGAACTGACCGTGAAGATTGAAAGCGTGGACACCGCCCAGCAGCGCATCGCCCTGGTCCCCGAAGACTACGCGCCCCGGGAGAAGACCGAGGACACGCCGGTGCCGCCCGCGCCCCGGGAGCCGGTGTCCATGGGCACCCTCGGCGACCTGCTCAAGCAGCAGCTGGGCAGAAAGAAGAAGTAGCGGCTGGAAGGCGGGTCCCGGTGTACCGGTCCCGCCCGCGGGCGAAGCCCGCCGCTCAGTGGCCGCGGCGGGCGATTTCGAACAGGAGCACCGCGGCTGCGGCCGAGGCGTTGAGGGAATTGAACGGGGCGTGCATGGGGATGGTCACCAGGTGGTCGCACTGGCGGCGCACCAGCGGCCGGATGCCCTTGCCCTCGCTGCCGATCACCAGGCAGACCGGGCCGGAAAAATCCGCCTGGTAGATGGAGTCGGCCTCCGGCTCGACCACCGCGCCGAACACCCAGAACCCGCGTTCCTTGAGCAGCTTGAGGGTTTCCGCCAGGTTCACCACCTGGCAGAGCTTGAGGTGGGCGACCGCACCGGCCGAGGTCCGGGCCACGGTGCCGGTGACCGGCACGCTCCGGTCCCGGGTCAGGATGACATGGCCAAAGCCGGCGGCCAGGGCGGAGCGGAGGATGGAGCCGAGGTTGCGCGGATCCTGGATGCTGTCCAGAGCCAGCAGCCGCGGCGGAGCGGCCGCGGCCTGGAGATCGTCAAGCAGCTCCTCCAACTGCAGGAGCGGCGCCGCGCTCTGCCGGGCGACCACCCCCTGGTGCCGGCAGTGGCGCGGCACACCCAACCGGTCCGCATCGACAAAGCGGACGCTGACCTCCTGCTGCCGGGCCAGGTCGATGATCTGCTGCAGGCGGGGACCGGCCTTGCCGCGCTCGATGAGCACTTCCTCCAGCCCGCGGCCGTTCTGCTGCAGGGCCTCCCACACGCTGTTGATGCCCCAGAGCCGGTCGGCGTCCGTCGGTTCAACGGCCACCCCCTCCTTGGGCCGGGGGTTCACTCCTGGCTTGTCCCCCATCAGCAGCGCCAGTGCATCGGCTGGCCGTCGGGGTTGCGGCGATGGCGGCTGCGCTCGGCGATGATAATGCTCTTCAGGCTCTCCACCGCGTCCTCCAACCGGTCGTTGATGATCAGGTACTCGTAGGTGTCGGCGCAGACCAGTTCCTCGCGGGCATTGTGCAGCCGCAGGGCGATGGCCGCCTCGGTTTCCGAGCCGCGACCGCGCAACCGCCTCTCCAACTCCCCGATCGACGGCGGGGCAATGAAAATGGTCACCGGCGCTGTCCGGTCGCGCACCTGGACCGCCCCCTGAACATCGATGTCCAGGACCACGTCGAGACCGTTCTGCTGCTGCCGCTCCACCTCCTCGACACTGGTGCCGTACATGTTGCCGTGCACCTCGGCCCATTCGAGGAACCCGGGCGGATCCTGGTCGCGCATGCGCAGGAAGGTGGCATCATCGACGAAGTGGTAGTCGATGCCGTTTTGTTCCCCCGGCCGCGGCGCGCGGGTGGTGTGGGAGACGGAGAAAACCAGGCCGGGCAGGGTGTGCAGCACCCGGTTGAGGATGGTCGTCTTGCCGCACCCCGAGGGCGCGCTCAGCACCAGCAGAAGTCCTTTAGTCATGGCGGTCACCGCTGTTCCCTCTGGACAGGCTCTGGGCCTGGATACGCTGCTCCTGGTCCAGGGCGAGCAGACGCTCTTTGATGGTTTCCGGCTGCACCGAGGAGAGCAGCAGGTGGCCGGAATCGAGGATGACGATCGCCCGGGTCCTGCGCCCCTCGGTCACATCGATCAGTTTTTTTTCCGTCCGGGCGTCCTCCTTCAGCTTCCTGATCGGGGACGACCCCGGGTTGACCACCGCCAGGATACGGCTGACCCTGACGGCATTACCGAAACCGATGTTGACGAGTCTGCTGTCCATGGATGCCTGCGTGTACGGAAGGGGGGCGGGGGCGAACGGCTTCCGGCGGGGAAAAACAACCGGATGGATGGGTGTTACTCGATATTCTGCACCTGTTCACGCAGTTTTTCGATCTCGTTCTTCATTTCGACCCCCAGGTGGGCGATGTCGGCGTTGGCGATTTTCGACGACAGGGTGTTCACCTCGCGCAGGAATTCCTGGAGCAGGAAGTCCAGCCGCCGTCCCACCGGCTCGTCGCTGGCCAGAAAGGCGCGGAACTGGGCGATGTGGCTGCCCAGCCGGATGACCTCCTCGGTGACGTCGCTCTTGTCGGCCAGGATCGCCGTTTCCTGGGCAAGGCGCACCGGGTCCAGGTCCACGCCGTCGAGCAGCCGGCCCACCCGCTGGCGGAGTTCGGCCTGGCGCAGGGCCAGCAGTTCCGGCAGCCGGCCGGTGATACGGGCGACAATCGCCTCGAACCTGCCGAGCCGGTCGAGCAGCTCCGTCTGCATGGCCCGGCCCTCCTCTTCGCGCATGTGATCGCACTCCCTGAGGGCGGCGGTGAGGGCGGTTCGGATCAGGCCCCACTCGGCTTCCATGTCCGGCCGGGGCTCCTCCAGGGTGATGACGTCGCGCAGGGTGAGCATGTCGGCAAGGCCGATCTCCGGCTGCAGGCCGTAGTCGCTGATCAGCTGGCGCAGGCAGCGGTGATACTGGCGGGCCACGCTGTCGTTGACGACCAGCTGCGGCTGTGAGGTGGTCATGCCCTGCAGGCTGAAGGTGCAGTCCACCCGGCCCCGGTCGAGAGAGGCCGCCACCAGCTTCTTCACCGGCTCCTCGAGCGCCCCGAACAGGCGCGGCAGCACGACCCGCTGGTCCAGGAAGCGGTGGTTGACCGTGCGCACCTCGGCTACCCAGGTGCGTCCGTCCGCCGAGGCCTCGCCCCGACCAAATCCTGTCATGCTGCGTGGTCGCATTCGTTTCTCCGTTGGTTTCAGGATGGTTGCCCGCCGGTAACGGCCAGCGCGTCGAGCAGTTCCGCGGCGGACACGCAGGCCGTGCCGACCTTGCCGACGACAATGCCGGCCGCATGATTGGCCAGCACGGCCGCCTCTCGCATGGAACCGCCGGCGGCCAGGCCCAGCGCCAGGGTGGCGGCCACGGTGTCGCCGGCACCGGTGACGTCGTACACCTCCTTGGCCATGGTGGGGATGGTCACCAGCGGGCCGTCGCCCTCGAGCAGGGCCATGCCCGCCTCGCCGCGGGTGATGAGCACCGCTTCGCAGCCGAGATCGTCCCGGATGTGCCGCGCCGCGGCCAGCAGACTGCGTTCGTCCTCGATCCGCACCCCGGCCATCCGGGCCGCCTCGTGATGGTTGGGGGTGATGACCGTGGCCCCGGTGAAATACTGCAGGTTGACCGGCTTCGGGTCGACGATGAGCGGCACGGGGCGACCGTCCCTGGCCCTGATCGTGTCGAGTAACCGGTGCAGCCGGGTCATCAGCTCTTCGTTGACCACGCCCTTGGCATAGTCGGAGACGAGCACCGCGTCGAATTCGTGCAGGTGTGCATCGAGAAAGGCGAGCAGGGCGTCGAGGGTCGGCCGTTCCGGCACTCCGGTCTCTTCCCGGTCCACCCGCACCACCTGCTGCCCCTGGGCGACCACCCGGGTCTTGACCGTGGTCGGCCTCGCCCCGCGCACCATGCCCTCGATCGATGCCCCCAGGGCCTCGACCAGTCCGCTGATGCGGTCACCCATGGCGTCGTCACCGATCAGGCCGCACAGGGCGCCGCCGCCGCCGAGGCTGACGATGTTGCGCAGGACATTGGCACTGCCGCCGAGGAGCAGGTCCTCGCGCTGGACATTGACCACCGGCACCGGCGCCTCGGGCGAGATGCGGGAAACCGTCCCCCACAGGAAATGGTCGAGGATGATGTCCCCGACCACCAGTATCCTGGTCCCGGCAAAGCGGGGAACGATTTCCCTCAACACGGCCACGGGCGGTTTGTTGCTGAGTGTTTCACGCCGGCGTTTATTTCATCTTGTTCACTTCCGACACCACCAGGTCGGAAATGTCGCTCTTGTCCGGGGCGACGATAAGCGCCTCGCGGGGCAGGATGAAGTCATAGTCCTCATCCTTGGCCACCTTCCTGGCCGCCTCCAGAACCTTGGCGTGCAGCGGCTTGAGCTGCTCGTCGCGCAGCCGGTTCAGATCGGCGGCCGCTTTTTCCCGCTTTTCGCTGAAGCTTCGCATCTTTTTCTGGAACTCGGCCGCCTTTTCCTTCTTCACGGCCTCGCTCCAGGTGGCGTTTTTCTTCTCCCCTTCCTTCTGCAGGGCGATGAGCGCGTCCTCGTCCTTCTTGAGGTCGGCCTGCAGGGCCCGCTGCTTCTTCTCGATGGCCTCCTGCGCCTTCTGCCCGGCGGCGGAGGTGCTCAGCACTTTGCGCATGTCCACCACGCCGATCTTGTCGGCCGCCAGGGCCGGAGTGCCGCAGAGCACGGCGGCGGCTATGAGCAGACCGCCGGCACAGCCGATAACTTTGTGTATCCCTTTCACGTGTGTACTCCTCTTTGATTGCTGCCTGCCGACCCGGCCCGACGGCCGGATTGCCGCCCGGACCCGTTGCCGGAAGAAAAGACAAAACCGGGCAGGGGCATGGCCCCGGCCCGGTCGGACTGCTGGTCGCAGGGGCGCGTTACTTGACGATGACGAAGTCGT
This sequence comes from uncultured Desulfobulbus sp., assembly GCA_964567725.1. Classification (GTDB taxonomy): domain Bacteria; phylum Desulfobacterota; class Desulfobulbia; order Desulfobulbales; family Desulfobulbaceae; genus Desulfobulbus. The sequence continues at coordinate 17,950 of CAZMNU010000022.1, read as the reverse complement.
CCCGACGGTTCTGCGCCCAGGAAATTTCGTCGTGGCCGAACAGCAGCAGTTTCTCCTCGCCGAAGCTGACCGTGGTCAACTGCTCGGCGTCGACCCCGAGGTTGACCAGGTAGGACTTGGCGGCCTGGGCACGACGCTCTCCCAGGGCCAGGTTATACTCCTGGGTGCCCCGCGGGTCGCAGTTGCCCTCGATTCGAATCTTCAACGCCGGGTTTTCCTTGATGAAATCGGCGTTGGTCTCGATCCGCTGCACCTGCTCGCCGGTGATCGAGGAGCTGTCGAACTCGAAGTACACGGGCACCATCGGGCCGGAGGTCCGCCCCTCCATGATGCCGCTGTCCTCGGTCTCGAGGGTCTCCAGCGGTTCAGCCATGCCGGCGGCCTCGGTGGAGGTCACCTGTGAAGCGCTGGTATCGGGCTTCTTCTTGCTGCAGCCGGTAAGGCTCAGGCCGAGCACAAGCACCACCAACGTAGCCAGATACAACATTTTTTTGCTGCTCATCACTCCCTCCTGAAATTGGTAAGAACAAACGATAATTACAGGTCGTAAATTTACTTCGCCCCGGCAGAAATACAATATTTTTTTCTCTCAATTTTAATTTCCTTGCAAAAGACTGCCGACCTCTCTATTTTGGCGTGTTTCGGCTTTTTTGCCGAAAAACTTTTCCCGTTCAATGATAAAAAGAATTATTCAGAGAGTGCAATGACCCTACCCGCCCCGAACACGCCCGAGGAACTGATCTGCTTCAACCGCTACGGAACCTTTTTCGGCGTGTCCCAGTCGGTTTTCGATGCGGTCTGGAACCGGCTGTCCGATCCGGACGGCGAGACGGTCGTGTATGTCTCCATGGAAATCGGCGCCGACCCGGATGTGTTCCACCCGCTGCTCGATTTTCTCAAGCACAAGGGCATCAGCGAAAATCCCGACCCGAGCATCGACGCCCTGATCAAAAAATACCTGCACGGGCCGCGCAAGATTCCCAACTACAGCGGCGGTCTCGGCGTACTCGCCGGCGACACCCTGAAGAGCTTCGCCGACACCCGTATCCCGGCGCTGGCGGTCAGCCTGCTCTACCGCGAAGGCTATTTTTCCCAGATCGTCGACTCCAAGGTCGGCCAGATCGATCAGGCCACCCACTGGGTGCCGGAGGAAACCCCCACCCTGTTCCAGCTGCGCGACCCGAAATCGCCCGACCGGCCGCTGACCATCGAGGTGCCGTTCCTGCAGTCCGGGGAAGAGCGCCCGACCCTGATCCGGGCGCACGTGTGGATGAAGCTCGAGATCTCGGACCGGCTCGACTATTTCGTGCCGGAATTCCTGCTCGACTACAGCCTGCCCGACGCCCCGGCCTGGGTGATCGAGTCGTCCCACCAGCTGTACAACGCCCGGTCGATGATCATCAAGGCCAACCAGCGGCGTATGCTCGGATCCGGCATCATGGCCCTGCTCGAAACCCTGGGGTTTTCCTCCCGGACCATCCACCTCAACGAGCAGCACGGGGTGACCGTCACCCTGCACCTGATCCTGCAGGAACTGCAGGAGATGCTCGGCGAACACGACCAGAACCGGCTGACCGACGCCGACATTCTCAAGGCCGCTGAACGGGTGGCCCAGCGCATCGTCTACACCATCCATACCCCGGTCAAGGCCGGCCATGACCGCTTCGCCCGCGACCTCTACTCGGCCATCAGCCACCGCCCCTTCCAGCAGATCCTCAATCTGCTCGCCCACGACGAGGAGGCCGGTCACGAATACAACTTCACCGCCATGGCCATGCGCATCAACCGGGCGATCAACAGTGTCAGTCGGCTGCACCGGGACGTGACGCGCAAGCAGTTTCCGGCTTTTGCAAAGAAAATCAAGGCGATCACCAATGGCGTGCACCATCTGACCTGGATCAGCGACCACCGCGCCGCCTGTTTCGACCGGCGGCCGTCGCTGCGCGACTGGCGCCACGACCCCGGTTGCTTCGCCGCCATCGCCACCGAGGACCTGGCGCCGCTGGCCACCGACCTGCAGGAGGCCTGGGCCAGGGACAACAGCCGACTGGTCGCCTTTGTCAACGCCATGCTCCGCAGCCACCGCGAGCAGATGACCGAAACCTGGATCGATCCGCCCAACTACCTGTCCGGCCTGGAGGAGAGCCAGTGGCTCCAGCCCGGGGTGTTCACCCTCGGGTTTGCGCGCCGGTTCTCCACCTACAAGCGCGCCGATTTGATCTTCGACGACATCGGCCGCCTTGCCGACATCCTGTTGCGCAACAACCAGCCGGTCAACTTCCTGTTCGCCGGCAAGGCCCACCCGTCCGACGAGCCGGGAAAATCCGTGCTCAAGCTGATCCTCGACAACCAGGAGGAGCTGTACCGGCGCAGCAAGGGGCTGGGCAAGCTGATCTTCATCCCCGGCTACGACATGCTTGTGGCCAAATTCATGGTCGCGGGCGTGCACGCCTGGCTGAACAACCCCAAGCGGCCGCTGGAGGCCAGCGGCACCAGCGGCATGAAGGCGGCCCTGAACGGCGTGCCCAACATCAGCGTCATGGACGGCTGGTGGGTGGAAGGCTATCACGACGGCCTGACCGGCTGGAAATTCGGCTACGAGGGGCCGGTGGACGACGCCGACCTGAGCGAGGATCCGGATGCGCTCCTCTACACCGAGGATTCCACTGCCTTTTACGAACTGCTGCCGACCATTCTCGACCTCTTCTACGAACAGCCGGAGCAGTACCTGCAACGGGCGATGCACAACCTTGCGCTCAACATCCCCATCTTCAATACCCACCGCATGGTGGCCGAATACGTGGAGCAGTATGGCCTGCGTTTGGACCCCCAGACCAGCGCCGATATCGCCCGTTTCCGCCAGTTGTACCGCAGCGAGCAGTCTTTCCCCTGACGGGTCGGCCGCCCCCCTCCGCCGGTCGCGAGCCGGCGTGAAACCGGCCCGGGACAGCCTTTTGCTGTACAAAAGCAGTGCTTATCGCAGCGAGGTACAGTATACAGTGTCCTCGGCCCTTCTCTCCGCCTCCGGCGCTCCACCCGGTCTCACGGACCGTGCGCCGGCCGATGTCGTCCCTTGCTGACGACTATCCCGAAACCGGCGGCCGGGCAGGGAGAACACCACCGCACACGCCCCGGTCCCCGGCGACGGGTCGACCGCAGCGCCTGTCCGCGCCGAGAGTACCCGCGCGACAACATACAGACACCACCCTTCGAGGCCGTCAACATTCGAGGAGCAGACCCATGGCCCGTCATATCAATCCGAGCAGTTCCACCAACAAAACCATTGACGCCATCGACCGCAAGCGGGAACGGGAACGGCAGTTCATGCTGAAAAAGGCGCGCGAGATGGCGCCGGATCTGGCCGTGGCCCTGGTCCAACGGCTGCTGGACCTGCACATCATCGAGACCAACTCGGTCTCGGCCATCCAGGACGTGATGGAGCGGCAACTGCTCCTCCTCAGCGACCTGGAGGAGTTCGAGATGCAGTACAAGATCGCCCCAATCCGGAATCTCACCCAGGATCCGAACGTGATCAGCCTCTATCTTACCCAGTACATCATCGAGGACCTGCTCGAGCACGCCCACATCCAGGATGTGTTCGGCGACGATCTGGAAATCTACCGGGCGGTGGACTCGGTGCTGTCGCGCATCCGGCCCAGCTGATGCCCTCGCCGCCATGGCGAATCCCCACCCCGACAAACCGCCAACGCTGCTCTTTGCCAACAGCCGCGGCGAGATTCTCGATTACGGCGGACTGCGGATGGCCGGCAGCTCCGCCGGCCGTTTTTTCCAACCCGACCCGGATGACCTGATCGAACTGCCGCCAGGCAGTGAACTCTTCGCCCTGCCCGGTCGCCTGCCCGTGGGCATCGAAGGGGACAGCGGCGAACCGGCCCTGCTGGCCGACAACCCCTACGAACCGGGCGATGTTATCCAGGCGGTGGCGGCCTTCATGGCCCCGGCCCACACCGCCATCCACACCGCCGCCTTCCAGACCCGGGACGGCAACCAACCCGTGCTGCCCCTGTTCGCCTACACCGCGGTGGGTTGGGGCGAGGGCCGGTTCTGGGTGGCCGGTTTCCGCAGCGACCCGGACATCCGCCAGGACGCCGACCAGTTCGACCAGCGCGTACTCGACCAGCGCACCCGCCGGCAGCTGCGTCACCACCCGGACAACCGGCTCGTCCAGCATCTCGGTAAGTGCTGCCTGACCTACGGCTGCCCGGCGGCCCGCAACTACTTCCTCGGCCGCTGGGAAGCGCCCCTGCCCTGTTCGCCGGTGTGCAATGCCGCCTGCGTCGGCTGCATCAGCCTACAGCCCTCGGGCTGCTGCCCGTCCACCCAGGACCGCATCACCTTTGTGCCCACGCCGCGGGAAATCGCCGCGATCGCCGTGGACCACCTCGAGCGCGCTCCGCGGCCCATCGTCAGCTTCGGCCAGGGATGCGAGGGCGAGCCGCTCATGCAGGCCGGGGTGATGGCCGAGGCCATCCGCCTGATCCGCGCCCGCACTACCCGCGGCACCATCAACCTGAACACCAACGGGAGCCTGCCCGAGGCCGTGGACCGGCTCGCCCGGGCCGGCCTGGACTCGATCCGCATCTCCCTGAACAGCGCCCGGGAGGACAAGCACCGCCTCTACTACCGGCCCCGGGGCTTCTCCCTGGCCGATGTCCGCGAGTCGATCAGGGTGATGAAGCGGCACGGCCGGCACGTGTCGCTCAACTACTTCGTCCTGCCCGGGTGCACCGACGATCCGGCCGAGTTCGCCGCCCTGTGTGAACTCGTGGCCACCTGTGGGCCGGATTTCATCCAGCTGCGCAACCTGAACATGGACCCGGAACTCTACCTGCGGGTCATCGAACACAGCCCGGCCGGACCGCCGCTTGGCATCCGCACCTGGCTCGAGCGACTGCGCCAGGAGCATCCCACGCTGCGCTTCGGCTATTTCAACCCACCCCTGCACCCCTGAACGAGTCCAACCCCGGAAGATCTTCCGGCAGCAGGTCCGCGCCAGCCGGATCGTTGGCGGCGAAGAAGGCCCGCGCCCCGGCCCAGGCCTGCGCCAGCGAGCCGCTGGACTGCACCCGGCTCGCCAGGTGGTGGCCGAAGGCATAATTCCTGGCGAAATAGTGGGTGAATTCCTTGAGCCGCCCCAGCTGGCGCTCCGGGGCAAAGCGTTCCACCAGGGCCACGGCGAACTCCCGATAGACCCGCGGCAGACAGACCTGCGGGGCCGGCAGGTCAACGTCGTAAAGGCCGCGGGCGATCTCGGCGAACACCCAGGGGGCCACCGCGGCCCGACGGCCGATCATCAGCCCGTCAGCACCGCTCGTCTGCAGGCAGGCGCGGGCGCTGGCCAACGAATCGATGCCGCCGTTGGCCACCACCGGGATGGTCACCCACTCCTTCACCCGGGCAATCCATTCCCAGCGCGGCCGACGGGCAAAGGATTCCCGGCGCAGGCGGGCATGGACGGTGAGCAGGTCGATGCCCTCATCGACAAGCATGGTGCAGAAATCGCGCAATCGCGCCGCATCCAGGGTCTCACCGAGGCGAATCTTGGCGGTCAGCGGCAGGGCGGTATGGCGCCGGGCGCTGCGGACCATGCGGCGGACCCGCTCCGGCTCGTCCATGAGGCTGCTGCCGCCCCCGGCGCGGCGAACCAGCGGCGCCGGACAGCCGAGGTTGAGATCCACCGCATCGGCCCCCAGCCGCTGCAGTGCCGCAAAAGCCCGCGGAATCTGCTGCTCGCCGGTGAGCAGCAATTGGTAGGAGAGCGGCGTCTCCCGGGGGGTGCATACCAGGTAGGGCGAGGTTGCGGCGCTTTCCGCAGGGAGCCGCGTGGCGGCGAGCATCTCGGTGCTCAAAAGGCCGATGCCGCCAAAGCCCAGGATGGTGGTCCGCAGGGCCGAATGGGTCAGGCCAGCCATGGGCGCCAGCAGCAGGGGCGGCCAGATCGTTTTATGACCGATTCTCATCTTTTCCCGGCAACGGTTGAAAATGCGCCCTTCTCACTGTCACTCCTTGACACTGAAAGTAAATTTATGGTAATTTTCCCCACCGAAATTGATAATTGGTTTTACCACTACCCAGGTGAACACATGAACGCACCCGCACCGATGATCCGGCTCACCACCCAGCGCCAGATCATCCTCGAAGAACTGGCCAAGGTGAAAACCCATCCCACGGCCAGCGAACTGTACGATATGGTTCGCAAACGGCTTCCGCGCATCGGCCTCGGCACGGTGTACCGCAATCTCGAACTCATGGCCGACAGCGGCATGATCCTCAAGATCGAGGTGGGCGGCACCCAGAAGCGGTTCGACGCCACCACCGATGACCATTACCACATCCGCTGTTCCGTCTGCGGCCGGGTGGACGACATCGATGTCCCGGTGATCCGCGACCTCGCCTCGCAGGCCGCCACCACCACGTCGTACCAGATCCTCGGCCACCACATCGAATTCACCGGCATCTGCAGCAGTTGCCAGAAAGAGGGCCGCAGCAGGACCGCGGCGCTCTGAGCGCGGCACCCCCTTCGACCGCCAACAGCAAAGCGGCGCCCTCCCGGCCGGGAGGGCGCCGCTTTCACTGTACCGCCGTTGGCTCGTGCCCGTAGTCCGGACTCGGCCGACCGGTCAGGAAAAGAGCACCCGGCAGAATTTTCGTTTGCCCACCTTGAGCAGCACACTGTCCCGGCAGGGCACGGTGGCGTTGCTGTCCTCCACCTTCTGCCCATCGATGGTCACCGCCGCCTGCTGGATCATGCGCCGGCCGTCCGAGGTCGACTTGACCAGGCCAGCGTCGAGCAGCAGCTTGGGCACCCAGATCTCCGCTTCATCCGCAGCGATGCGCACCTCTTCCACCTCGTCCGGCACCTCGTGGCGGGCGAACACCTGCTCGAAGGTCCGTTCCGCCTCGTCCGCGGCGGCCTGGCTGTGGAAGCGGGCAACCAGTTCCCGGGCCAGGCGCACCTTGACCGCCTTGGGGTGCAGGTCGCCGGCGGCGATCTTCGCCTTCAGCTCACCGATCTCGGCCAGCGACAGGTCGCTGAGCAGTTCGTAGTAGCGGAACATCAGCTCGTCGCTCACCGACATGACCTTGCCGAAAATGCTATCCGGTGACTCGGAGATGCCGATGTAATTGCCCAGCGACTTGCTCATCTTGTTGACCCCGTCCAGGCCTTCGAGCAGCGGCGTGGTCAGCACCACCTGCGGCTCCTGGCCGCGGCTGCGCTGCAGGTCCCGGCCCATGAGCAGGTTGAACAGCTGGTCCGTGCCGCCCAGTTCCACATCCGCCTTGAGCGCCACCGAGTCATAGCCCTGGATGAGCGGGTAGAGGAATTCGTGGATGGAGATCGGCCGGTTGGATTCGAACCGCTTCTTGAAATCGTCGCGCTCGAGCATGCGCGCCACGGTGAGTTCCGAGGCCAGGCGGATCATCTCGAACGAGGTGAGCTTGCCCAGCCAGGTCGAGTTGAACACCACCCGGGTCTTGTCCGGGTCGAGGATCTTGAACACCTGCTCCTTGTAGGTCTCGGCGTTGCGGGCCACATCCTCGGGGGTGAGCGGCGGCCGCGTGTCCGATTTGCCGGTGGGGTCGCCGATCAGGCCGGTGAAGTCGCCGATCAGGAACACCACCTGGTGGCCGAGCGTCTGGAAGTGCTTGAGCTTCTGGATGAGCACGGTGTGGCCCAGGTGCAGGTCCGGGGCGGTCGGGTCGAAGCCCGCCTTGATGGTCAGGGGCACCCCGGTTGCCAGGGAGCGGGTGAGCTTTTTCACCAGGTCGTCCCGGGAATGAAAATCAACGGTGCCCCGCTCGATCAGGGCGATCTGCTCTTCTACGGACTTCATCATGCTCTCCGGTTATTTGGCGTATTCCACCGCCCTGGTTTCACGGATAACCGTCACCCGGATCTGCCCGGGATAGGTCAGTTGCTCCTCGATGGCCTTGGCGATGTCACGACTGAGCAGGATGGTCTCCTCGTCCCTGACCCGCTGGCTGTCGACAATGATGCGCAGGTCGCGGCCGGCCTGGATGGCGTAGGACTTGTCGACCCCCTTGAAGCCGTTGGCGATCTTCTCCAGGTCTTCGAGCCGCTTGACGTAGCTCTGCAGCATCTCCTTGCGGGCCCCGGGGCGGGCGCCGGACAGGGCATCGGCGCTCTGCACGAGCACGTCGAGCACGCTTTTCGGCGGCTGATCCTCGTGGTGGGCGCCGATGGCGTAGACGATATCCTCGGCCTCGCCGTACTTGCGGGCCAGGTCGCGGCCGATGATGGCGTGCGAGCCCTCGACCTCGTGGTCCACCGCCTTGCCGATGTCGTGCAGCAGGCCGGCGCGCTTGGCCTTCTTCACATCCAGGCCCAGTTCCGCGGCCATCACCCCGCACAGGAAGGCCACCTCGAGCGAGTGCTGGAGGATGTTCTGCCCGTAGCTGGTGCGATACTTGAGCCGGCCGACCAGGTTGATCAGGTCCACGTGCATGCCGTGGGCGCCGACGTCAAAGGTCGCCTGCTCGCCGGATTCGCGGATGCCCACCTCCAGTTCCTCGGACACCTTCTGCACCACCTCCTCGATACGGGCCGGGTGGATGCGGCCATCGGAGATGAGCTGTTCCAGCGCCCGCCGGGCCACCTCGCGGCGGATCGGGTTGAAGCCGGAGAGGATCACCGCCTCGGGCGTGTCATCGATGATGATGTCGATGCCCGTGGCCGCCTCGATGGCGCGGATGTTCCGACCCTCCCGGCCGATGATGCGTCCCTTCATCTCGTCGTTGGGCAGGGGCACCATGCTCACGGTGCGGTCGGCCACATAGTCGCCGGCGTAACGGGCGATGGCCAGGGCCAGGATGTTCTTGCCCTTGCGGTCCGCCTCGAGCTTCATTTCGGTCTCGATGCGGGCCAGTCGCTTGGCGCAGTCCATGCGCGCCTCGCTCTCGATGGACTGCATGAGCTGGGCCTTGGCCTCTTCCCGGTCGATGCCGGCGATCTGCTCCAGTTTGTAGCGTTGTTCGTCGATCAGTCCGTCCAACTGCCGTTTCTGCTCGACCACCTCGTGTTCACTGACCCCGAGACGTTCCTCGCGGTATTTCAGGCCGGTCTGCTTTTCCTCGAGGAGCTGGAACTCGCGCTGGACCTCGTCGAATTTCCGATTGAGCCGGCGCTGGTCCTCCTTCAATTCCTGGCGGCTCGCCTTCAGCTCCCGGTCACCCTCCTGCTTGATCTGCAGGGCCTCCTCCTTGGCATGGAGCAGGGCCTCCTTCTTGATCTGCTCGGCTTCGCTGATGGCGTTTTCAATGATCTGGCGTCCCTGCAGGGCGATGTTCCGCTGGTTGCCTTCCACCAGCCGCCGGCGCAGGTAGACCCCTATGGCCAATCCGGCCGCCAGGTTGCCCAGGGCCAGAAGCAGTGTCAGTATATTCAGTTCCATGGGTGTGCACCTTCAACGCTCTATGAGAAAACAGTCCCCGGCCCGCAGGCGGGCGGAACTGTAGAGTGAAGGGATGGGGAAGGGAGACCGCCCCGCGCCGAAGGCGCAGTCGGACCGTCAGGGGGGAACAGCGACAGACAACCGTCGCACGGGGGGCATCAGGGCATGCCCGCAACGCGTCTTTCTGTCTGAAAGTGCGAGAAAAACCCGGTATCGCAGAGAAGCACTGCCGGTTCGCTCACAAAAGGGAGCCGTGGCAAGGTCACTGGTATATGGTCAACCTGATCGCATCAGGGGGTGTTTCGTTCACACCTGGGCCCGCTGTCTCCGCACCGCCCATTCGTACCAACCCTCGACACCGGTGCAGGTCGCTGCCGCACCCGGTATATCCATATGATCAACAGCGGTCCGTGCCGCTGGCGTGCAAAACAAGCCCCCGCGCTGCCGTGTCAACGAAATGATTAAACCTAAGTGCATTAGGTGGGCAGTGCCCATGCCGGCTGCTGGAGATCCGTGCGGATATCCATGGTCCGACAGCAAGGCTGCCCTTTTCGGAAGAGTTGGCTCAATACTCCGCTGATCACCAACAGAGCAGGGGCTTTCTTACGACTGGCACAATACAGCAGATCGCCGCTTCCCGCAAAACGATAACGGAGGGAGGATCAGTCGAGGGCGTTTCCCACCTTGTCGGCGAGGTTTGCCAGCGTCCGCTGCTGCGTCTGCAGGTAGTCCTGATATTCCCGCTGCAGTTGGACGAACCTGGCGGTCATGCGCAGACAGCCGAGCACCAGGATCTTGCTCGACGGCACCGCGCTCCGGCCCACCTTCTCGCCGGCTTCCAGTTCCTGACGGAGCAGGTCGATTATCTCCTCGACCTCGTCCTCGGGAGCGTCACTGTAAAAGGTGAACTCCTGGCCGAACAGGTGAAAACGTACCAGACGGTCCTGCATCGGTTTCTGTCAGCGCAAGGACGGGTGCTGCTGTCAGTTTTCTTCGCCTTCGCTGAACATCGCCCCCTCGCCGCCGACCTGCGGACCACCGGCATGCTCGCTCTCCCACTGCTCGATGCGGTCGAGCAGGCCGGCAACACGGGAACCGACCTCGGTCCGCTCGCTGCTCAGGTTGGCGACGTTGTTCTTCAGATCGGCGCACTCGGCGTCGCGTTCCCGCAGGGTTTCCTGCAGGGCGAGGTAGTCCGCTTTCAGCTGGTTGTATTTATTGAGAAGTTTATCAACAAACTGTTCGAGGCGCTGCAGTTCCGTCGTATTGTCCATGACACTTTCCTTGAGCTTTAAATTGCTGAAAAAGTGGAAAACTTTCTTCCCTGCACCAATCGTGCAGCAAACAGGGCACCACTATACAGATCGTCCCCTGTGAACGCAAGGACTTTGCTGGCAGCGCGGACACCGGCGGATCTTTGCTCCGGAGGGCTACAGGCGGCTGTAGCTCCAGCCCACCGGACGGCCGTTTGCATAGGGCATGAAGCCGTGAAATGACCGCGGATCGTGGTCGAAAACCAGCGGCAGAAAGTACCGGTCGCCTTCCCACATGGGCAGCCGGTCCAGGCCGGCCACCGGGTGCCAGGCCAGATCGCCCTCGTCGTTGCGGGCCAGCGGCGTGCCGCTGAAGGCGGTGATCAGGAAGATGAAACCCAGCCAGTTCTCGCCGTCGGGCCCGAAACCGGTCCAGTTGATGGTGCCGCGCAACTGCATGGCCGTGCACTCGAGGCCGGACTCCTCAAAGATCTCCCGCCGCATGCAGCCGACCACGTCCTCGTCCGGATGCATCTTGCCGCCGAGACCGTTGAACTTGCCGAGATGCTGGTCCCCGTCCCGGGCGTTGCGGTGCACGAGCAGGGTCTCCTGCCCGTCCGGAGAGAGGATGTAGCCGAGGGTGCCAATGATGGGCGTGTACATGGGTGTTTTCCGGAAAACGTTGCAGGACAAATCGTTGCCGCCGGCAGCCGGACGCCTGCGACTTTTGATGCCGGCCCGGGAACGATGTGCTACACTACCAGCATGTCAACCTGCGTTCAACCCTGCAACCCGTCCCCCACACCCGTCCGCCCCATGATCCGTGCACTCTCCGGGGAGGCTGCCCGCCGGCCGCGTTCCCGTACCCTGTGGCTCCTCATCCTGCTCGGCTGGTGCCTGCTGCTGCCGGCTCCGGTCCGGGCCGCCGAGAAATTCCCTCTCTACCCGTGCATCCGCGCCAACGTCGCCTTCTGGGAGGACATCTACGGTCGCTACACCACCCGCCAGGGGGTGCTTCACGACAGTGAAGACCTCGGTCGCGTGTACACCGTGGTCGAACTGGTGGACTGGCAGGCGACCGATGCGGCGCGCACCAACAACGAGCGCATCCGCGCGGCCAGGGAACGGGTGCGCGACATCCTCACCGACCTGGGCGACGGCAAGCGGCCGGGCACCCGGGCGGAGCAGCACATCGCCTCCCTGTTCCCGCCCAGGCGGCACACCACCTTCCACAAGGCCCGGGAGAACATCCGCCTGCAGCTCGGCCAGAAGGACCGGTTCTATGAGGGAGTGGTCCGCTCGGGCAAATACCTCGCCCAGTTCAAACAGCATTTCGTCAACCAGGGGCTGCCGCCGGAGTTGGCCTACCTGCCGCACGTGGAATCGTCGTTCAACCCCAGGGCCCACAGCAAGGCCGGCGCGGCCGGCCTGTGGCAGTTCACCCGCGCCACCGGACGGGAATACATGACCGTGGACGAGGCCGTGGACGAGCGGCTCGACCCCTACCTGGCCACCCGGGCCGCGGCCCGGCTGCTCAAGACCAACCACGCCCAGCTGAAGAACTGGCCGCTGGCCATCACCGCCTACAACCACGGCCGGGCGGGCATGCTTCGCGCGGTCCGGGAAAAGGGGAGCTACGAGAAGATCTTCCGCACCTACCGGCAGGGATCCTTCCAGTTCGCCTCGCGCAATTTCTACCCGGAATTCCTCGCCGCCGTGCGGGTGGCCAAACGGCTGGCCGCGGCCCCGGGGATACCGTTCGAACGGCCTGAACCGACCGTGACCTTCCGGCTCAAGGAAGAGATGCCCATCGACCGGCTCCGGTCGAACTTCGCCCTCTCGCGGAGCGAATTCGCCCGCCTGAACCCGGCCCTGCGCAAGCCCGTGCTCGACGGCCAGGTGCCGGTGCCCCGGGGCTACCTGGTGCGCCTGCCGAAAACCGGGCGGATTGAGAAGGCGACCGCCGGCACCCGGACCAGCGTGCCTGCAGCCAAAAAAATCGTCCGCAACAAGGCCGTGCCCGCGGTCAAGGCCCGGCCCGGGACCAGGGCGGTTGCCACCGCCAAGGCACCGGCCGAGGTCAGGAAGCAACCCGTGGTCAAGCGACCGGTGCACCGGACCGTCCGTCACACGGTGCGCAAGGGTGACACCAGCTTCTCCATCGCCCGGCAGCACCAGATCTCCCCGCAGGACCTGATGACCGCCAACAACCGCAGCATCCAGGAACCCATCCGCATCGGCGAGACCCTGATCATTCCCACCCGGCACAGCAGCCTGCTGCACCGCAAATCCGCCATCAGCTCAACCAACTGAGAGAACGCGATCATTATGGATATTTCGAAAACCATTGCCGAATTGAAACAACGCCCCGACTTCACCGAAAAGGTCGGCATGATCCTCGTCCACAACGGCACCGTGCGCGCCTGGTCACGCCGGGACCGGGCCACGGTCACGGCCCTGGAAACCGTGGTCGATCAGGACAAGATGGAGCGACTGAGGCAGGAATACCTCAAAAAACCGGGAATTTACGAAATCATCATCGAGGGCTGTTCGGGCCGGTATCAGCCCGGTGACGACCTGCTCTTCATCCTCGTGGCCGGCGACGTGCGCGAGCACATCAAGCCGGTGCTCGCCGAACTGCTCGACCGGGTCAAGGCCGAGGCGGTCACCAAGAAAGAGATCCCCGCCTGACCGGCCGGGCCGGCCCATGCCCGCCGCACCCGCCGCCGTCCTGATCGACCGGTTCCGGGAGATCAGGACCCTGCCGCACATCGTTGCCCGGCTCACCCAGCTGGTCAACGACCAGGAATCGACCCTGCAGGACTTCGAGGCGGTCATCCGCCTCGACCCGGCCCTGGTGGCCCGGCTGCTGACGGTGGTGAACAGCGCCTGGTTCGGCCTGAAGCGCAAGGTGGACTCCATCTCCCGGGCCGTGGCCCTGCTCGGCACGAAAAACCTCCGCAACATCGCCATCACCGACGCGGTCCAGGGGATGCTCTGCCACCGGGCCGGCTCCGCCGGGTTCTCGCCGGTGCGGCTGTGGCTGCACAGCGCCGCCTCGGGCATCTGCGGCAAGATGATCGCCGAGCGGATCTTCGCCATCAACGGCGACGACGCCTACCTGTGCGGCATCCTCCACGACATCGGCCTGATCGTCGAACTGGAGACCAGTGCAGCACCCTTTTTCGAGCTGATGGACCGGCTGGCCGCCACCGGGCCGACCATCGTCGACCTGGAACGGGAACTGTTCGCCACCGACCACGGCGAGATCGGCGCCCTGCTCGCGCGGGAATGGCAGATCGCCGAACCGGTGGCCGCAGCCATCGCCGACCACCACCGCACCGACCTGGTGGTCGCGCCGCAATCCCCTGACGGCATCCTGCAGATGAGCGAATACCTGGTTCACCAGCTCGGCCACGGGGTCAAGGAAGGGATCCCGGCCGGCCTCGCGCCCGAGCTGGCGGCCCACATCCAGGCCAACGTCGAGGAGTACCGGGCCGTGGCCGAGGACCTGCCGGCCGAGATGGATCGAACCAGGCAGCTCTACGGAGCCTGAGGTCGGGTCCGTGCCGCTCACCACCCTGTTTGCCGACCTCGCCGACCCCGGCCTGGAACTCGACGCCCTGCGCGAGCATCTCGAAGGGGAAACTGACCTGCTCGTGTTCTTCTGCCGGGACGAGGCCGGCCGCCACACCGCCTCCGCCGCCTTCCCCCTGAACGAGGACGAGACGGCAAGGCTCATCGCTGCCTGCGGCCGGGACCGGACCGAGACGATCCGAACCGCGGAGGGCAGGTCTTTTTCGCTCCTCGTTGTGCCCGAACTCCGCTGCACCGTGCTGGCCGCGACCGCGCCGGGGATGCCGGCCGTAGCAGGCGCCTGGCCGGCCGAGCTGACCCGGCTGGCCGTGCGCCTCTTCCTGGCCCGCCGGGATACCGCGGCCATTGCCGAACGGCTGCGCACGCATAAAAAGCAGGCCGAGCGGCAGGCCGCGGTGCTCGAGCGCAAGTACCAGGACATCCTCGCCGAAAACGAACAGAACCACCGCCGGCTGGCCGAACAGCAGCAGCATTACTCGGCCACCCTGCAGGCGGAAATCCGGCGGCAGACCGAGGAATTGCGCACCGCCAAGGGTGCGGCGGAGGCGGCCAACACGGCCAAGAGCGCCTTCCTGGCCACCATGAGCCACGAGATCCGCACGCCCATGAACGCCATCCTCGGTTTCACCGACCTGCTCCTGGAAACCGGCCTGGACAGCGAGCAGCACGCCTTTGCCCGCACCATCCGGACTAGTGGTGATGCCCTGCTCACCCTGCTCAACGACCTCCTCGATTTCTCCAAGATCGAGGCCGGCCGGCTGGACCTCGAACAGGTTCTCTTTGCCCCGGCGACCATCGCCGGCGAGGTCTGCACCCTGATCCGGCCGCGGGTCGGCAACCGGCCCATCGACATCCGCTGCCGCATCGACCCGCAATTGCCGACACAGCTCTGCGGCGACCCGGGCCGTTTCCGCCAGGTGCTCGTCAACCTGATGGACAACGCGGTCAAGTTCACCCGCGCGGGCGAGGTCGAACTGGCGCTGTCCGCCGATGGGGCGGATGCGGCGGGCATCGACCTGCACGCCACGGTCCGCGACACGGGCATTGGCATCGCCGCCGACAAGCTGGAGGCCATCTTCGCCGCCTTCCGCCAGGCCGACGATTCCACCACCCGCGAGTACGGCGGCACCGGCCTGGGGCTTTCCATCTGCCGGAGAATCGCCGAACTCATGGGCGGCCGGGTGTGGGCGGAAAGCCGGCCCGGCCGGGGCTCGACCTTCCACTTCACCGCCCGGCTGGCCCCGGCGGCAGAGGAAACGGTCACCACACCGGCTCCCGTGCCGGCAGCGGCCGCGGTCGCCAACACCTCGACCGGTGCGGGCGGACGGACGGCCCGGGTGCTGCTGGCCGAGGACAACCCGGTCAACCGGCGGCTGGCCGAGACCCTGCTCAGCCGGGCCGGCTGCACGGTGACAACGGCTGCCACCGGCCGGCAGGCGGTGGATCTGTGCATGCGCTCAGCCGAAGGGTTCGACCTGATTCTCATGGACGTGCAGATGCCGGAGATGGACGGGCTGGCAGCCACCGCCGAACTGCGCGCCCGCGGCTGCACCGGCGTGCCCATCGTCGCCATGACCGCCGGCGCGCTGCAGGGCGACCGGGAACGGTGCCTGGCCGCGGGTATGAACGATTACCTGGCCAAGCCGGTGCGGGGCGAGCAGCTGCTCGCCCTCCTTGCCACCTGGCTGCGCCGGCAGCCCGCACCATGAAGGCGCCGGCCGACCATCACCGCCCCGGCCGGGGCGAGCGGTTGCGCGCCTGGGCCTTCTCGGCCGCACCGGCCGCGGGCCGGGCCGGGGCCTGGGGCCGCAGCTGCGCGCGCATCCTGCTGATCATGCATGCGGAGTACTTCCGCACGCACATCACCATCCGCGCTTCGGCCCTCACCTTTGCCATTCTCCTCTCCATCGTGCCCCTGCTGGCCCTGTCCACCTCGATCCTCAAGGGGCTGGGCACCGACGCCCAACTGCGCCAGGCCGCGGTCCGGGTCATCGAACAGCTGGTCCCGCCGCCGCCCGCTGCGCCCGGGGACGCACCCCCGCCACCGGCCGAACTGCCGGCGAAGGCCTCGTTTTCCGCCCACCTGCACCACGCCGTGGACCTGGTGTTCGATTACGTGGACCGGACCAACTTCGCCGCGCTCGGCCTGATCGGCGTGATCGGCCTGATCGTGGTCGTGCTGCTCGTCCTCGCCTCCATCGAGGACGCCATGAACGCCATCTGGCACACCCGCCGGGGCCGGTCGCTGCTGCGCAAGCTCATGGACTACCTGGCCCTGCTGCTGCTGTTGCCGCTGTCCATCAACATCGCCCTGGCCGCAGAGGCCATCGTCGCCAGCCGACGGATCATGGAGCAGGTCAGCCTGATCGTGCCGAGCGCCTGGCTGGCCGCCCTGCTCATCAAGCTGGTGCCCTTCCTGTGCGTGGTGCTCACCCTGATGTTTCTCTACCTGTTCTTCCCGCACACCAGGGTGCACACCGGCGCGGCCTTTGCCGGGGCGCTGTTCGCGGCGGTGTTCTGGTTCATCGCCCAGAATATCTACGTCGCCCTCCAGGTCGGGGTGGCCAACTACAACGCCATCTACGGCTCGTTCGCCACCATCCCGCTCATGCTCGTCTGGCTGCAGACCGGCTGGACCTTCATCCTGCTCGGCGCAGTGCTGGCCCACGCGGTCCAGCACCACCGCCACTACCGCCCCCCGGGCGAGTTTCTGTCGCCGCAGCGGCGGCTGCAGACCGCCCTGGAGGTGCTGCAGGCCGTGTATGCGGACTTCGCCCGACGCCAGCCCACCCGCCTCGCCGCACTCGCCGGTCGCATCCCGGGCACAGGCCCGGCGGAGATCGAGACCGTGGCCCGACAGCTCGCCCGCGGCGGTCTGCTCGACCTTCGCGGGGACAGTGGCGAGGAGACGCTGATGCCGGTGACGCCGGCGGAAAACCTGCGCGGGGCCGAGCTCGTCCAGCTGGTGCTCGGTGACGAAACCCTGCCGACCGACACCGGCCGGCTCGCCGCGGAGGCGGTGGCCGCCGCCGGCCGCAGCCTGGACGCCCGCCTCGACCTGAGCCGGCAGACCACGATGGCGATCAGCGCCCCCCTCCCCCTGCCGCTGCCGACCGAACCGCGCGAACCGGCCGAACCGCCCGCGGCCGCTCCCCGCTGAACGAGACCCGGGCTCGGTTCAGTCCGTGCGGAGCAGGGCGTGCGCCCGCCGCAGCCGTTCGACCAGCTCCGTTGCGGTCAGGCCCGTGCCCCGGGCAATCTCCGTCCAGTCCCAGTCGTCCGCATGGGCCGCATTGTTGCCCGGCACCCACGCGTTCTCGCGGCCGAGCAGGGCATAGCGGGCACGCGCGTACTCTCCCAGGTCCCAGCCGCGGACCAGGTTTTCCAGCCAGAAGATGTAGGCGACATTGATGTAGCCGGGCAGGTCCGCAAACGAGGGCCACTCCGGCCAGTGGTCGTCCGGCCGCGGTTGGCCGGTGGCGGCGTGCATGGCCGCCTGCCAGCGGTAGTCGATGGCCGCGACCTGGTCAGGCTGATCGAGATGGGCGAGCGCGGCGTGATGGTCGTGGAAATCGGAGGGCCGGCTGGCGCCCACACTGATCGTCGCCACCTCGGGCCGCAGCAGGCACACGAGGTCGTTGAACTGCATGGGTGAGAGCGGCGCGC
>CAZMNU010000021.1:0-30514 GCA_964567725.1 uncultured Desulfobulbus sp. | reverse complement strand
CCGCCGATGACGAACCGGCCGGTGGGGTTGATGAAGAACTTGGTGTTGGCATCGATCATCTGTGCCGGCAGCACCGGTTTGATGATCTCCTCCATCACCGCCTCCTTGAGGGCCTCGTAGGCGATTTCCGGGCTGTGCTGGGTGGAGAGGACCACTGCCTCGATGCGCAGGGGCCGGTTGTCCTCGTACTCGATGGTCACCTGGCTCTTGGCATCGGGCCGCAGCCAGGGCAGGACGCCGCCCTTGCGCACCTCGGACTGGCGTTTGGTGAGGGCGTGGGCAAAGGTGATGGGCATGGGCATGAGCACCTCGGTCTCGTCGCAGGCGTAGCCGAACATCAGTCCCTGGTCGCCGGCCCCCTGGTCCAGGTCCAGACCGCTGCCCTCGTTGACGCCCTGGGCGATGTCCGGGCTCTGCTTGTCGATGGAGGTGAGCACGGCGCAGCTCTGCCAGTCGAAACCCATGTCCGAGCTGTTGTAGCCGATGTCGCGGATGGTCTCGCGGACGATCTGCGGCATGTCCACCCAGGCGGTGGTGGTGATCTCGCCGGCGATCACGGCCATGCCGGTGGTGACGAGCGTTTCGCAGGCCACCCGGGCGGCGGTGTCCTGGGTGAGGATGGCGTCGAGCACGGCATCGGAGATCTGGTCCGCGACCTTGTCCGGATGCCCCTCGGAAACCGATTCGGAGGTGAAAAGATGATGCGACATGCGTGTCTCCTGCTGGAGGAAAAGATCTGCGCCGGCCTGCCGGCCGGCTCCGGGGAACCGCCGCCGGGTGGTACCTGGCGGGGTCTCGAAAAACGTTTCTAACTACTAAAGCTGACGCAAAAAATCAAGAAAAATGACTGACCCGGCGTGACCGGGCCTTGGTGCCGGCAGTCGGTTCAGCCATGGATGGCGTAGCCGCCGTCCACGGTGACCACCTGGCCGTGGATCATCCCGGCCAGGTCGCTGCAGAGCAGCAGGACCACGTCGGCCACGTCGCCGGGCGTGGTCAGCCGGCCGAGCGGGGTGCGGGCCAGCGAGGCGCCGATGATCTCGCCGCGGTTGGGGAACTTTTTCAGGGCGTCGGTGTCCACCACGCCGGCGCTGACCGTGTTGACGGTGATGCCGCGCGGCCCCAGTTCCACCGCCAGGTGGCGGACCAGGGACTCGAGCGCCCCCTTGGAGGCGCCGACCACGGTGTAGTTGGGCACGGCGCGGATCGCGCCGATGGAGGAGATGGCGAGGATGCGGCCGCCCGCGGGCATCATCGGCACCGCCTGCCGGGCGAGCAGCAACAGGGCGCGGGCATTGATGTCCATGGCCCAGTCCCAGTGGCGGGCGGTGAGTTCCATGGCCGGCCGGAGCACGCCCGAGGCGGCGTTACTCACGACGATATCCAGGCGCGGCACGGTGACGCGCAGTTCCGTAATCAGCGCGTCGAGGCTTTCCTCGTCGGCCAGGTTGGCGCGCAGCACGCGGCAGCGCCCGCCCGCGGCCTCGATGGCGGCCATGGTCTCCAGGGCCTGGGTGCGGTGGCGCACATAGGTGAGGATCACCTCGGCCCCCTGGCCGGCGAGGCGCTCGGCCACGGCCCGGCCGATGCCGCGCGAGCCGCCGGTGATGAGCGCGGTTTTTCCATGCAGATCAATCATACCTGTCTCCTTGTCGGCGCCGCCTGTGCCAGAGCGGGCACGGCGACGGTTGCAGCCGCGCGCGGGTGGTCAGTTGCCGGTGAGGCGCAGGACCAGCCGGAGCAGCGAATTTTTGGCGAAACGAAAGGGGTTGAAACGGATGGGGTTGAGGGTGGCCGGCACGACAAAATCGCGCACCGCCAGTGCGGCCGGCGCGGCCGCGGGAAAGTGCAGCTCGTCCAGCCGGGTGCCGCACAGGCCGACACGCCGCGCCTCCCGCCAGAGCGGGCACTGCTCCGGGTCGATGCCGAGCACGGCGAGCAGGGCCCTGTCCAGGGCCACCGGGTTGGTGGCGCAGGCGAGCAGTCCCAGGGGGTGGGGCTCACCGTGCACCGGCCCGGACCCGTGCATGGCGACCACGCCGTCGACCAGCGAAAGGCCGTCGGGCAGCACGGTCAGCAGGCCGACGATCAGTTCGGCAAAACGCGGTCGGACGCCGCCGTGGCGCATGTGGCACCAGGGCTTGTGAAAGCCCGAGACGCAGCCGAAGTAGTTCTTCACCGCCAGGGTGACGCGCATCTGCTGGTGGGCCTTGACCCGCGGCAGGTTGACGAGCAGGTCGCACTCCAGGGCCGGCGCAGCCAGCGGGGCCTGCAGGCCGCCGGGCAGGTCGACGACCACCCCCTGGTGGAACTCGACCACCTCTGCCCCCAGACGGGTGAGTTCGTCGAGTGCGCCGATCCGGGCCAGTACCGCCCGTGCCGAGCCGAACGAGGGGGAGTCGCCCACCGTCACCCTTGCGCCCTGGTCGATGAACCAGCGGGCCGCGGCAGCGAGCAGGCGGCCGTCGGTGCAGGCCAGTTGGCCGTTGCGGGCGGTGATCAGGTTGGGCTTGAGCAGCACCCGGGCCGAGCGCAGCGAACGACCGGCCGCGCAGTCGGCGAGCAGCCGGTCCACGTTCCGGTCGAGGGATGGCTGCGCATAGGTGGCCTGCGCCAGGAGGGCAACACGGGTGCTGTCGAGAAGCATGACAAAAAAAACCGACCTGACCCCCCGATGGGGTCAGGCCGGAAAAGGAGAGAAGAGATGAAGAAGTACTCTTACCTGAGCATTTTCCGTGCCACACCCGGAAAGAACCGACGAGATTATTTTCGGCAATGATTCCTTGCAGATGAAAAGCTCACCGGCCGACCGCTGGCGCAACGCCCAAGGACGCTGTTCAACAATTTGAACCGGTTTTGCGGCAAAACGGCCGGCAATACTGAGAAACATTGGCAGTTCAAGATGTTGGCCGATCAACTTTTTTATACGGGATTCGCCCGGTTTCGGATGCTGCTGGATACTTTTTACGCACCCTCGCGCCGGCCGTGAATCTCCAGCGGGATCACGCGCACGCGCAGCACACCGTCCTGCTGGCTGATCTTCTCCTGCACCTCCGCCGTCACCGGGCCGGCGCAGTCGATGATGTTGTAGCCGAGCGTGCCGTTGGACTTGTTGGTGTAGTTCATGATATTGATGTGCTCGTTGCCGAGCAGGTTACTGATCAGGCCGATCATGCCGGGCTGATCGCGGTTGATCACGGTCAGCCGGGTGTGCACGTCCACCGTGGGGATGGTCTCGATGTTGGGGAAGTTGACGCTGTGCACGATGTTGCCGTACTGCAGGTAGTTTTTCAACTCGCGCACCGCCATGGTGGCGCAGTTCTCCTCGGACTCGGAGGTCGAGGCGCCCAGGTGCGGGGTGACCAGGATGCGGTCGTCGCCGAGGAATTTCACCGACGGGAAGTCCGAGATGTGGCCGCGCAGCCTGCCCGCGTTCAACGCCGCCAGCACCGCGTCCTCGTCGACGATCGGCCCGCGCGAATAGTTGATGAGGATGGCGCCGTCCTTGACGAACTCGAGGAAATTCTTTTCGGTGACGTAGCCGCGGGTGTTCTTGTTGAGCGGCATGTGCACGCTGATGAAATCCGCTTCCGCCAGCGCCTCCTTGCGGGAACGGGCGAGGATCACGTCCGGGCTGAGGTGGTGGATGTTGTCCAGGGCGGGAAAGGGGTCGAAGCCGAGCACGCGCATGCCGTGGTGCAGGGCCGCGTTGGCCACGCCCACACCGATCTTGCCCAGGCCGAACACGGCCATGGTCTTGCCGGCCATCTCCTCGCCCTTGAACTTCTTCTTGCGCGCCTCGACCTCGCGGTTGATCTCCTCGTCGTTCATGCCGGCGAGTTTCTGGCAGAAGTCGATACTCTTTTCGACGTTGCGCAGCCAGATGCCGAGCGAGGTGTAGACCAGCTCGACCACCGCGTTGGCGTTGGCGCCGGGCGTGTTGAACACGCAGATGCCCCGTTCCGAGGCCTCGTCCACCGGAATGTTGTTGACCCCGGCGCCGGCCCGGGAAATGGCCAGCAGGTCCGGGTAGTCGGTCAGATCGACCCTGGAACTGCGCACCACGATCCCCTGGGGATTGCGCTCGTCCGGGCTGACGGTGAAACGGTCGTTGAACAGGGCCAGCCCTTCCATGGCGATGGCATTGATGGTCTTGATGCGAAATGGCTGCATGATCGTCCTCTTGGGCGCGGGTCTACGGGGGCGGCAGGCCGGAAACGGGTTGCCCGCACAGAGCGGGCCGGGCCTGACCAACGGGCGGTCTCGCGGTGGCGGACCGGGGCAGCGGGCCGGTGTCGCAGCGGTCGGAGCGAACCCCGGGCGCAACGGCGGCAACCCGCAAAAAAATGAAATATGTACATCCTCCCGGGTTCTTTGTAAAGCGAAAGGGCCATCCTGCCGGACCTGGCCGCATCCTTTCCGTCGGTACCGAACAAGGCCGGGAGACCCAACGGGGCCGGCCTTTTGCCCCATCAGCCCAGAGAGCATCACCATGACCGCACAGACCCTTTTCATCGCCTGCTGCACCCTGCTCGTTCTGCTCGGCCCGTGCGGGTCGGTTGCGGCCGCGGCCAGCCACCACCTCACCCTGGACTTCGACCTGGCCGCCCACCGGCTGCTGGGCACCTCGCGCCTTCACCTGGAGGCCGGGGCGGGACTGCGTCTCGACTGCGGCCCGCTCACCGTCACCAGCGTGAGCGTGGCGCCGCAGGGACCCACCCCGACCATCCCGGCGGGGGGCGGGGCAATCGTCCTTGCGGCCGCGCCCGAGGCGCGCACCCTGACCGTCAGCTGGGAACTGCAGACCCCGGCCGAGGGGGCGGCGGACAACCGCATCGCGGCCGACGGCATCACCCTGGCCGGCTTCTGGCACCCGAAGGCCGACCGGGAGCTGGTCTTCCGCCTGGAGACGACCCTGCCCGGGAACTTCCGGGCCCTGGCCGGCGGCAGGCCGCTCAGCGCCACGCCGGCCGGAGATCTTCAGCGGCTCGCGGTCGAACTGGAGGCCACAGGGCCGCACCTGCCCTTTGTCGCCGGGCCGTACACGGTACAGTCCCGCCGGGTCGGGCCGACCACCCTGGAGACCTGGCTGTTCGCCGAGGACGCCGGATTGGCCGACGGCTACCTGGACAGCGCGGCGGCCGCGCTGGAGCGGTTCACCCGGCTCATCGGCCCCTTTCCCGCGGACCGCTGGGCCATGGTCGAAAACCGGCTGCCCACGGGCTACGCCTACCCCGGCTTCACCCTGCTCGGCCAGGCGGTGATGCGCCTGCCCTTCATCAGGGACACGGCCCTGGTCCATGAAATGGTGCACGCCTGGTTCGGCAACGCGGTCCGGGTGGACCCGGCCGGCGGCGACTGGGCCGAGGGGCTGACCGCCTACCTGGCCGACCATGGCACGGCCGAGGCCTCCGGCACCGGCCCGGCCCATCGCAAGGGGCTGCTCACCCGCATCCAGGCCTACGCGCACGGTGAGCGTGCCATCCCGCTCACCGCCTTCCGCGGCGCGCCGGACCGGGACAGCGGCGGCAGGGCGCTGCGCGCCGTGGGCTACGACAAAGGAGCCTTCCTGTTCCACATGCTCTGCCGGCGCATCGGTGAGCCGGCCTTTTCCGCCGGCCTGCGGCGCCTCTACGCCGAATACCGCGACCGTCGCGCCGGCTGGCCGGAGGTGAGGGCCGCCTTTGGGGCCGAGGCGGACGAGGACCTGCGGCCGTTTTTTGCACAGTGGCTCGAGCGCACCGACCTGCCGGTGCTGGCCATCGACAAGGCGCACATCGACCAGCGGGAGGGTGTTACCCACCTCCGCTTCGAACTGGTGCAGCAGGCCACGCCGCCCTTTGATCTGAGCGTGCCGGTGCGGGTGCAGACCCTGCTCGGCGCAACCACCCACCAGGTACACACCGATGTGGCCCGCAGGGAGGTCACCCTGGAGGTGACCGGCCTGCCCACACGCCTGACCCTGGATGCGGAATTTGACCTGCTCCGCCGTCTCGACCCGGCCGAGCGGCCACCCACCTGGGCCGAGTTCCTCGGGGGAGCGGAGTGCAGCGTACTCCTGCCCGCGGGCGCCGGCCGCGCCGTGTTCGCGCCGCTCATCGACACCCTGCGGTCGGCCGGCTGTCGCCTGGTGGAGGCCAGCGAAGTGACCAACCGTGATCTGGCCACGGGCAGCTGGCTGCTCCTCGGCGACTCCGCGCCCCGGCGCAGCCTGTTCGCCACCCCGCCGGCCGGGGTGGACGGCTTCAGCCTGGAGGTGCGCCGCTCGCCGCTCGACCCGGAGGCGGTGATGGTGCTGGTCGACGCCGCCTCGGCCGTGGAAACCGGCCAGGCCGCAGCCCGGCTCGAGCACTACGGCGGTTTTTCCCGGCTGCGCTTCCTCGCCGGCCGCAACCTGGAGAAAACCCTCGCCCCGGCCGCGGACGGCATCAGCCTGGAGCTGCTCGAGCCGCCCTCAGGCGTGCCCACGGCGGCGATGCTCGGCTTCGACCGGATCATCGACGACCTGGCCGAAAGCCGGATCCTCTACCTGGGCGAGACCCACACCAGCTACGGTGACCACCTGCTGCAGCTGCAGCTCCTCCAGGCCCTGCACGGCCGCGGCCGCAAGCTTGCCATCGGCCTGGAGATGTTTCCCCGTTCCCGCCAGCAGGCCCTGGACGACTACATCGCCGGCCGCACGGACGAGCGCACTTTCCTCAAACAAAGCGGCTACCACCAGGCCTGGGGCTACGACTACCGGCTCTACCGGGAGATTTTCCAGTTCGCCCGGGCGGCCCGGATCCCGCTGGTCGCGCTCAACCTCGAGTCCGGGGTGAGCGGCCGGGTGTTCAGCGACGGCCATACCGACGGCCTGGCCGCGGAAGAACGGGCCGATCTGCCGGCGGAGCGCGACCTTGACCTGCCCGGCTACCGCGAGCGGATCGCCGCGGCGCACGCCGCCCATCCCACCGGCAGCGGCAGCTTCACCGGCTTCCTCCAGGCCCAGGGACTGTGGGACGAGACCATGGCCGAGAGCGTGGCCCGTGCGCTGAAGCGTTATCCCGACCACACCGTGGTGGTGCTCGCCGGCAACGGCCACACCCACAGGACAAGCGGCATGCCGCCGCGGGTGGCGCGGCGGGTGCCGGGCATCGAACAGCGGGTGGTGCAGGTCGCCGGTGCGGAGGTCGAGCGGACCGCAGCCGACTGGCTCGTGTTCGCGCCGGAGGTGGATCTCGATCCCGCGCCCAAGTTGGGCATCCTTTTCAAACCAGGACAAGGGGCGGCAGGTTCGGCAGGACTCACCGTGCAGGGGTTCAGCCCGCACGGCAAGGCCGAAGCCGCCGGGCTGCGCAAGGGCGACCGGGTGATCGCAGTAGAGGGCCGGCCGGTGGCCGAGGTGGGCGACATCCGCGCCAGCCTGCTCGACAAAAAGGTCGGCGACACGGTCCGGGTGCGCGTGCGCCGCGACAACCGCGAGCACACCCTCACCGTCCCCTTGAGCAGCCTACGGGAAGGGATGTCCCTGCCGCCCGGCCATCCACCCGCCGGGACTCCCGGAAAATAGGCGCCGGACCGGACCAGCACCCGCTGTCCGGGTTCAGCGGAGACTTTCGCCCAGCTGCACCGCCTGGCGGCTGGCACGCACGTCGTGCACCCGCAGGATGTCCACCCCGCGGCCGGCGAGCAGGGCCGAAACCACGGCCGTGGCCGGGTCGCGCTCGGTTACCTCGAGGCCGAGCAGCCGGCCGAGGAAGGACTTGCGCGAATGACCGATCAGGAGCGGGCAGCCGTGCTGTTTGAAGGCGGCCACGTTGCGGAGAATGTCCAGATTGTGTTCCAGGGTCTTGCCGAAACCGAGCCCCGGGTCGACGATCACCCGGGAGCGGTCCACGCCCTGCTCCTCCAGCCAGGCGATCCGCCCGGCCAGAAAACGGTTGATCTCCGCGACCACGTCCTCGTAGTGCGGGGCCAACTGCATGTCACCGGGGGTACCGAGCCTATGCATGATCACCACCCGGCAGCCCGAGTCGCGCACCACCGTCACCATCGCCGGGTCGTGGCGCAGGGCCGAGACGTCGTTGATCAGGTCGGCGCCGGCCTCGAGCGCAGCCCGGGCCACTGTTGCCTTGGTGGTGTCCACGGACACCGGCACCGCGCTGCGCCTGCGCACCGCGCGCACCGCCGGCAGCACCCGGGCCAGTTCCTCGGCCTCGCCCACCGGCTGGGCAAAGGGCCGGGTCGACTCGCCGCCCACATCGATCAGGTCCGCACCTTCGACGAGCAGCTGGTCGATGCGCGCCGCCAGCCGGTCCTCGCCCTGCCAGCGGCCGCCGTCGGAAAAGGAATCCGGGGTGACGTTGACAATACCCATGATCTGCATGGTTGCTCCCTCCTCCGCCTGCGCGAACAAAAAAACGGGTTGTCTCCGCACCCTGCGAAGACAACCCGTGGTGGTTGTGAACGGCCTGTCTGCTGTCAGGCGGCCGTGGTCTCGTCCGCCTCGGCGGCGACCGGGGCCTCGTCCTTCGACTCCGGCCCGCCTTCGCGCCGCTCGGCGATGATCCGGTCGATGTCCTCGAGCACGATCGTCTCGCGCTCGAGCAACTCCGCGGCCATGGCGGTGAGGATGTCCCGGTTCTCCTCGAGCAGGCGGGTCACCTTGTCGTTGGCCTCGACGATGATCTGCTTGACCGCGGCATCGATGCGCTGGGCGGTCTGTTCGCTGTAGTCGCGGTGCTGGGCGATCTCCCGGCCGAGGAAGATGTGTTCCTCCTTCTTGCCGTAGGCGAGCGGTCCGAGTTCGTCGCTCATGCCCCACTCGCAGACCATCTTGCGCGCCAGCTCGCTCGCCCGCTCGATGTCGTTGCCCGCGCCGGTGGTGATTTCGTCGAACACCAGTTTCTCCGCCACCCGGCCGCCGAACAGGATGGCGATGCGGTCGAGCAGGTAACCGCGGGCATGGGTGTATTTCTCGTCCACCGGCAGCTGCATGGTCAGACCGAGCGCGCGGCCGCGGGGAATGATGGTCACCTTGTGGATCGGGTCCGCCCCGGGCAGGAGCCGCGCCACCAGGGCGTGGCCGGCCTCGTGGTAGGCGGTGATCTCCTTTTCCTTTTCACTGATGATCATGGACCTGCGCTCCGCGCCCATCATCACCTTGTCCTTGGCCCGCTCGAGCAGTTCGTTGTCCACCTCTTCACGGTTCTCGCGCGCGGCCAACAGCGCCGCCTCGTTGACCAGGTTTTCCAGGTCCGCGCCGGAGAAACCGGGCGTGCCGCGGGCGATCACGGCCATGTCCACGTCCGCGGCCATCTTGGTCTTCTTGCCGTAGATCTCGAGGATCATCTCGCGGCCCTTGATGTCCGGCACCGGCACCACCACCTGGCGGTCGAAACGGCCCGGCCGCAAGAGGGCCGGGTCGAGCACGTCCGGGCGGTTGGTGGCGGCAATGATGATCACGCCGTCGTTGCCCTCGAAACCGTCCATCTCCACCAGCAGCTGGTTGAGGGTCTGCTCGCGCTCGTCGTGGCCGCCGCCCAGGCCGGCGCCGCGATGGCGGCCGACCGCGTCGATCTCGTCGATGAAGATGATGCAGGGCGCGTTCTTCTTGCCCTGGTTGAACAGGTCGCGCACCCGCGAGGCGCCCACGCCCACGAACATCTCGACAAAGTCCGAACCGCTGATGGTGAAAAACGGCACCCCCGCCTCGCCGGCGATGGCCCGGGCCAGGAGGGTCTTGCCGGTACCCGGAGGACCGGCGAGGAGCACGCCCTTGGGGATGCGGCCGCCCAACCGGGTGAACTTCTGCGGGTCGCGCAGAAAGTCGATGATCTCCTCCAATTCCTCCTTGGCCTCGTCGATGCCGGCCACGTCCTTGAAGGTGACCTTGACCTCGCCCTCGCCCTGCAGCTTGGCGCGGGTCTTGCCGAAGGAGAGGGCCCCGCCCTTGCCGCCCATCTGCATCTGGCGCATGAAGAAGATCCACACGCCGATGAGCAGCAGCATGGGGAACCAGGAGACGAACAGGGTCAGGTACCAGGGGGTGGCCTCCGGCTTCCGCACCGAGATGTTCACGTCCGACTTGCGCAGCATGGGCAGCAGTTCGGTGTCGCTCGGGGCCACGGTCTTGAACGGCCGGCCGTCCTGACCCACGCCCGAGATCTCCTCGCCCTGGATGCTCACCTTGTTGATGGCGCCGCTCTCCACGCTCGACCAGAATTCGCTGTAGGAGATGGCGTCACTCTGCTGCTGCGGCTTGTTGAACATCTGGAACAGCAGGATCATCGTCAGGCCGATGACCAGCCACATACTCAAGTTCTTGTAGAAGGTATTCAAACAATCATCTCCATGGGATCTTCGTCACACGGTCCCGCTCCTGCAGACCGCACGTCCTCGTGTACGGTAATCTAGTTTAATGCCGATTTTCTCTCAGTCAATGGCCTTTGCGAACTCTTGGATGGTCTTCACCCCGAGCGGGATGTGGCGCAACGATTCCAGGGCCCGGGTCATGGCCAGGCCGCCGCTGATGGTGGTGGTGTAGGGGATGTGGTAGTCCAGGGCCGCCCGGCGGATGCTGTAGGAGTCTTCGGTGGTGCGGGTGCCGGCCGAGGTGTTGAGAATGCACTGCACCTCGCCGTCGTGGATCTTGTCGAGGATGTGCGGCCGCCCCTGGGAGATCTTGTGCACCTCCTCGCACCTGACGCCCGCCTGCTGGAGCCGGGCGGCGGTGCCGCGGGTGGCGAGGATGCGGAAACCGAGCGTTTCGAAGCGTTGCGCCACCGGCACCACCGCGTCCTTGTCCGGGTGGCGGACGCTGATGAACACCGTGCCGCCCGCGGGCAGGGGCGACCGGGCGGCCATCTGCGACTTGGCGAGCGCCAGGCCGAGGTCGTCGTCGATGCCCATCACCTCGCCGGTGGACTTCATCTCCGGGCCGAGCAGGGTGTCCACGTTGGGGAACCGGTCAAAGGGGAACACCGCCTCCTTGACTGTCCAGTGCGGCAGCACCTGCTCGTAAGTACAGCCGAGGTCGTCGAGGCGCATGCCGAGCATCACCTTGGTGGCTATCCGGGCCAGGGGCACGCCGGTGGCCTTGGACACGAAGGGCACGGTGCGCGAGGCGCGGGGGTTGACCTCGAGCACGAACAGGTTGCCGCCCTGGACCGCGAACTGGACGTTCATCAGGCCGATCACGCCCAGTTCCTGGGCCATGGCCCGGGTGGCGGCGGTGATCTCCTCGACCATGGCCGGCGCCAGGGTGTAGGGGGGGAGCACGCAGGCCGAGTCGCCGCTGTGGATACCGGCCTCCTCGATGTGTTCCATGATGCCGCCGATCACGGTCCGGCTGCCATCCGAGACCGCGTCCACGTCCACCTCGATGGCGTCCTTGAGGAACTGGTCAAGCAGCACCGGGTGCTCGCCGCCGGCCATGCCCGGGATGGCCATGAAGCGGCGAATGCCCTCCTCGTTGTAGACGATGCGCATGTTGCGGCCGCCGAGCACGTAGGAGGGGCGCATGACCACCGGGTAGCCGATGTCCGCGGCCACGGCCAGGGCCTCGTCCAGGGTGTGGGCGGTGCCGTTGGCCGGCTGGCGCAGGCCGAGCTTGTGCAGGAACTGCTGGAACCGCTTGCGGTCCTCGGCCCGGTCGATGGCGTCCGGCGGGGTGCCGATGATGGGCACGCCCCGCTCGGCCAGCGGCACCGCCAGGTTGAGCGGCGTCTGCCCGCCGAACTGGACGATCACCCCGTCCGGCCGCTCACGCTCGATGATGTTGAGCACGTCCTCGCGGGTGAGCGGCTCGAAGTAGAGTTTGTCCGAGGTGTCGTAGTCGGTGGACACGGTCTCCGGGTTGGAGTTGACCATGATCGACTCCACCCCGATCTCGCGCAGGGCGAACGAGGCATGCACGCAGCAGTAGTCGAACTCGATGCCCTGGCCGATGCGGTTCGGTCCGCCGCCGAGGATGATGATTTTCTTGCGGTCGCTGCGGCTGGACTCGTCCTCCTGCTCGTAGGTGGAGTAGTAGTAGGGCGTGTACGATTCGAACTCGGCGGCGCAGGTGTCCACCAGCTTGTAGGCGGGCTCCAGGCCGAGCTGGCCACGCAGCTGGCGGATGTCGTCCTCCGCGGTGCCGGTGAGGTGGGCCAGCTGTCCGTCCGAGAAGCCCTGCTGCTTGACCGCATAGAGGAAGTCGCGGTCAAGACCGGCAAAGCCGCGCTCGCGGACGGCCGTGCCGGTGGCCACCAGTTCCTGGAAATTGTACAGGAACCACGGGTCGATGGCGGTCAGCTCGTGCATCCGCTCAATCGTCATCCCGCGGCGCAAGGCCTCGAACAGGAAGGACAGCCGCCGCGAGTTGGGCCGGCGCAGGCCGGTGTCCAGGTCGTCCTCGTCCAGCCCGCTCAAATCCTCGCGGCCGTCCCAGCCGAAGCCCAGGCGGCCGGTCTCGAGTGAGCGCATGCCCTTCTGGAAGGCCTCCTTGAAGGTGCGGCCGATGGCCATGGTCTCACCCACGGACTTCATCGCCGTGGTCAGGATATCCTCGGTCTCCGGGAACTTTTCGAAGGTCCAGCGCGGGATCTTGACCACGCAGTAGTCGATGGTCGGCTCGAACGAGGCGTAGGTCTCGCGGGTGATGTCGTTTTTGATCTCGTCCAGGGTGTACCCCACGGCCAGCTTGGCCGCGATCTTGGCGATGGGGAAGCCGGTGGCCTTGGAGGCGAGCGCCGAGGAGCGCGACACCCGCGGGTTCATCTCGATCACCATGAGCTCGCCGTCCGCCGGGTTGACCGCGAACTGGACGTTGGAGCCGCCGGTCTCCACCCCGATCTCGCGGATGATGGCGATGGCCGCGTCGCGCATCTCCTGGTACTCGCGGTCGGTGAGCGTCTGGGCCGGGGCCACGGTGATCGAGTCGCCGGTGTGCACGCCCATGGGGTCGATGTTCTCAATGGAGCAGATGATGACCACGTTGTCGTTTTTATCGCGCATCACCTCGAGCTCAAACTCCTTCCAGCCGAGCAGCGAGCGTTCGAGCATGACCTCGCTGGTCATGGACAGGTCGAGCCCGGCCGTGGCCATGCGCTGCAGTTCCACCCGGTTGTAGGCCACGCCGCCGCCGGTGCCGCCCAGGGTGAAGCTCGGCCGGACGATCACCGGGAAACCGATCTGCTCGGCCGCGGCCATGGTCTCCTCGATGGTGTGCACGATGGCCGACTCGGGCACCTTGAGGCCGATCTTGCGCATGGCGTCGCGGAACTCCTCGCGGCCCTCGGCCTTGCGGATGACCTCGATGTTGGCCGCCAGCAGCTCCACCCCGTATTGCTCCAGCACACCCAGTTCGGCGACCTTGATGGCGGTGTTCAGGCCGGTCTGGCCGCCCAGGGTGGGCAGCAGGGCGTCGGGCCGTTCGCGCTCGATCACCTTGGCCACGCACTCCGGGGTGATGGGCTCGATGTAGGTGCGGTCGGCCAGGCCGGGGTCGGTCATGATGGTGGCCGGGTTGGAGTTGATGAGCACCACCTCGTAGCCCTCCTCCTTGAGGGCCTTGACCGCCTGGGCGCCGGAGTAATCGAACTCGCAGGCCTGGCTGATGATGATCGGGCCGGAACCGATGATGAGGATCTTGTGGATGTCTGTGCGTTTGGGCATGGTCGTGGGTCTCGGGGCGGGCGATCAGCCCGCCTGCTCCATGAGGTGGATGAACCGGTCGAAAAGGTATTCCGAGTCGTGCGGGCCGGGGGCGTATTCCGGGTGGTACTGGACCGAGAAGGCCGGCCACTCGCGGTGGCGCATGCCCTCCAGGCTGCCGTCGTTGAGGTTGATATGGGTGACCTCCACCGTTGGCGGCAGGGTGGCCGGATCCACGCAGAAGCCGTGGTTCTGGGCGGTGATCTCCACCCGGCCGGTGCGCAGGTCCTTGACCGGCTGGTTGCCGCCGCGATGGCCGAACTTGAGCTTGTAGGTGGTGGCGCCGTAGGCCAGGCCGAGCATCTGGTGGCCGAGGCAGATGCCGAACACCGGCACCCGGCCGAGCAGGCTGCGCAGGTTGTCGACCACGCCCTGCACCCCGGCCGGGTCGCCCGGGCCGTTGGACAGGAACACGCCGTCCGGCCGCAGGGCGAGCACCTCCGCCGCCGGGGTGGTGGCCGGCACCACCCGCACCCGGCAGCCCCTTTGGCTGAGCAGGCGCAGCTGGTTGTACTTGATGCCGAAGTCGTAGGCCACCACCCGGAAGCGGCCGTCCGCCGTCTCCGGGAAGCCGTCGCCGGGCACCGGCCGGTTGTCCTCCCAGCGATACGGGGCGGCGCAGCTCACCCGCGCCACCATGTCACGGCCCACCAGGCCGGCCCAGGCGCGGGCCCGGCGGACGAGCGAATCCGGGTCCAGGTCCAGGGTGGAGACCACCGCGCGCATGGCGCCCACGGTGCGCAGCCGGCGGGTGAGCAGGCGGGTGTCCAGCCCCTCCACGCCGAGCACGTTATACTGGCCCAGGAAATCGGCGAGCGTGGAGGTGGCCCGGAAGTTGCTCGGCCGACCCTGGTACTCGCGCACCAGGAAGGCGCGCGGGTGGACCCCGGCGGACTCCATGTCGTCCGGGTTGACGCCGTAGTTGCCGATCAGCGGGTAGGTCATGGTGACCAGCTGGCCGGTGTAGGAGGGGTCGGTGAGTACCTCCTGGTAGCCGCTCATGCTGGTGTTGAACACCATCTCGCCAACGGCCTCGCCGGGGCCGGTGAACGAGCGGGCGGTGAGCACGGTGCCGTCTTCAAGTCCGATCAGTGCGTTCATGGGGCAATAAATCCTGGGGTGCGGAAGGGTCGGAGGGGTTGCCAGGGGGTCGCGGCAGCGGCCGGCCCAAGGGCCGCCGCTGTGCCACAATGTACCATATGCACGCCGCCCGGTCCGGCCAAGTGGGCGGGTGGCGAAAAACGTCTGCAGGTTCAGTCCGCGGCGAGCAGCCGGCGGACCAGATCGACCTGGCAACGGACCGCGCCGCGCTGAGCGGCCGCGGCGGCGGCGGCCCGGTCGCAGGCCAGGGCGTAACGGTCGGGGTCGTCCAGGTGGGCGAGCACGAGGGTGGCGAGCGCGTCCACGTCGCTCACCTGGAAACCGCCGCCCGCCTCGACGAGCATCTCGGCGGCGTCGCGGAAGTCCTTCATGTGCGGGCCGAAGTACACCGGCCGTCCCCAGCGGGCCGCCTCGATGATGTTGTGGCCGCCCCGGTCGACCAGGCTGCCGCCGCAGAACAGGACATCGCCGCCGGCGTAGAGGTCGGCCAGGTCGCCCATGGTGTCGACGAGCACCGCCGGGGCGGTGCGGCCGCCGGCCTGGACCCGGGAGAAGCGGTCGCAGTCGATCCCGGCCCGGCCGAGCAGCCCGGCCACCGCCTCCACCCGTTCCAGGTGGCGCGGGGCGAGCACAAAGACGAGCGGGCCGCGTTCGGCCAGCCGCCGGTACAGGGTGAGGAGCTGTTCCTCCTCGCCCTCGTGGGTGGAGCCGCAGACAAGAACCGTCTCGTCATCCACGCCGAGCCGCGCCCGGCTGGCCCGCCGGGTCGTTGCCGGGTCGTCGGCGGGCATGTCGTATTTCAGGTTGCCGCACACCCGGATGCGCGTGGGGTCCGCGCCCAGGGCGGCAAACCGGCGCCCGTCAGCCTCGCTGATCACCGCCAGGCTGGCGAAGCCGCTCAGCAGCCGGGCCATGGTGGAGCGGATGTGCCGGTAGCGGCGGCAGGATCGCTCGGAAAGCCGGCCGTTGACGAGCGCCATGGGCACCCCGGCGCGACGCAGGCGGGTGAGCATCACCGGCCAGAGTTCGGTTTCCAGGCAGACGTAGAGATCGGGCCGGACCGCGCGCAGGGCCCGGCCCACCGCCGGTGGCAGGTCGAGGGGGGCCATCAGGCAGGTGATCCGAGGTCCCAGGCGGCTCGCGGCCAGGCGGTGCCCCTGCTCGGTGGTGGTGGTGAGCACGACCCGCAGGTCCGTGCACGACCGGGTCAACGCCTCGAGCAGCACCAGTGCGGCCTGGACCTCGCCCACCGAGGAGGCGTGCAGCCAGAGTACCCGCTCGCCCGGTCCGGCCGCCATCTGCGGGTAGCGGCCGAGCCGCTCCGCCAGCCCGTAGGCCCAGCGGCCACCCAGCTGCTCGAGCAGGGGCCGGCAGGCCAGGAGAATCGGATGGAGAACCGTGCCCACGGCGCTGTACAGCAGATGCAGCACGAATCCCGGCCCCCCTTGTCCTGCGTCGAATCATCGTTCACGAAAAGGGTAAGAATATACAGGGGAGCAATGGGAGGCGTCAACCTGTTTGGCCCCTGTGCCGCAAAAACCGGCCCGTGCCAACGGCTGGCGGGTGCAGAACGAATGGTCTTGCCAGGTGCGCGGGCAGGGCGGTATGCTCGCCGCCGACACCCGGCCGCAGTCGTCCGCCGCCCTCCCGCCCCCTCAACCGGCCCCTGCGCCCGGAAACCCGACCCATGCACCAGAGCGGCACCCATCCCGCCCCCCGGCCGCACCGGCCGATCGTCCCGGACACCAGCCAGCCGTGACCCGTTCCCCGCAGGCCGCGCTCTGGCCCCTGCTCTTGGGCAACTTCGTCATCGGCACCGGGGTGATGGCCCCGGCCGGGCTGATCAGGGAACTCACCGCCGCCTTTGCGGTGGATGTGGCCGCGGTGGGCAGCCTGATCGCCTGGGGCGGGGCCCTGCTCTGCATCGAGGCGCCGCTCGTGGCCTTTGCCACCAGCCGGCTGGACCGCCGCGTCCTGCTCGCCGGCGCCCTGCTGCTGTTCGCCGCCGGTCACCTGGCCTCGGCCTGTGCCGGCACCTTCCACACCCTGCTCGCCATCCGCCTGGTAATGATCGCGGCCGTGGCCTGCTTCACCCCCCAGGCGGCCAGCGCCGTGGCCCTGTTCGTGCCGCCGGAGCGGCGGGCCGGGGCCATCGCCTTCATCTTCCTCGGCTGGTCGCTGGCCTCGGCCCTCGGCCTGCCGCTGGTCAACCTGCTCGGCTCGCTGGCCGGCTGGCGGGCACCCTTTTTCCTGCTCGCCGCGGTCGGCCTGCTCACCGCGCTGGCCGTGCTGGCCACCCTGCCCGCCGGCCTGAAACCGCACCCGCTGTCGCCCGGAGCCTGGTTCAGGGCGCTGGCCTCCCGGCGGATCTGGCGGCTGCTCGTCGTCTCCGGCCTGCTCGTGGCCGGCCAGAATCTGCAGTACCCGTACATCGTGGTCCTGCTCCAGGCCCGGCTCGCGCCCGACCCGCCGACCACCGCCGCGCTCATCGCCGTGTTCGGCCTGGCCAGCATCTGCGGCACCACCCTGGCCAGCCGGGTGGTCAACCGCATCGGTGCACGCAACACGGCCAACGGCTTCCTCCTCGTCGTGCTCACCGGCATGAGCCTGTGGCTCACGGCTCCGGCCTCGGTGGCGCTGACCGTCCTTGCCCTCACGGTCTGGGGACTGGGCGTGAGCCCGTCCATCGCCGCCCAGCAGGCCCGGCTGGTCGAGGCCAACCCGGCCGCGGCCTCGGCCTCGGTGTCGCTGAACACCTCCATCATCTACCTGGGCCAGGCCTCGGGCGCGCTGGCCGGCGGGCACCTGCTCGTCCGCGGGCACGCCACCGCTGCCGCCGCCCTGACCCTGGCGCTGCTCGCCCTGGCCCTCGGCCTGTCCCTGGTCCCGCGCCATCGCCTCCGCTCCGGTAGCGGCGCGGACGGCCATTTTCATTGACATCCGTGCCACAGCCCGGTAAGTCAGCCGCTGACCCGAACAACCGCTGCGGCCTCCCGGGCTGGAACCGCCAGCCGAAGGAGGCCGAAATGGACCGCCGGAGACCGCTGATGCGCCGATGCCTTGCCCTGCTGTTTCTTTGCGCCCTGCTGTCCTGTCTCGGACACCCCGCCCTCTCCGCCGAGGAGAAGAAATCCGCTGAGGAAAAGAAAATGAAAGACGGACTGTACGCCAAAATCGTGACCAACCGGGGAGACATCCTCCTCAAACTCCACTACACCAAGACCCCGCTGACCGTGATCAACTTCGTCGGCCTGGCCGAGGGCAGCCTGCACCTGGGCGGCGCCGACCGGCCCGCCGGCACGCCCTTCTACAACGGCCTGACCTTCCACCGGGTGATCAACGGCTTCATGATCCAGGGCGGCTGTCCGCTGGGCACCGGCACCGGCGGCCCGGGCTACACCTTCCCGGACGAGTTCGACAAGACGCTCCGCCACGACGGCCCGGGCGTGCTCTCCATGGCCAATGCCGGGCCGGGCACCAACGGCAGTCAGTTCTTCATCACCCACGTGGCCACCCCACACCTGGATGACCACCACACCGTGTTCGGCCGGGTGGTGGAGGGCCAGAAGGTGGTGGACACCATTGCCCAGGGCGACACCATCAAGGCGGTGGAGATCCTCCGCGTCGGCAAGGAAGCCGAGCGGTTCACGTCTGACCAGGCCGCCTTCGACGCGGCCCTGGCCGCCATCAAGGGGGAGGAGGAAAAGTCGCAGCAGGCCGCCCGGAACAAGATCCGCAAGACCATCAGCGAACGCTGGCCCAAGGCCACCCGCACCAAGTCCGGCCTCTACTACACCCTGGACAAGGAGGGCGAGGGCGAGCCGCCGGCGGTGGGCACCACCATCAGGGCGCACTACACCGGCCGCCTGCTGCTCGGCAACCGCAAGTTCGACAGCTCCTACGACCGGGGCGAGCCCCTCGCCTTCCCGGTGGGCACCGGCCGGGTGATTCCGGGCTGGGACGAGGCCCTGGTGCAGATGAAGAAGGGCGAGAAGCGGACCCTGATCATCCCGCCCGAACTGGCCTACGGCGAGCGTGGCGCCGGCGGGGTCATCCCGCCCAACGCCTGGCTGGTGTTCGACGTGGAGATGGTCGGGTTCTGAGCCGGCCGGGATACAGGCAACAAAAAAGGCGGGGACCGGATGGTCCCCGCCTTTTTTGTTTTCGCCGGATCAACAGCCGCGCCCGTTGCCCGCTTCAGTAGCGCAAGCCCATGCGGTCGCGGGCCAGTTCCAGGGTGCGGGTGGCCTTTTCGCGAGCCTTGTCCGCGCCGCGGGCGAGGATCCGGCGCAGGTGGTCGGGGTTGTCGAGCAGTTCCTTCTTCTTCGCCCGGGCCGCGGCGAAGTGGTCGTTGATCAGTTCGAACAGGTCCTGCTTGAGGTAGCCGTAGGCGGCGCCGCCGTTGACGTACAGCTCATGCACCGCGCGCATCTTGTCCGGCGGGGCGAACAGCTTGAGCAGGGCGTACAGGTTGCATTTTTCCGGATCCTTGGGCGCCTCCACCGGGGTGGCGTCGGTCTGGATCTGCATCACCCGCTTGCGCAGCGCCTTCTCGTCCAGGAAGATCGGGATGGTGTTGTCGTAGGACTTGGACATCTTCTGGCCGTCCAGGCCGGGGATGATGGCCGTCTCCTCGCTGATCTGCTCCTCGGGCACGACAAAGGTCTCGCCGAAGGTGTTGTTGAAGCGGATGGCGATGTCGCGGGCCACCTCCACGTGCTGCTTCTGGTCCTTGCCCACCGGCACCACCTCGGCCTGGTAGAGGAGGATGTCCGCCGCCATGAGCACCGGGTAGCTGAACAGGCCGTGACTGGCCGGGATGTTCTTGGCCACCTTGTCCTTGTAGGCGTGGCACCGCTCCAACAGCCCCATGGGGGTGACCACGGACAGCAGCCAGGTGAGTTCGCACACCTCGGGCACGTCCGACTGCACCCAGAAGGTGCAGCGCTCCGGGTCGAGGCCGAGGGCGAGGAAATCGGCCGCCGCCTCGAGCGTGCCCTGGCGCAGCCGGTCGCGGTCCTGGACACTGGTGAGGGCGTGCAGGTCGACGATGAACACGTACAGCTCGGCGCTCTGCATGTGCGCCAGCATGGGCTGCATCATGCCGAAGTAGTTGCCGATATGGAGCTTTCCCGAGGGCTGGATGCCCGACAGTATGCGTTTCATGGAACTTCCTTGGGCAAAATGATGGAAGAGAAGGGGTGGACGGCCGCCTTATAGCGCGATTGCCCAAAAAAAGGGAGTGCAGATTGCGCTGCACTCCCCCTGGTCCATTCCTGCCCGCCTCCCCGGGGAGGCGGCCGGATTATTTCACTTCCTCGAAATCGGCATCGACCACGTCGTCGTCCTTGCCGCCCTTGCCGCCGCCGGCCGCGCCGCCTTGCTGCTGCTGGCCGCCGCCCGCGTCACCGCCCTGCTGACCCTTGGCCTGGGCGTACATGAGTTCGGCCAGTTTGTGCGAGGCCTGGGTGAGGGCCTCGGTGGCGCTCTTGATGGCGGCGGTGTCCTCGCCCTCCATCACCTTCTTGAGGTTGTCGATCTCCCGCTCCACGTTCCCCCTGGTCTCGGCGTCGACCTTGTCGCCCAGTTCCTTGAGGCTCTTGGAGGTCATGTGGATCATGGAGTCGGCGTTGTTGCGCGCCTCGACCAGTTCCTTGCGCTTCTTGTCCTCCTCGGCATGCACCTCGGCGTCCTTCTTCATCCGCTCGATCTCGGCCTCACTCAGGCCGGACGAGGCGGTGATGCGGATGGACTGCTCCTTCTGGGTGCCCAGGTCCTTGGCCGAGACATGGAGAATGCCGTTGGCGTCCAGGTCGAAGGTGACCTCGATCTGCGGCACGCCGCGCGGCGCCGGCGGGATGTCGGCCAGCTCGAAGCGGCCGATGGTCTTGTTGTTCGAGGCCATCTCGCGCTCGCCCTGGAGCACGTGAATGGACACCGCCGGCTGGTTGTCGGCCGCGGTGGAAAACACCTGGCTCTTCTTGGTGGGCACGGTGGTGTTCTTCTCGATGAGCTTGGTCATGACCCCGCCCAGGGTCTCGATGCCCAGCGACAGCGGGGTGACGTCGAGCAACAGCACGTCCTTGACCTCGCCCTTGAGCACGCCGCCCTGGATGGCGGCGCCGATGGCCACCACCTCGTCCGGGTTGACGCCCTTGTGCGGGTCCTTGCCGAAGATGGCCTTGACCTTCTCCTGCACCTTGGGCATACGGGTCATGCCGCCCACCAGGATGACCTCGTCGATGTCGCCGGCGCTCAGGCCCGAATCCTTGAGGGCGGTGCGGCAGGGGCCCTCGCAGCGGTCGATCAGGTCCTCGACCAGGGCCTCCAGCTTGGAGCGGCTGAGCTTGACGTTGAGATGCTTGGGGCCGCTGGCGTCGGCGGTGATGAACGGCAGGTTGATGTCCGTCTCCATGGCCGTGGACAGCTCTTTCTTGGCCTTTTCCGCCTCTTCCTTGAGCCGCTGCAGGGCCATCTTGTCACTGCGCAGGTCAACGCCCTGGTCGCGCTTGAACTCGTCGGCCAGCCAGTTGACGATGCGCATGTCGAAGTCCTCGCCGCCGAGGAAGGTGTCACCGTTGGTGGACTTGACCTCGAACACGCCGTCGCCGATCTCCAGGATGGAGATGTCGAAGGTGCCGCCGCCCAGGTCGAACACGGCGATCTTCTCCTCGCCCTTCTTGTCCAGGCCGTAGGCCAGCGAGGCCGCGGTGGGCTCGTTGATGATGCGCTGCACGTTCAGTCCGGCGATCTTGCCGGCATCCTTGGTGGCCTGACGCTGGGCGTCGTTGAAGTAGGCCGGCACGGTGACCACCGCGTCGGTGACCGTCTCGCCCAGGTACTCCTCGGCGGTCTGCTTCATCTTGCCGAGGATCATGGCCGAGATCTCGGCCGCCGAGTATTTCTTGCCGTCCACCTCGACCATGGCGTCGCCGCCCGGGCCCTCGACGATGGCGAACGGGCTGATATCCACCGACTTCTTTACCTCCGCGTCGGTGAACTTGCGGCCGATGAGCCGCTTGATCGCGAACAGGGTCTTGGTCGGGTTGGTGACCGCCTGACGCTTGGCGATCTGGCCGACGAGCCGCTCGCCGCTGTCGGTGAAGGCGACGATGGACGGGGTGGTCCGGTTGCCTTCCGAGTTCTCGATGACCTTGGGGTCACCGCCTTCCATGATGGCCAC
Organism: uncultured Desulfobulbus sp.; assembly: GCA_964567725.1. Taxonomy (GTDB): domain Bacteria; phylum Desulfobacterota; class Desulfobulbia; order Desulfobulbales; family Desulfobulbaceae; genus Desulfobulbus. Next base: position 8,553 of record CAZMNU010000021.1, on the reverse strand, counting down.
GCACGAGTTGGTGGTGCCCAGGTCGATGCCTATGATTTTTCCCATGATGCTGTTCTCCTTTCTCTCCTGACTATGAATTCGGTTGACAAACCTGCAAATCTTTCCCTGTTTTCCGGGCCGACGAGCGCTTCACTCAGGAGGCGTCTGCCGGACCGCTCGAAACCACCACCCGGGCGTGCCGCAGCACCCGGTCCTTGAACCGGTAGCCCCGGGCAAATTCCTGGAGCACATGGTTGGCCGGCACCTCGTCGCTGGGTTCCATGACCATGGCGTCGTGTTCGTCCGGGTTGAACGGCTGGCCCACGGACGCAAGCGGCTCCACCCCGTACCGCTCCATGGTGGCCATGAGCCCCTTGCGGGTCAGCGCCAGCCCTTCGAGCATGGCCGCCAGTTTCCTGCTGTCATCGTCGGCGGCGGCGCTGCCCTGCTCCATCGCCCGGTCGATATTGTCCACGGTGGTGAGCAGGTCGCGCAGGATGTTTTCGCCGGCATACTTGAGCAGCCTGGACCGTTCCCGTTCCATGCGCTTTTTGTAATTTTCGAACTCCGCGGCCAGCCGCATCAGGCGGTCACGGGTCTCGTCCAGCTGCTCCTGCAGCGCCTCCGGTTCCGGAGCGGTTTCGACCGTCTTGTTTTCCGCATCGCCCGGGTCGGCAACGCTGTCCACTGTTTCCTCAACCTCGACGGTCTGTCGCCCCTTAGCCTCGTCTGTCACCGACGGTCTCCTTGTGCGTTGTGGTGGGGGCCCCGCCGCGAGGTTCTCGCAAGCGATTGCTGCCGTGCAGCCGTGGTACGGGGCCGGACAAATCTGCTGCGAACAATAAGCAGGGCAAAATACCGTGTCAAGGGAGCCCGGACCGGTTAAATCCGGGCCGCCGCGGCCGGATGGCAGGGGCCGGGGGACAAAAAAATCCCCCCGGGGCAGCGAGGCCTCGCGGGGGGAGGGGACCGGGTGCGGCGCGCGTCGAGCGCGGGGGCTCAGGCGCAGCGGCTGCAGCTCTGGTCGGATTCGATGTAGCGGCGGATGCTCGCGGCAATGGTCTGGAAGATCTCGACGAAATCGTCCTCGTGCTTCTCCAAAAGGGTGATGCGGAAGCCCTGCAGGTCGGTGGCGAACGAGGAGAGCGGCACCACGCAGATGCCGGTGGCCGCCAGCAGGTAATAGACGAACCGCTTGTCCGGCTGGACGCTCGAGCCCGAGACGAGCCGTTCCACGGTCTCGCGCACCTCGGGGCTGGCAATGGGCAGGCTCTGCTGGTGGTTGAGCACCCCCTCTTCGAACACCGCGCTCATGTAGAAGGCGCCGTTGGTGCGGTTGACCAAGAGGCCCTTGACATTCTTGAGGATGTCGTAGGCCAGGTTGGAGTAGCGCTCGTAGCGTTTGATGCGGTGCTTGAGGTGCTCCCGGTAGAGCGGGTGCGCCTTGATCCGCGGCAGCACCGCCTGCGGCAGGGTGGTGGAGCAGACCTCGAGCATCTTGGCGTTGAGGATCGACTGCACGTAGGTGGCGAACATCGGGTCGCGGCGGCGGTTGTACACCTCGATCCAGCCGCAGCGGCTGCCCGGCCAGGGCATCTCCTTGGAGATGCCGCGCATGCAGATGGCCGGCACCCGGTCGCCGATGACCGTGCACAGGGGTGCGCTCACCGTGCCGTTGTAGGTCATGTTCTGGTAGATCTCGTCGCAGATGATGAACAGGTCGTTCTTCTCGCAGATCTCGACGATGGCCCGCATCACGTCCGCCGGGTAGACCGCGCCGGTGGGGTTGTCCGGGTTGATGATGAGGATGCCGGCCACGGCCGGGTTGTACTTGATGTGGTTCTCGATATCCTCGAGATCCGGGTACCAGAGGTGGTTCGGGTCGAGGATGTAGGTGACCGGCTGGTCGCCGGCGTGGGCCGCCTCGGCGGAGCTGTGGGTGGTGTAGCTGGGCGTGGGCACGATCACCCGGGCGGTGGGCTTGAGGAAGCCGTAGACCTTGGAGATGGCGTCGCCCAGGCCGTTGAAGAAGATGATGTCATCCGCGTCGATCTGCACCCCGCCCCGCTCGTTGGTGCAGGCGGCCACGAACTCGCGCGTTGCCTGCAGCCCCCGGGTGGGGCTGTAGCCGTAGGTGGCGTCCTCGTGCACCGCCTCGGCGACGATCTCCTTCATCCAGTCGGGCACCTGTTCGCCCTTGGCAATGGGGTCGCCGATGTTCTCCCAGTTGACCTTGACGCCCATCTTCTGGAGCTTTTCGCCGACGCAGACGATGTTGCGGATCTCGTAGTTGAGTTCGCCCGCACCACTGTGCAGTATATCAGTACGCATGGACTTTCTGTGGGTTGAATGACGGTGGGAACAGCCGGATCGGCGTCGCCGGGCCGCGACCAGGGCCGGAGTGGCGCGCGGAACAAGCTGGCCTCATACCACAGGGAAATAGGCGCGTCAACCGGCCTTTTCGCCGGTGCCGAGCCGGGCCGCCACCTCCGCCGCGGTCAGCGCCGGGGCGAGCAGGTCCCCCTGGACCAGGTCGCAGCCACACCGGCGGAGCAGGTCGAGCTGGGCCTCGTGGCCCACCTCCACGGCGAGCACGCGCAGGCCGAGGCTGTGGCCGAAGCCGGCCAGGGCCGCGGTGAGGCGGGCCGATGCCGCGTCCTCGCGGACCGCGGCGGTGAGGGTGCGGCTCAGACCGAGGTGGCAGAGGGGGAGCTCCTGCAGGCGGGCCGGGTGGCAGAGGCCGGCCCCGACCTCGTCCGCCCCCAGGCCGAAACCGAGTTCGCCCAGCCGGTGCAGGAGCCCTCTGCCCTGGCCGCAGGCGTCGTTGAGCACCCGTTCGGCCAGTTCCACCGCCACCAGGGAGGGCGGCACCGCGTGGCGGGCGCACAGCCGCTCGAGCATGGGCAGGAAACCCGGTTCGAGCAGCTGGTGCGGGGTGAGGGCGAGAACCACCGGCACCAGCCGGCAGCCCGCCTCGCGCCAGGCGCGCAGGTCGGCACACACCCGCTCGACAATCCACTCGTCGATCTTGGCGAGCAGGCCGCACTCGGCGGCGGCGGCGAGCCACTCGTCCGCGGGCAGGTCGCCCAGTTCCGGGTGGCGCCAGCGCACCAGGGCCGCCAGTTGAAGCGGAGCGGCCGGTGCGGCGGCCGCAGCGAACCGCGGCAGGTAGTCCACGGCCAGCTGGTCCCCGGCCAGCGCCCGGCGGAGCGCCTCGGCCCCGATCCGGGGCCGGGAGCCGGGTCCGGGCAGGTCCTCGCGGTAGAACAGGAACCGGCCCCGCCCCTGGTCCTTGGCCGTGTACAGGGCGCGGTCGGCGTACTTGATCAGCTCGTCGGCGGTGGCGGCGTGATCCGGGTAGAGGGCGATGCCGATGCTTGTGGCCACGGCGAGTTCACGGCCGGCCGCGGTTACCGGCCGCTCCAGGCTGGCGAGGATCTTGGCGGCGACCACGGCCGCGTCCTCGGCCCGGGCGATGTCGTCGAGCACAAAAACAAACTCGTCACCGCCCAGCCGGGCAACCGTATCCGACTGGCGGCACTGGCGCTGCAGCCGGCCGGCCACCTCGACCAGCAGGGCGTCGCCGACGTCGTGCCCGAGGGTGTCATTGATCGTCTTGAACCGGTCCAGGTCGAGAAAGAGGACTGCCACCCGGCTGCGCCGCCGCTGGGCCTTGACCACCGCCTGGTCGAGCCGGTCGCGGAACAGCAGCCGGTTGGGCAGGCCGGTGAGGCTGTCGTGGTGGGCCAGCCGGTAGAGATGCGACTGGCTGGCGCGCAGTTCCTCCTCGATGCGCAGCCGGTCGGTGATGTCCCGGGCCACCTCGATCACCCCGTACAGCCTGCCGTCCGCGTCGAACAGCGGCGAGGCCTCCAGTTCGAAGGTGTTGTTGACGCCGTTGCCGTGCAGGGGGTTGTGCACCAGCCGCACCGGCCGGCCGTCGGCCTGCACCGCCCGCACCGGGCAGGGGAAGCGGCTGTCCCGGCAGGGCCGGTAGCTGCCGGCGAACAGCTGGTGACATTTCTGCCCCTGCAGCGGGCCGTCCGGGCCATGGTCGCGGACCAGCCGGGCCGCGGCCTGGTTGATGAGCAACAGCTCGTAGTCCAGGCCGATGGCCATCACCGGGTCGGCGGCGCTGTCGATGATCGTCTGCAGGAAGTCGCGCTCCCGGTCCACGGTCTCGTGCAGCTGCCGCTGCACCAGGGCCACCGCCTCCTCCTGGCGCTTGCGGGCGGTGATGTCCCGGTGGGTGCCGGTCATGCGCACCGGCATGCCGGCCGCATCACGCTCCACCACCCGGCCGTGGTCCAGGTACCAGCTCCAGCCGCCGCCCGCGTTGGCCACCCGGTACTCGATGCGGTACTCGTCGCTGCGGCCCTCCAGGTGGTCGCTGAGCACGGCCAGCACCCGCTCGCGGTCTTCCGGGTGGATGGCCCGGCCGCCCGAGACGGGGTCGTCCCGGCGGTAGTCGAGCAGCTGCCAATGGTCGGGACTGGCGTACATGTCGCCGGTCCGGATGTTCCAGTCCCACACGCCCGCGTCCGTGGCCTGCAGGGCGAGTTCGCAGCGCTCGCCGGACCGGCGCAGTTCCTGCTCGCGCCGGCCGGCCGCCTCGGCGGCAAACAGCCGGCGCAGGGCCGAGGCCAGGGATTCGCCCAAATCGCCGGCGAGCTGCTGTTCACGGTTGTCGGCCCGGACCCCGTCCGGCGGCTGGAGGAGGAGGAAGCCGGCAACGGCCGGGCTGACGCGCACCGGCGCACACAGTGGCCGGGTCGTGCGCCGGCCCGGACCGACCGTGCAGAAGGTGCAGTCACCATCGACGCATACCCGGGCCCGGCCGTCCTCCGCCGCCAGCGCCCGCAGGCCGCAGTCCGGAAAGCGGCCGGCGCGGAGTTCGGCCATGACCGTGGCGGCGCGGTCGCCTTGGCCGGCCTCGGCAGCGATCACCGAATCGCCTTCCCGGTCGATGAGCACGAGCAGGGCCGAGCGGTTCAGCCCGCCCGCGGTCAACCGGTCGCAGACCCCCTGGAGCAGGGCGGGCAGATCCTGTTCATCGAGGAGATGGCGGCAGACCGTGTAGGCGGCCTGCAGCAGGGCCAGGGTTCGCTTCATGGTCGTCGGGACCCGGGTCGGGGTTGGCGGGACAGGGAAACGGCCTCAGCCGATGCCGTAGCTTTTGAGCTTGTTGAGCAGGGTCTTGCGGGTGATCTGCAGCCGGCGGGCCGCCTCGCTGCGGTTGCCGCCGGTCTCCTCGAGCGTCTTGAGGATGAGCGCCCGCTCCGCCTCCTTGAGGGTGGAGGGCTCGCCCGTCTCCCGGGGCTCGTTGGCCCCGGCCCAGCGCTGCACCGCCAGCGGCAGGGCGTTCACGTCCAGGTAGTCGCCGCGCATGAGGATCACCCCGCGCTCGATGCAGTGCTCCAGCTCACGCACGTTGCCCGGCCAGGGGTAGCGGTTGAGGATGTCCATGCACTCGGGGGTGATGCCGCTCACCGCGCGGTTGTTCTTGTCGGCGAAGCGGCGCAGGAAGTAGGTGGCAAGCAGGGGGATGTCGCCGTGCCGGTCGCGCAGCGGCGGCACCTCGAGTTCGACCACGTTGAGACGGTAGTAGAGATCCTCGCGGAACCGGCCGGCCGCCACCTCCTCCTCCAGGTCGCGGTTGGTGGCGACGATGATGCGCACGTCCACGCGGATCGTCTCCTGGCCGCCGACCCGCTGCAGTTCGTGCTCCTGGAGCACGCGCAGCAGCTTGGCCTGCATCGCCGGCGAGGTCTCGCCGATCTCGTCGAGGAACAGGGTGCCGCCGTGGGCCTGGACAAAGCGGCCCTCGCGACGGCGGTCGGCGCCGGTGAAGGCGCCCCGCTCGTGGCCGAACAGCTCGGATTCGAGCAGGGTTTCGGCGAGCGCGGCGCAGTTCACCTTGACAAACGGCCCGCTGCTCCGCAGACTCTTGTGGTGCAGGGCCGAGGCCACCAGCTCCTTGCCGGTGCCGGACTCGCCGTTGATGAGCACGGTCGCCTCGGTGGGGGCCACGTGCACGATCAGGTCCCAGAGGGCCACCATGGGCGCGGACGAGCCGATGATGCGGCCGTCGTCGCCGAACGGCTGGCCCGGCTCCTCCACCGCCTCCTCCTGCTGGCGATGGCCCATGGCCACCTCCAGGGTGGTACGCAGCCGGTCGAAGTCCAGCGGCTTGGTCAGGTAGTCGTGCGCGCCCTGCTTGATGGCGGCCACGGCCGAGTCCACCGACGAGTAGGCGGTCATGATCACCACCGGGATGGCCGGGTTGAGGGCGTGGATGCGCTTGAGCGCCTCCATGCCGTCCATGGCGGTCATGCGCACGTCCATGAGGATGACGTCATAGGGCCCCTGCTCCACCGCGGCCACGGCGGTGGTGCCGTCGTCCGCCTCCTCCGCGTCCCAGCCCCACTCGGCGAACAGGGAGCGCAGCATGAACCGGTGCACGCGCTCGTCGTCGACAATGAGAATCTTTGCCCTGGTCTGCGCACCCACCCTGCGCTCCTTTCATATCTGTGTTTAATCATTGAATCATTTCCCTGACAACCTAGCACACAACCCCCACGGAGCGCAATGGAACAAACCATCGAAATCAACAAGGTGATCATGGGCGGCCTGGGTCTCGGCCGGGCTGCGGACGGCATGGCGGTGATGGTCGCCGGCGTGCTGCCGGGCGAGACCGTGACCGTCGCCACCACCCGGGCGCACCGCGGCCACCTGGAGGCCCGGCTGGTGCGGGTGGAGGCGCCCTCGCCCGACCGGATCACCCCGCCCTGCCCGCTCTCCACCACCTGCGGCGGCTGCGACCTGCAGCACGCCGCCTACCCGGCCCAGCTGCGCCTCAAGCAGGCGATCGTCACGGAATCGCTCACCCGCGCCCGGGTGCCCCTGCCCGCGGGCGGGGTGGAGCCGACCCTGGACGCGCCCGCCCCGTTCGGGTACCGGCACCGGCTGCGGCTGCACCTCGACGGGGACGGCCGCCCCGGCTTCCACCGGGCCGGCACCAACGAGGTGGTGCCGGTGGCCCGTTGCCTGCTGGCCACCCAGCGGCTCAACCAATTGCTCGCCCGGCTGGCCGAACGCCTGCCGGCAAGCGGTGCGGCCGACCGGTTCAGCGGCCTGGAGCTGTTCGAGAGCCCGGCCGACGGCACCACGGTGCTGGTCCTGCACACGAGCCTGACCGACCCGGTGCCCGCCGTGCCGCCGTCGCTGGCCGACCTGGCCGACCAGGTGCTGGTCGAGCCGACCGGGCGGGCCGCGCAAGCCACCATTGCGCCCGGGGCCGAGCTGCGCCAGGAGTTCGAGGTTGCCGGCCGGCGCTACACCCTCACCTGGGACCACCGCTGCTTCTTCCAGGTCAACCCGGTGCAGAACGAACGGCTGGTCGCCCTCGCCCTCGGCCTGCTGCCCCCCCGCGAACAGCAGTTCCCGGCGCTCGACCTGTTCTCCGGCATGGGCAACTTCTCGGTGCCGCTCGGCCTCCTCGGCGCCCGGGTGACCGGCATCGAGCACAACCCGCACAGTCTCGGCCACGCCGCGGCCAACTGCCGGGAAAGCGGCCTCGAGCGCAGCCGCTTCCTCGAAGGTGACGTCGGCCACCAGCTGCGCCGGCTCACCAACCGCGGCGCCCGGTTTGCGGTCGTCCTCCTCGACCCGCCGCGCCAGGGGCTGGGCAAGGCCACCGCGCTCTTGCCCGAACTCGGCCCGGAGCAGATCCTCAGCATCAGCTGCGACCCGGCCACCCATGCCCGCGACCTGCGCCTGCTCGTCGACCGGGGCTGGCACCTGGTGCGGGTGATCCCGGTGGACCTGTTCCCGCAGACCCACCACGTGGAATCCGTGGCCCTCCTTGAAAGGAATTGACAGTACCGGCCGGCGACACTATCCTGCCCCGTCTGTTCAGCGCTGACCGCGCCCCTGACCGGGCAGTGGTCCAGTTCCCTGATCCGCGGGCCCGCCGCCCCGATCGTTCCCCAAGACCGCACAGAAACCGGATGGAAACCACGAGCAATCTTCTCCAGCAGCGCCGCGAAAAGGCCCAGTCCCTGGCCGAGGCCGGCGTCCGCCTGTTCAGCAACACCTTCAAGGCCCCCCAGCCCATCGGCGACCTCCTGCCCCTGGGCGCACCGCTCGCCGCCGAGGCCCACGACGAGTCGGGCCGCCGTTTCCGCATCGCCGGCCGGGTGATGGCCATGCGCCGCTTCGGTAAGGCCGCCTTCTTTCACCTGCAGGACGCGGAGCACCGCATCCAGGTGTACGCCCGCCGCGACCTGCTCGGCGAGACCGTCTACAACCTGTTCAAGAAATGGGACGTGGGTGACATCGTCGGCGTCGAGGGCAGCCTGTTCAAGACCAAGACCGGCGAGTTGAGCGTGGAGGCCACCCGCCTGCAGATGATCACCAAGTCGCTGCGGCCCCTGCCGGAAAAGTTCCACGGGCTCACCGACGTGGAGACCCGCTACCGCCAGCGCTACCTGGACCTGATCGTCAACCCCGAGGTGCGTGACACCTTCCGCAAACGGGTGGAGATCATCCGCCTGATCCGCGAGTTCCTCGCCA
>CAZMNU010000020.1:9768-32743 GCA_964567725.1 uncultured Desulfobulbus sp. | reverse complement strand
GTTTTTGCGTGTAAAATTGGCCAGTTAAGCAAAAGCACTTTTTACGATGCCATCAAGACTGGAAAAAACAGATGGGGTTAGTTTGACGCTGAGGCAAGAAGGCCTGCGGGAGATTTTCGCCGAGGGCGTGGGGGGGGCGGCGCCCCAAGGGAGGGTCTAGCGTTCTCCCCGCTGTAAAAGTGGGGTCAGGCAAGGGCAGAAGAAAACCAACCAAAAAAGGCGGCTCAAGCAAAATGCTTGAACCGCCTTAATTTTTCGTGGGGTGAGCGATGGGACTTGAACCCACGACCTCCGAGGCCACAACCCGGTGCTGCCACCAGCTGAGCTACGCTCACCACGCAAACGCGAGGGCTTTTATACCCGCCCCCTGTTTTTTCCGCAAGGGGAAATCAGGCGGACAGTTCCCGCTGGCAGTGCTTGCAGACCGAGGCCCGGGACTTGATCAACTCGGCGCAGTAGGGGCATTCCTTGAGGAAATGGTTGGCCAGCACTTTGCCGATAGCCAGGTTGACCTCCTGCTCCAGGTGGGGATCCCGGAAGGTGTGACTGCGCAGCGGCTCGACGCAGGCCAGATCGTTGAGCGGCCCGATCAGGGCCACTGCCCGTTTGCGGTCGTCGATGCGCACCGACTCGTCGAGCAGCAGGGTCAGCACCGGCTCGAGCCGCTTCTCGGCCACGCAGGTATCCAGGGCGGCCAGGGCCTCCTGCTGGCGCTGGTAGCGCACATTCTGCCGCTTGAGGGCCTCGATATCGACGATGCTGCCGGTGAAGGCCTCCTTGCCGACCACCATCATGTTGTAGCTTTCCTTGGAATTGGGCACCTCCATGTAACGGTAGGAGCCCACGTGGCCGTACTGGTTGGCGATGTAGTCCCAGCCCTTGACGAACAGCGGGCAGGAATCGTTCAGGCAAATGAACAGGTACTCCGAGCCCCAGCCGAGACCGTCACCGACGTGGACCGAGGGGGAGTGGCAGAGGGTCAGATCGCCGCTGCAGTGCGGACAGCAGTGTTTCTCTTCGAGGTATTGCAGGACGGTGGACAGCATGGTGTTCGTGTTTCCTCACGGTTGAGTTGGCGCTGCCGACTGCGGCAGGGGACAGGGAGGGCCGCCGACCGGCGGTGCGGAAAGGCTGAGTCAGCCGGGGCCGGTGCCGACACCGGGACGAAAGAGCAGAAGAGCGCACCAGGCAGCGAACAGGGCGAGCAGCAGCAGTTTCTTTCCGCGTTTGTTGTCCATGGGCCTCACGCTAACCACTGCCCTGCCCGCGGTCAAGCGGCTGTCGCTCAGATCATCCGGCCGAGCACCTCGTCCACGGCCTTGGCCTGCTCCATGCGGGCCTTGAGGAACGATTCGGAGAGGTGTTCGGCGTTGCCGTCGATGAGGGTGGCCAACTCGGCGATGGCGGCGGCGTCGGCCATGCGCATGACCGTGTCCAGGTTGCGGGCGAAATCGATCACGATCTTGCGGCTGTCGCCCGCGGTGGACATGATCTCGGCGTAGGTACGCGGATTCTGCGAGTGGACGCGCGACATGGCGAGGATCGGGTAGAGCGAGGTCAGGGTGCAGTGGCTGGCGATATCCTCGCTGGTGATGCGGTTTTCATTGAGGGTCATGGCCAGGGCCACGGAGATGACCGTGGGCAGTTTCTGGCCGATGCCCATGAGCAGGTCATGCTTGGAGGGCGAGTCGTGGCAGATATCGGCGCCGTGCTTGTAGAGGAACGCCTCGAATTCGCTGCAGAACATGCCGCTGCGCGAGGTGCGCACGACGATCGCGTTCTTGTCCTTCATGGTGGCCGCCTGCGGCCCCCAGAGGTTGTGCACGAGCATCACCTCCACCGCCTCGTTGGTGGCCGCGAGCGCGCTGGCGATGGTCTGCTCCGACTCGCCGGCGAGCAGAATGAGGGCCTTGCCCGGGGCGAGCAGCGGCCCGTAGCGGCGCACCGTCTCCGAGGTGACCGAGATGGGCACGCAGACCACCACCACATCCACCCGGGGAATCATCTCCTCGGGCCGCAGGGCGGTGCTGCGGCCGGTGAGCTGCACCTCGTAGCCCTCGCTCTCCAGCCGCCGGGCGAACCAGCGGCTCATGTCGCCGGTGCCGATGAAGCCGAAGGAGCGGATGTGCTTGGTGCGCATGTCCACCCGGGGAAAGCTGCCGAGCACGCGGATCACGCCCCGCTGCTGGATCACCCGTGACTCGATGTGCTCGATGGCGCTGGCCAGGGCCGCGTTGCGGATATGGCCCTCGGCCTCCAGGTAGATGCGCAGTTTCTGGGTCTTGATATCGTTTTCGGCGCGCATGTCGATGATGCTGATGCCGCGCCGGGAGAACTCGCCGAGGATGTCGACGAGCAGGCCCACCCGGTCGTCCAGGGGCTCGGTGATCAGGGTGGTGGCGTCGTAGCCGGTGGCCTCGGCGAGCGCGTGGCCGAGCACCGCGTAACGGGTGCGGTTGTGCGGCGCCAGTTCGCGCTCGATCACGCGCAGACCGAGCGCGGTGAGGGTGTCGGCGTTGTCGATCACCGCCCGGTTCGCGGTGTCGCCGCTTGCGCGGATATCGGCCACGGACCGGGCCACGTCCTGGACGCTCATCTCGGTGATGCCGGGCATCCGCTCCTCGATGAACTCCTCGCACTGGATGAACACCTCGCGCTGGCCGATGAGCAGCTGCAGGTCGCCGATGGTGGTGCCCTCGTCGAAAACCCCGAGGGAGAGGTTGCCCTGGAGGAGGATGTTGTCGATCCAGAAGCCCGTTCGGATCTGGTCGAACAGGCGGAAGGACTGTTTCTTTTCTCCCTCGCGGGTATTATAGACCGGCAGGATGGCGTAGTCGGCCAGGTGGGCGTCAAAGGCGGCGAGCAGGTCGCGGACGTGCGGGTAGGCGCGGATCGCCGCAGCCGGGGCGAACTGCGCGGCAGCCTGCCAGGACTGGGAGTGCTCCGGTCCCAGGATTGCTATGGTTGTCATTGCTGCCTCCTGTTGCACACGATTGATCCGGCCATTGCCCGCCCCGGTCGGCGCCACTGTCACATGGCCGCCGAAAGCGCCGCGGCACAGGCAATTCCGGCCGACGGTGGCGGCGATGATAATTTTTTTTTGCTGAAATGACAAACGCTAATGCACAGCCCTGAACACCCCGCCGACACCCGCGGCTCGGTGGCGGAGTACGTGGCCGCGCTCAAGGGATCGAGCCGGTTCGGCCCGCAGGTGGTGGCTCACCGGATTTTTCCGGCCGCGGCCGCGGAGGAGGCCCCGACCGACCTGCTGGCCCCGGAACTGCGGCAACTCCTGCGGACCCTGGGCATCGACCATCTCCACGCCCACCAGCACGCGGCCATCGAAGCCATCCTCGCCGGCCGGCACACGGTGGTGGCCACGCCCACGGCCTCGGGCAAGAGCTTCATCTACACCCTGCCCATCCTGCAGGCCTGTCTGAACGACCCGGACAGCCGGGCCCTCTGCCTGTTCCCGCTCAAGGCGCTCGCCCAGGACCAGCTGAAGACCCTGGAGCAGTTGTGGCGCCTGCTGCCGGAGGCGGCGCGGCCTCATCCCGCGCCGGCGGCCATCTATGACGGTGACACCACCGACTACCGGCGCCGGAAGATTCGCGAACTGCCGCCGCCGGTGCTCATCACCAACCCGGACATGCTCCACCTCGGCCTGCTTCCCCACCATGCCAAGTGGGGTCATTTTTTCGCGGGCCTGCGCTATGTGGTCATCGACGAGGTGCACACCTATCGCGGCGTGTTCGGCAGCCACGTGGCCTGGGTACTGCGGCGGCTCAAGCGCATCTGCGCCCTCTACGGCGCGGATCCGACCTTTGTGCTCGCCTCGGCCACCATCGGCAACCCGGGCGAGCACGCCCGCCTGCTCATCGACGCGCCCGCAGGCGAAATCACCCGTTCCGGGGCCGGGCGGTCGGCGCGCCACGTGCTGCTCATCAACCCGCTCGATTCGGCCGCCACCACCGCTACCCTGATGCTCGAGGCCGCGGTCAGCCGCGGCCTGCGCACCATCGTCTACTGCCAGTCGCGCCGGATGACCGAGCTGATCACCATCTGGACCGGGCAGCGGCTCAAGGAACGACAGCACCTGGTCGCCTCGTACCGCTCCGGGTTCCTGCCCGAGGAGCGGCGGCAGATCGAGGCGCGCCTCGCTGCGGGCAGCCTGCTGGGGGTGATCTCCACCTCGGCCCTGGAACTGGGCATCGACATCGGCCACCTGGACCTCTGTCTGCTGGTCGGCTACCCGGGCTCGATGATGGCCACCTGGCAGCGGGCCGGCCGGGTTGGCCGGCAGCAGCGGGAATCGCTGGTGGTGCTCATCGGCCACGAGGACGCCCTGGACCAGCACTTCATGCGCAACCCGGAGGACTTCTTCAGCCGGCCGGTGGAGCCGGTGACCATGAACCCGGACAACCCGTACATCGCCGGCAGCCAGCTGGTCTGCGCCGCGGCGGAACTGCCGCTGACCGCGGGCGAGCCGCTGCTGCAATCCCCCGGGGCAGAGGCGGTCCTGCACCGCCTGACCGACGAGCTGCACCTGCTGCAGTCCGCCGACGGCACCACCTGGTTTTCCCCGCAGCTCCGGCCGCAGCGGCACGTCAACCTGCGCGGCGGCGGTCCCTCCTTTGCCATCCGCGAGCAGCCGGCGCGCGCCCTGATCGGCACCATCGACGGCGGCCGGGTGCTGCGCGACTGCCACCCCGGCGCCATTTACCTGCACATGGCCCGCACCTTCCATGTGGACAGCCTGGACCTGGATGCCCGCGAAATCCTCGTCAGCCCGGTGCAGCCGCCCTACTTCACCCGTGCCCTGAGTGAGAAAACCACGGAAATTCTGCGGGTAAAAGCCAGCGTCGCGTATGGATCGACCCGGGTGCACTTCGGCACCCTGCGGGTCACGGAGCGGATCACCGGCTACCAGCGGGTGGCCACCGGCAGTCTGCACGTACTCGCCCGGGTTGCCCTCGACCTGCCGCCGCAGGTGTTCGAGACCGAAGGGTTGTGGGTGGAGGTGCCGGACCGTATCCGCGTGCAGGCCGAGGCGGCCCGGCTGCACTTCATGGGCGGCATCCACGCCATGGAGCACGCCCTGATCGGCCTGATGCCGCTGGTGGTCCTCTGCGACCGGGGCGATCTCGGCGGCATCTCCCACCCCTGGCACGAGCAGGCGGGCAGTGCGGCGGTGTTCGTCTACGACGGCTACACCGGCGGCATGGGCCTCACCGCCCGCGCCTTTGCCTGCATCCATGGACTGCTCGATCAGACCCGGCGGGCGGTGGCCGCCTGCGAATGCGAGCTGGGCTGCCCCTCCTGCGTCCACTCGCCCAGGTGCGGCTCCGGCAACCGGCCCATTGACAAGGAGGCCTGCCTGTTCGTCCTCGACCAACTCTCGGCCGGCAAGCCACCGGCGGAGCGGCCGCGGGCCGTGGCGGCAGCGACAGCGCGGCGGATGGCCGCGCCGGCCTCTGCAGGCACGGCAAAGCAACCGGTTCCGACAGGGGAACCCGGTCTGCCGACGCGGTACGGGGTGTTTGATGTGGAGACGCAGCGGTCCGCCCAGGAGGTAGGCGGCTGGCACCGGGCGGAGTTGATGCGGGTGAGCGTGGCGGTGCTCTACGAAAACGACGGTGAGCGGTTCACCGCCTACACCGAGGACAACATCGGGCGGATGATCGAGCGGCTGTTCGACCTGGACCTGGTGATCGGCTTCAATAACAAGCGGTTCGACAACCGGGTGCTGTCCCGGTACACCGGCCGGGACCTGGGCACCCTCCCCTCGTTCGACATCCTCGAGGCGATCACCGGTCGGCTGGGCTACCGGCTCAGCCTGGACCGACTGGCAGAGCAGACCCTGCGAATCCGAAAAACAGGTGACGGCCTGCTTGCCCTGCGCTGGTTCCAGCAGGGTGAGATGGCCAGGCTGACCGACTATTGCCGCCGGGACGTGGCCATCACCCGGGACCTGTTCCTGTTCGGGCTCCGGCAGCGCTACCTGCTGTTCCGCAACAAGGCCGGGGCAGAGGTGCGGCTGCCGGTGGATTTCGCGACTGAAGTGGCGAGGAGGCAACGGCGGCGATGAACGCCGCTTACGGCCAGACCAGGTCCTTGTGCACCCAGCCGGTGAGATCCGGGTGGCTGACCTTGACCCAGTCCCCCTTCTGCTCGACCTTGACGAAGATCACTTCGCGCACGCTCTTGCCCACCACCGGATCCTTGGTGGTCGGGCCGCTGCGGACGTTGCACTCTTTGGCCTTGACGATCACATGGGGGGTCTTGTTGACCACCGAGGCCTGGATATAGCCCTTGTCGCCCTCGTAATCGCTGACCTTGTACCACTGACCTTCCTGTCCCAGCACCTGCAGCGGATACCCGGCCGGCAGCTGGTAGAGGACCTCACTGGTGGTGGCGGGACCGGAACGCAGGTTGACGCCGTCCCGGGCCACGCTCAGGTACTCGGCGGCGGCGGCACCGCCGGCAAGGCAGGCCGGTACGAACACGCCGAACGCGAGGAAGTGCAGGATTTTTTTCATGTCACACTCTCTTTGAGGTTTCGTTTGCCGATCACTGCCGCGCGGCCGGTCCAGGACCGGTGAGCAGCATGAGAAATTCCTGGTTGCCCTTGGCCCCGCGGATCGGCGAGGCGACCACCCCGGCGCAGGTCAGGTCGTGTTGCGCGCCGAACCCACGCACCATGGCCAGCGCCTGGTCATGCAGGGCCGCGTCGCTGACAATCCCGCCCGGGCCGATGCTTTCCCGGGGCAGTTGGAACTGCGGTTTGACCAGGGCCAGGATACGGACGGTGGCATAGAACAGGGGCAACAGCGGCGGGAAGAGCGGGGCGAGCGAGATAAAGGAGGCGTCGATAACGGCCAGGTCGAGGGGCTCGGGGATGTGGGCCGCGCTCAGGTGGCGGGCATTGGTCCGTTCAAGGACCACCACCCGCGGGTCCTGGCGGAGCTTCCAGTCGAGCAGGCCGTAGCCCACATCGACGCTGTACACTCGCGTTGCGCCGAACTGCAGCAGGCAATCGGTGAACCCGCCGGTGGAGCAGCCGATATCGGCGCAGGTCAGACCTGCCGGATCGACCTGCAGGGCCAGCAGACCGGCCTCGAGTTTTTCGCCGCCGCGACTCACGTAGCGCCGCCCCGGCCTGACCGTGATGGCCGCTTCGACCGCCACCGCACAGCCGGCCTTGTCACAGGGCCGACCGTCCACCTGCACCCGGCCCCCACCGATCAGCCCGACGGCCTGCTCGAGGGTGTCCGCCAGGCCCCGTTCGACCAGCAGCCGGTCCAGTCGCTGTTTTGCCGGCCCGCCCAAGGGGTCGCTGCTTACAGTTTGCCCAGCCGCTCCTTGGCCTGGGACGCTTCCGGACTGCTGCCGTGGTCGCTGATCAGCTTTTTGTAGATGATCTTGGCGGTCTCGTGGTCGGTCAGCTTCTCGAAGGACATGCCCTGCTTGAGCAGGGCGTTGGCGGCCAGGGGGTCGGAGCTGTGATTGGAGATCACCTTCTGGTAATCCAGGATGGCCAGGTCGTACTCGCCCTGATTGTAGAGGCTCTCACCCATGTAGAACAGGGATTTGGCAGCCTGTGAACCGTTGGGATTGGCGGAAAGGGACTGTTCGAACCCCTTGTAGGCATCCTTGTAGTTCTTGCCCTTGTACTGGCCCATGGCCTGGGAAAACGGGTCGGAGGAGGTGGCCGCCGGGGCGCTGGCCGCTGTTTTCTCGGGGGCTGGGGCCGGTTTCGGCGGCGGCGAGGCAGCGGCCGAGGTGGCCGCCGGGGCTGTCGCCGCAGGGGCCGTGGTCGCCCTTGCCGGTGCAGTGGTGGCCCTAGCCGGGGTGGCGGCCGGTCTGTTCACGGTGGCGGCTGGCGCCGGGGCGGCGGTGGCCACCCGGGTCTTGGTGGTACTCGGGCTGACCCGGACCGGCCGGCTCGTCGTGGCGCTGGAGGCGGCCGTGGCTGAAGCAGCCTTCTGGCGGGCGGCCTCGGCCTTTCTCGCCGCCTCGAGGGCGCGTTTCTCGGCCTCGTTGATCCGCGCCTGCTGGGCCTTGCTGAAGCTCTCCGTCACCTGGGTGATCTTTTCCTCGAGAATGGCGATCTTCTGGTTCATCTCGGCCAGTTTGCTGTCCTGCTCGGTCCGCAGGGCGGCAAGCGAGGTCTGCAGGCCGGCGATGTTTTCCCTGGTTTCGTCACGGAACTGGGTGGTCTGGGCAGTGTTCTCCTCGATGTAGGATCGAATGCGCAGGGTCTCACCCTCGACCTGGTCGATCTTGCTGACCGAACTGGCCTGGCGCTTCTGCATCTGGTCGACCGCGTTATTGCGCACATCCTCGACCTTCTGATTGACCGCGCGCAACTGGTACTGCAGGTCGCGCATATCGTCCTGGGAGGCGCACTGCGTCAGCAGCAGCAGCGAACAGCCGGCAACGGTGATGGTTTTCATGGTTTTCATAGCAGACCCTCGTTTTCTCATCGACCCGGTGACGGGTGCATTAGTCTTGCGTGTGTTTGTCTCCGGGACAACCCTTCGGTTTCGGAGCGCATTGGCCGGCAGTTGCCGGTTGTGGTCAGGGCAGCCGCTTGGACCACTGCGGATAGGATTGGTTGCCCTTGAAGTTGAACAGGGTGCGCACATCCTTGCCGTTCTTGCTGACCACACAGACCTTGGAACTGCCGCCGCCTTTCCTGGTCACCGCGATCAACCTGCCGTCCGGCGCCCAGGTGGGCGACTCGTAGTTGCCGCCGGAGGTCAGCTGGCGCACGTTGCCGCCATTGCGGTCCATGACGAACAGCTGATAGGTGCCGCCCTGCAGCCCGGTGAAGGCGATCTCGTCGCCCTTGGGCGACCAGGCCGGCTCACTGTTCTCGGAATTCTTGAAGGTCAGCCGCTGCACCTGCCGGCTGGCCATGTTCATCACATAGACGTTGGGCTTGCCGCTGCGGTCGGAGACAAAGGCCATGGACTGGCCGTCCGGCGAAAAGGAGGGGGAAACGTTGATCCCGGCATGCGAGGTCAGCTGTTCGATGATGTTGCCCTTGCGGTCGATCGTATACAGGTCCGGGGTGCCGCCCTTGCTCAGGGTGACCACCATGGTGCGGCCATCGTTGGCGAAGGCGGGCGCCAGGTTGAGTCCCTTGCGGCGGGACAGGGCGCTGGTGGTCTTGTTCTGGCGCAGATCGGTGATATAGAGGTCCTGGTTGCCGCGATGGTAGGTGGAATAGGCGAGGAAGTTGCCGTCCGGGGAAAAGCGGGGCGACACGCACAGGGCGTTGTGGCGGGTGATCTGGCGCGGGTGGCGGCCAAGGATATCGGTCACGTAGACCTCCTTGCGGCCGGTGCCGTCGGAGATCAGGGCCATGGAGGTGCGGGAAACGCCTGCCTCACCGGTGAAGTCCTCGATCAGGCCGTCACACAGGCGCAGGGTCATGTCCTCCCACTGGGAGGAGGTGCCCTTGAAGCGGCGGCCGGCCAGCAACTGGTTGCTGGCCACGTCGAGGATCTGGCCCTCGATGGCCAAGCCGGCCGGGTCACCGACGATTTGGCCCATGACCACGTAATCGGCGCCTAGGGACTTCCAGTCGGCCTCGCGTGATCCGCCGAAACGGGCCGGGTCGATGACCGCGATGAACCCGTGCAGTTCGAGGCCCTTGGTGAGCAGTTGGGCAACGGCCTGGCCCTGCTGGCCGGCGGCGCCACCGGCGAAGGTGGGCACGGCCACCATGATTTTGCGCACATTGGCAGCGGTAATATCGAAATAGGCCCGTTCCGCGGCACTCTCCCGCGCCAGGGTCACGAAAAGAACGCTCACCACCAGTGTCAGTATCACTGCGAGTCTGTTTTGTCGCTTCATAATCCGTTGGAAATCTGTCTGAATTTTATCATGGGCCGGAGCGGCTTCACTTATATACACGATCTCTTACATATTGCCAAGTTCACCCGGCTTGAATTTGAAGCCCACCTCCGTGGTGTCCTGCTGCATCAGTGCCGGAAAAGGCGGCATGGGCGCAGCGCTGCGAATCGTTTTTTCGACCAGCTGATCGAACAGCGGATCGCGGGACCTGCGTTCGAACTCGATGTTGACCACATCACCGTTGCGGTTGATGGTAATGATCACCTGGGCCAGCAGGGTGGCGTCCCAGGAGCGCATCTCGGGCAATGCCCATTTGTTCCTGACCCGTTCCGCCACTCGGCCCCAATAGGTTTGTTCAACCATGGACTGGGCCCCCTGGCGACCGGCAGTGGTGTTGGTGGCGGCGCTCTGCATGGCCGCGGCCTTGGCGGCGGCATCGGCCCGGGTCCTGGCCAGGGCCGCCTGCGCGGCCCGCGCCTCGGCCGCGAGCTGCCTCGCCTCTTCAGCCGCGGCCCGGGCCTCGGCCTCGGCGCGAATCTGCTCGAGCCGCGCCTGGGCGGCGGCCCGCTTGCGCTCCTCCTCGCGGCGGATGGCCTGCTTGCGCTCGGCCTCGCGCTGCCGTTCCTGCAGCTTGCGTTCCAGTTCGCGCTCCTCCTGCTGCCTCTTTTTGGCGACCTGCTGCAGTTCCTGCATCTTCTTCTGCAGTTCCTGCTCGGCTTTCTTTTTCTCCTGGACCTCGCGCTCCCGCGCCCTGTCCTCGTCCAGGCGGGTGTCCTTGGCCACCTTGATCTTCCGTTTCTCCGGGGCCAGCGAGATCGCCTCCCTGGTCGGCACAGGTTCGGGCGGGGCCGTTTCCGGGGCCACCGGCACCTGGGTCTTCGGCGGCGGGGGAGGCGGCACCGGCTCGGGCGGCGCGGCGGGCTCGGGCGGGGGTTCGGGTTCAGGCTGAGGTTCCGGCTCGGGTTCCGGTTTCGGCGGCGGGGGTGGCGGCGTGGCCTTTTTCACCGCCGCGGGCTGGGCC
Source organism: uncultured Desulfobulbus sp. (assembly GCA_964567725.1). Taxonomy (GTDB): domain Bacteria; phylum Desulfobacterota; class Desulfobulbia; order Desulfobulbales; family Desulfobulbaceae; genus Desulfobulbus. The sequence continues at coordinate 21,858 of CAZMNU010000020.1, read as the reverse complement.
GGCGGCGCCGGCGGAGTTGCTGCGGCAGGTGGGGCGGCCTCACCCGCGTCGCCCATGGACACCAGGCTCACGGAAACGACCTCTTCAACGATGGGCTTGGTGGCGAACAGGGAGGGAGAAAAGAGGACCAGCAGCACAACGGCTGCATGCAGGGAAACCGCTACCGCGGCGGCGATGCCCCAGCGCCGGTCCTCCTGCCGCTGGCGGAGGTAAAAATCTGACTCGGTGGAATACACGGCTCGGCAACCAGGCGCCTTACTTGTCCTTCTCCGCCGGCACGGTGATCATGCCAATCTTGTCGAACCCCGCCCGGTGGATGGCCGCCATGGTCGAGGTCACCACGCCGTAAGGCACGTTCTTGTCGGCCCGGAGGTAAATCCCCTCCTTCTTCTGCTCCACCGGCAGGGCGGCCAACTCGGTCAGCAGGGCCTCGGAGGTAAACGGCTCCTTCTTCAGGTACACGTCCCCTTCCTTGCGAATGGTGACCACGAGCGGCTCTTCCTGCTGCTTGAGGGCCTTGGTGGTCGCCTCGGGCAGATCGACTTCCAGCCCCTGGGTCATCATCGGCGCGGTCACCATGAAAATGATGAGCAGCACCAGCATGACATCGACCAGCGGTGTAACATTGATCTCGGCGACGAAGGCACGCTTGCCCTTGTTGTTTCCTATCGGCCCCATGGGTTCATGTCCTGGTGAGGATATCCCGCTCGATCAGGTTGATGAAATCGGTGCTGAAGCTCTCGACGTTCGATTCGACTTCGGCCAGCTTGTTCGAGTAGTAATTATAAAAGATGACCGCCGGGATGGCCGCGGCGAGACCGATGGCCGTGGCCACCAGCGCCTCGGAGATACCCGGGGCGACAACGGCCAGCGAGGCCGAACCACGCTGGCCGATGTCCTGGAACGAGGTCATGATGCCCCAGACCGTGCCGAACAGGCCGATGAACGGGGTGGCGCTGCCGGTGGTGGCGAGAAAGGAGATGGACCGGGCCATGCGGTCGGATTCGAGGAACTGCGCCTTGCGCACGGCCCGCTTGAGGTTGTCCATGGTGGCCAACTGCATCTCCAGGGTGGCCGGCGGGGTACCGCTGCTGCGGGCGGCACTGATCTTTTTCAGTTCGTTGTACCCGGCCACGAACACGGTCGCCTCCGGGCTGAGCGCGTGCTCCCGGGCCGAATCGTAGGCCTCGTTCAGGGTCTTGCTGTCCCAGAAGGCATCCAGGAAATCCAGCGAGGCGTTTTTCGCCTTGCGGAACATGAGGTGCTTCATGATGACGATGGTCCACGAGACCAGGGAAAAGATGCACAGGGTGATCATGACCAGCTTGACCACCAGGCCGGCGTTGGCCATCATTGCAAAAATTGACAATTCCACGAGCTACCGTCCTGTTGTGTTCTGCTCCGGCCGGCCGGCATCCGCCGGTCGACCTGTTCTGTTTCCTGTTACCGTCGCCCGGTCGCAAACAGGCCCCTCTCCCCGCGGCTGCCATCCGCCTCACGACTGCCCAAGCAATCGCCCCTCACCGGGTAACGACTGCTCGCACGACCGTTGCGGATGGCACCGCCGCAGGCATCGGGGCACCTTTTACATCAGCCGTGAAGGATATACAAAAGAAATTATTCTGTCGACCCCGATCTGGAGATGGTGTACAAATATTGGAATATTTCGAGTATCCTACGCGTCGCCACTGAACGGACCGCGTTTTTTTGACAGACAAGCACCAAGGAGAGCAACATGGCAGAAACGACCTTTGATGTGGTCATTATCGGTGCCGGCCCGGCCGGAATCCAGGCCGCGATTCACGCCGCCAGGAGAAAGATCCGCGTGCTCATGCTGGGGCGTATCGAAAACTCGGCCCTGTATGGCGCACACATCGAAAACTATGCCTTTGTCCCCGGGGTCACCCTTGGTGCCGAACTGCTGCAAACCGGGCTGGAGCAGGCCCGGGGCTTCGGCACCGAGATCGCAAGCGAGGATGTACTCAAAATCGTTCGGGTCGACGACCTGTTCCACCTGGAACTCGAAAGCGGCCGGAGCGTGGTCGCCAGCGCCCTCATTTTTTCCATGGGTGTTGCCAAAAAGAAGCTCAACGTTCCGGGCGAAAAGGAACTGCTGGGCCGCGGCGTCAGCTACTGCGTGGACTGCGATGCCAACTTTTTCCGCAACGCGGTGGTCACCATCACGGGCGACCGGAGCGCGGCCGTGGACGGCGCCCTGACCATGCTCGACTATGCCGCCAAGGTCTACCTGGTCAGCGAACGACTCGACGTTTCCCCGGAGTTGGCGGAACGGCTCAAGACCAGCCAGGTCGAATGCATCAGCAGCACCGTCAAGCAGGTCAACGGTGAGCGGGCCGTAACCTCGGTGGCCCTGGCCGACGGCCGCACGCTGGACACCGAGGGGTTGTTCATCGAACTGGGCTCCAAGGGTGCGCTGGAACTCGCCACCCAGATCGGCGTGCAGCTCGACTCCGAATCGTTCAAATACATTGCCACGAACAAAAAACAGGAGACGAACATCCCCGGCATCTTTGCCGCCGGAGATATTGTCGGCCCTCCCTACCAGATGGCCAAGGCCGTGGGCGAGGGATGCGTTGCCGGCATGGAAGCGGCAGGCTATGCACGGAGGATGAAAAAGGCGGAGTGACAACGGCCGGGCGCTGCGACGGCGTTCTTTTCCCGGGCCGGGCGGTACGTGCTACCGCCCGGCTGTGTTGGCGCGCTGATGCTGCTCCAGGGCGGCACGCAGGGAGCGGAAGATTTCCCGGCTGTGGCGCGGGTTGCGGGTGCGGGCAAAGAGCGAGGCGAGCCGGGTCAGGGCGGGGACATCGATCTCAGGCATCTTTTCGGCCAGTTCGACCAGGGTGCGGCTGTGCCAGTGCTCTTCCCAGTCAACCTGCATGGCCGCGCAGTGACGCTGTTCCTCGATGGCCTCGTTGATGAGCGCGTCGCGGTACTGTTCCAACTCGCGGAACTGCTTCCGTTCAGTCAGTCCCTTTCCCCTGTGCCGGCTGATATAGGCGTAGAGTTCATCCAGCGGTTCGGTCTTGAGCAGCTTGGTGAGATATTTGAGGTGGCGCTGGCGGGCGCCGCCGGAGAGGGTGGCGGCCGTTTTCAGCAAGGCCCTGATCTCCTCGCCGCACGGGGCGCTCGAGAGGACCGCAGGCGGCAGCCCGGCCAGTTCAACGACCAGCTTTCCCACCTCCTGGACCCTGCGCTTCTGTTCCGATCGACTGATTTCCATCGCCGTCACTCCGGACACCCCGGGCCGCCCCGGGTCATGCCGCCGCTCCGAGCAGGGTGACGACCTTGTCCCAGATACGGTCCGCGGTGGCCTCCTTGCTCAGCAGGGGCAGCACCAGGCTGCCGGCCCGGTCGATCAGGGTCACCTGGTTGGTTTCCACATCAAATCCGGTCTGCGTGCCGAGGATGTCGTTGACCACGATCAGGTCCAGATTCTTCTCGGTCAGTTTGCGACGCCCCTCGGTTTCATGATTGCCGCTTTCCGCGGCAAAGCCGACCAGCAACTGGCCGGGACGCCGATTTCGCCCCAGTTCGAGGAGGATGTCGGTGTTTTTCACCAGCTCGAGCTGCATTTCAGCCTGACGCTTCTTGATCTTCTGCTCCTGGTAGGCTGCCGGCCGGAAATCGGCCACAGCCGCCGACTTGACGATGATGTGGGCCGTATCCGCCTGATCGGCGACCACGGCGGCCATCTCCGCCGCGGTGGTCACCCGGAGGACCTCGACGCCGGGCGGTGCGGGCAGGCTGACCGGGCCGCTGACCAGAGTCACGGCTGCGCCCCGGCGGCGCGCGGTGCGCGCCAGGGCGTACCCCATCCTGCCGCTCGAGCGGTTGCTGATGTAGCGTGCCGGGTCAATGGGCTCCCGCGTCGGACCGGCGGTGATCAGCACGCGCCGGTCCTGCAGGTCCTGCGGCGCGAACAGCCCGAGCAGGGCCTCGCGGCCGACCTCCCAGTCGACCAGGCGCCCTGCCCCGCTCTCACCGCAGGCCAGTGCGCCGCTGGCCGGTTCCACCAGGGAATAGCCGAAGCCACGCAGCCGGGTGATGTTCTCCTGGGTGGCGGGGTGCGCCAGCATGGCGGAATTCATTGCCGGACAGACAAGCACGGGAATACGCGCGGCCAGAATGACCGAGGCGAGCAGGTTGTCCGCCATGCCGCCGGCGAGCCGGGCCATGGTCTGCGCCGTGGCCGGCGCCACGACGATGACATCGTGCTCACGCGACAGGTTGATGTGCGCCATGACCCGGTCCGGCGCCTCGTCGAACAGGTCCCGGTACACCGGGTTGCCGGAAAGGGCGGCAAAGGTCAGGGCCGAAACGAACCGTTCGGCCGCTTCGGTCAGCACCACGCTGACCATCGCCTCTTCCTTGACCAGGGCCCGGACCCACTCGGCCGCCTTGTAGGCGGCAATGGACCCGGTCACGCCGAAGAGGATTCGTTTTCCCTGCAGACCGGTCATAAGCGGCGGCACTTACTGATTGACAGGTTCGCCAAAAGGATTCATACCTGCCGCGGCCGTTTTGTCGATGGAGATGTACAGGGTGAGATCCACCCTGCCGAACACGCCGTCGGAGATGACCATCATGCAGGTCTGGCTCGGCTTGGTGAAGGCGAGCATGACGTCCTTGGAGGTCGTTTCCCCGACGAGTTTCCACTTGTTGTCGCGCATCGAGTTGACCAGGTAATCCTTCAGGGAAAGGATTTCCGCCCGCCCATGGTACCGCCAGATGCCGCCGCGGAAGGATTCGGTCTTGATGCTCATCGAGCCCTTGCGGTCCCACACCAGCTCGGACGGCACGTTGATGTCCTTGATGTCATCGGCAAAACTTGCTATCTGCGGTAATCCGCCGACATCCTCGACGGGCCTGGATTTTCGCATCGACGAACAGCCGGCGAGCATCACGGTGACAGCCAGGAAGGCCACGGTCAGGAATGTGATCTGGGTACGTTTGTTCATGCAACTCTTCCTCCGGTTTTGGTAAAAGGTGACCGGCAACTGCGCGCCCCGTCGGTTACCGGCACGGGGTTGCCCTCAACAGACCGGGCGAACGTGATGCGCCACGACCGGGGGCCGGCCCGAACCCCTGAGGGCCGGTCGTTTCCGGCCGGAGTCGCCTGCGCGCAGATGATACCAGTGCTGGCGAAAATAGCCACCACTATAGCTTGCCTCCCGCCCGCCCCGATCGGCGCGCCGGCCGGGGGCAAGGCCAACATGTTGTAGAAAAACAAGGTTGTTATGTCAACAAACATTCTCCCCAAGGCACACCTTTACCGCGCACTGCGGTGCACCGCGGGTCCGGTTGATCCCGGACGGCCGTTCACCCTGCTTTTCCCGAACCGGTGCACCGCGGCGACGCTTTCCTTTGCCCCTAAATGGTCGCTATGAAGCGGGCGCAACAGGCACTGCCGGCACTGCCGGCGGACGCCGAACTGATCGATACCCACTGCCACCTCGACATGGAATCCTTTGCCGCCGACCTGGAGGCGGTGATCCGTTCCGCCGCGGAACACGGGGTACGGCGCATCGTCACCATCGGCATCGACGAGGCGAGTTCCCGCCGGGCGGTGGCCCTGGCCGACAGGTACTCCGGTGTTTATGCCACCATCGGCTTCCACCCCCATGACGCCGTCGATGCCACCGGTGCCGCTCTCGACCGTATCGCCCTCCTGGCATCCGAGGCGAAGGTGGTCGCCTACGGTGAAATCGGGCTCGATTACGTCAAACAGTACGCGCCACCCGAGGTACAACGCAGGGCCTTTGCCAATCAGCTCAGCCTTGCCCGCACCCTCGAGTTGCCGGTGGTAATCCACGACCGCGAGGCCCATGCGGATTGTCTCGACCTGCTCCGCAAGGCCGGCCCGCTGCCCCGGGGCGGGGTCATGCACTGTTTTTCCGGCGACTGCCGTCTGGCCCGGGAGGTGATCGATCTCGGCCTGCTTGTCTCCATCCCCGGGGTGGTCACCTTCAACAACGCCGCCGACCTGCGCGAAGTGGTCCGATCCACGGACCTCGACCACCTGCTGCTGGAAACCGACGGCCCCTTTCTTGCGCCGGTTCCCCGTCGCGGCAAGCGCAACGAACCGAAACTGCTGCTCCACACCGCCCAGATGGTGGCTCAACTGAAACAGGTGGAACTTTCGGAAGTGGCCCGGGCGACCACGGCCAACGCCGTCCGGCTGTTCCGCCTGCCCCCGGAGGGAGCGCGCCATGCCCTGTGAACAGTATGCCGGCATCATCACCACCATGGCCCGTGCCGCTGAGCGGGCCGGCCGGGATCCGCAAACCATCCGGCTGGTGGCCATCTCCAAGCAGGTACCGGTTGAACGGATCCGCGCGGCAATCGCCTGCGGCCAGACCGTGTTCGGTGAAAACTACCTGCAGGAAGCGGCCGCCAAGATCACCCAGTTGCCCGACACCCTGTGCTGGCATTACACCGGTCACCTGCAGAGCAACAAGGCCCGGCAGGCGGCGGAGCTGTTCGATGTGATCGAAACCGTGGACAGCCGCAAGCTCGCCCTGGCCCTTGACCGGCACGCCCGGGCGCTGAACAGGCAGCTGAGTGTGCTCATCCAGGTGAACATCGGCCGCGAACCACAGAAATCGGGTGTCCTGCCCGAGGCAACCGCGGCCCTGGCGCGGAGCATCGGCGAAGAAACCGGCCTGCGGCTCGCGGGCCTGATGACCCTGCCGCCCTATGCCGACGATCCGGAACAGAGCCGCCCCTATTTCCGCCTGCTCCGCGAACTGGCCGGCGAACTGGCCGCACAGGGCCTTTTTGCGGACAACACCCGCGTCGAACTGTCCATGGGCATGTCCGATGATTACCCGGTGGCCATCGAGGAAGGGGCCACCATTGTCCGGGTCGGCACCGCCCTGTTCGGTGCGAGATCCTTACCAGGAGTCACTGCATGAATATCACCATGATCGGAACCGGCTACGTCGGCCTGGTCACCGGCACCTGTTTTGCCGAATTCGGCCACTCCGTGACCTGCGTCGACAAGGTCGCCGACAAGATCACCCGCCTGCAGCAGGGCGTCATTCCCATCTACGAACCCGGGCTCGACGTACTCGTGCAGAAGAACGCCGACGAGGGTCGCCTGCGGTTCACCACCGATCTGGCCGCGGCCGTTCCCGAGGCGGAGGCGGTGTTCATCGCCGTGGGCACGCCGAGTTCTCGGCGGGGCGACGGCTACGCCGACCTCACCTACATTTACGAGGCCGCGCGGGAATTGGCCGTCCATCTGCAGGGCTACACGGTGGTGGTGGACAAGAGCACCGTGCCGGTGGGCACCGCCCGCCAGGTCGAGCGGGTCATCCGCGAGACCAGCCCGCAGGCCGATTTCGACGTGGCCTCCAATCCCGAGTTCCTGCGTGAAGGCGCGGCCATCAGCGATTTCATGCGGCCCGACCGGGTGGTCATCGGTGTGGATTCGGACAGGGCCGGCCAGGTGCTCAAGGAAATCTACAAACCCCTGTACCTGCGCGACACCCCGATCGTCAGCACCACCATCGAAACCGCGGAACTGACCAAGTACGCGGCCAACGCCTTTCTGGCCGTGAAAATCAGTTTCATCAACGAAATCGCCAGCGTCTGCGAGGCGGTTGGCGCCAACGTGGTGGACCTGGCCAGGGCCATCGGCATGGACGGCCGCATCGGCAGTAAATTCCTCCACCCCGGCCCCGGCTACGGCGGTTCCTGCTTTCCCAAGGATACCCTGGCGCTGATGCGACTCGTCCAGGAACACGGGGAAAGCGTGCGCGTGGTCGAGGCGGCGGTGGAGGCCAATGCTGCCCAGAAGGCGAAGATGATCCGGAAAATTAGGGAGATGCTGGGAGGGTCGGAAGCCGGCAGGACCATCGGCGTCCTTGGCCTGACCTTCAAGCCGGAAACCGATGACATGCGTGATGCCCCGGCGGCGACCATCCTGCCTGCCCTGCTGGAAAAAGGGGCCAGGCTGCGGGCGCACGATCCCAAGGGCATGGAGGAGGCGAAGAAATGCCTCCCCGGCGGAATCGAGTACGTGAAAAATGCCTACGAGGCGGCCGAGGGCGCGGACTGTGTCGTGCTCATGACGGAATGGAACCAGTACCGGGCGCTCGACCTGGAACGGCTGAAAAGCCGGATGCGTGCGCCGGTCTTCATCGATCTGCGCAATGTCTACGATCCGCAGCGGATGCAGGCCGCCGGATTTGTCTACACTGGCGTGGGCAGGAAATAACCGAAAAGAAACAGCGCAGCCGATCCTCCACATGGAGGATCGGCTGCGCTGAGGGGAAAAGGCTGGAGACCTTTCGCCATGCGAGGCCGGACCCACTGCGCGTCCGCCCCGGAGGCGCAGTCGGCCCGCCGTCTTTTACTTGCGGCGCGAGGACCGTTTTGAAGCCTTGAGCGGGTTGATCCGGGCCTTGACGACGACCACCTCGGGCTTGGCATGGGTCGCCAGGTTACAGAAACCCAGACGCCACTTTGCCCCGGGGTTCATATAAGCGTCGCAGTACTTGCTGCCGTCCACCTCGACGATTCTTCCGCACCCTTCACACTTGTCAATGACCGGCAGAAACGACCCGTCGCTGAACTTTGCCGCAGTGTTTGTCTTCATGTCGCCAACTCCTGAAAAAATATAAACTTTTTCTTGAATCAGGAAAAAATCTTCCATACAATATTTTGAAATGACGGCGTGTTCGTGTCCGACGCCCCCAAAAGCTCATCTTTATAAAAGCTAACGGGTTTTCTGTCAACCTCTTATCACACAACCTTCCCCCCACCGACCACAACCCCCGGGTGCCCCTATGCCGATTTACGTCTGGAAAGGAAAAAACAGCTTTGGTGAACGACGCAAAGGAGAAGTGGAGGCCATCGACGAGGCCGGGGCCCGCGCGCAACTCAAGCGCATGCGCATCGAAAACCCGACCATCAAGCTGAAACCAAAGGATCTCCTGGAGAACGTCAAATTCTTCAAACCCAAGGTCACCGGTAAGGATATTGTCATCTTCACCCGGCAGATGTCGACCATGATCGACGCTGGTCTGCCGCTGGTGCAGTGCCTGCAGATTCTCGGCAAGCAGCAGGCCAACCCGACCTTCAAAGAGGTGATCACCGCCATCCAGAACGACGTGGAAACCGGTACCACCCTCGCCGACTCGATGCGCAAGCATCCCAAGGTGTTCGACGGCCTGTACAGCAACATGATCGAGGCCGGCGAACTGGGCGGCATTCTCGACACCATCCTCTCCCGGTTGGCGGCGTTCAAGGAAAAAGCCATGGCCCTGCAGAAAAAAATCAAGGGCGCCATGACCTATCCTGCCATCTGTCTGGGCATTTCCATCATCATCCTCGCGGTCATCCTCATCTTTGTCGTGCCGGTATTCGACAAGATGTTCCAGGACTTTGGCTCCACCCTGCCGGTTCCCACCCAGATGGTCGTCAACATGAGCAACTTCGTGAAGTCCAACTTCATCTTCATGCTGCTTGGCCTCGTACTGTTCGTCTGGGTGGTGAAACGCATCTACAACACGGAAAAGGGTCGTTTGAAACTCGACAACCTGATCCTCTGGTCACCGGTCATCGGACCGCTGACCCGGAAGGTCGCGGTCTCGAAGTTCACCCGCACGCTGAGCACCCTGCTGCAGAGCGGCGTGCCCATCCTCGATTCCCTGCAGGTGGTCGGCCGGACCTCGGGCAACAAGGTCATCGAACGGGCGGTGTTCCGGGTGGCGGAGAGTATCGCCGAGGGTCGTCCCATCGCTGAACCGCTCGAGGAATCGGGTGTTTTCCCGAATATGGTCGTACAAATGATCAATGTCGGTGAATCGGTGGGTGCACTGGATACCATGCTGGAGAAAATAGCTGATTTCTATGATGAAGAGGTGGACCAGGCCGTGGAGAATTTGACGGCCATGATCGAACCGTTTATGATGGTGTTCTTGGGAGGCCTTATTGGTGGCCTTGTTGTGGCGATGTACCTGCCGATCTTCAAAATCGCAAGTGTCGTCTGACACCTGCCTATACCGAACCGTCTACTAGTGGAGAACGAACATGAGCGAAATTATCGGAATCGTCGCCAGGGAAATACTTGATTCGCGGGGCAATCCAACGGTCGAGGCGGAGGTGCAGTTGGAAACCGGCGCCATCGGCCGGGCGGCGGTGCCTTCCGGTGCCTCCACCGGCACACGCGAGGCCCTGGAACTCCGGGACCGGGACAGCGGCCGGTACGGCGGCAAGGGTGTTCTCCAGGCGGTGCGCAACGTCAACGAGGTAATCGCCCCGGCCCTGCTCGGTTTCGAATCCTCCCGGCAGGTGCTCATCGACAGCACCATGCTGGCCCTCGACGACACCGCCAACAAGGAAAAACTGGGCGCCAACGCCATCCTCGGCGTATCCATGGCCGTTGCCAAGGCCTCGGCCATGGAAATGGAGATGCCGCTCTACAACTACCTGGGCGGTGTCAACGCCAAGGTACTGCCCGTGCCGATGATGAATATCCTCAACGGCGGCGCCCATGCGGACAACAACGTCGACATCCAGGAGTTCATGATCCTGCCGGCCGGGGCCGAATCCTTTGCCGAGGCCCTGCGCATGGGTGCGGAAACCTTCCACTCGCTCAAGGCCGTGCTCAAGAAAAAGGGACTGCAGACCGCCGGCGGCGACGAGGGCGGCTTCGCCCCCAACCTGCGCTCCAACGAAGAGGCCATGGAGGCCATCCTCGAAGGGATTGTTCAGGCCGGCTACGCGCCTGGCAAAGATATTTTCATCGGCATCGACGCCGCCTCGAGCGAATTCTATTCGGCCAAGGAAAAGGTGTACGTACTCAACGCCGAAGAGAGCCCGAAGAAGAGTGCCGAAGAGATGATCGCCTTTTACAGCGAGTGGGTCAAAAAATACCCCCTGATCAGCATCGAGGACGGCCTGGACGAATCGGACTGGGACGGCTGGAAGCTGCTCACCCGGGAACTCGGCGGGAAAATCCAGCTGGTGGGCGACGACATCTTTGTCACCAACACGAGCATCCTGAAAAAAGGCATTGCCCAGCACATCGGCAACTCCATCCTCATCAAGCTCAACCAGATCGGCTCCCTGACCGAGACCCTGGACGCGGTGGACATGGCCCACCGGGCCCGGTACACGGCGGTCATTTCGCACCGTTCCGGGGAAACCGAGGATGCGACCATCGCCGACCTGGCCGTGGCCCTGAACACCGGACAGATCAAGACCGGCGCCCCCTCGCGCAGTGACCGGGTGGCCAAATACAACCAGTTGCTGCGCATCGAGGAAGAACTCGGGGCCTCGGCACAATATGCCGGAAAAGCTGCTTTTTCTTTTCTCCCCTAAGTCGGGTTGACAAGAACCGTTGGTAACGTTACCTGTACAAACAACAGGTTTAATCGCTCACCCGAGGCACCAGGAGGTACGCATGACACTGACCAAGGCTGATTTGGTGCAGCAGGTATACAAAACGCATCCCTCGCTCACGAAATCCCAGTCAACGGAATCGGTGGAGACCTTTCTTTCGATCTCCAAGGCTGCGCTGATTTCGGGCGACGATCTGCTGCTCAGCGGTTTCGGCAAGTTCAACATCAAGGACAAGAAATCCCGGCGGGGCCGTAACCCGCAAACCGGGAGCGAATTGACCCTGGACGCCAGGAGGGTGGTGACCTTCAAACCCTCGGGCATTCTCCGTTCGCGGATCAATTCCGACTGACCATCTCCCCATTGGGGAGACCAAAAAGCAAGGGCGCCTCCAAGGGGGCGCCCTTTTTTGTTGGCCGAAGCCGGAGCCGGTCTGCGACCGGGACCGGCCGCGGAAGCGATGGGCAGCGGGGATCAGCGGGAATAGAGCGCCCGGAAGAGAAAATCATCGCCCAACTGCCGGACGGAGAAGCGGGACGGCGCAGGTGCGGTGGCCCGGTCAGTGATGCTGTAGCCGTGAACCAGCGGGGTGCCCTGGTCACCGACGACTATCGGCGCATAGAGCAGGAGCAGTTCATCCACCAACTGCTGGCGGCAGAAGGCCCCATGCACCGTGGCACCGCCCTCGACGAGGATGGAGGTGACCTGTTCGCGGCC
>CAZMNU010000020.1:0-9668 GCA_964567725.1 uncultured Desulfobulbus sp. | reverse complement strand
ATCGATCAGGGCGGTGCCCACACCGACGAGAATACCGTCCACCCGGTTGCGAACCGTATGGGTGTAGCGGTTGGCCTCGGGCCCGGTCAACGCGCCCCCCTCCCCCGGGCGAAAGGTGATGCGGCCGTCCAGGCTGAGACCGGCCTTCATGATGATCCACGGCAGGCCGGTGGTACTGTGCTTGATGAAGGGGCGGTTCAATTCCCGGCACTCTTCCTCGAGCACGCCGCTGCGCACCGCCACCCCCCGACGACGCAGGTAGTCAGCCCCGCCGCCGGTGACCCCGGGGTTGGGGTCGGCCATGCCGATCACCACCGTGCTGATCCCGGCGGCGAGCACCGCCTCGGTGCAGGGTCCGGTTCGACCGGTATGATTGCACGGTTCCAGGGTGACATACAGGGTGGCGCCGTGCGCCCGGGCACCGGCGTCGCGCAGGGCATGCACCTCGGCGTGGGGGGTTCCGGCGCGGTGATGGTAGCCCCGGCCGACAATCTCCCCGCCCGCCTGGACGACCACCGCGCCCACCGCCGGGTTGGGCGAGGTCCGGCCCTCGCCCTTGCGCGCCTCAGCCAGCGCCAGACCCATGTAATATGCGTCGTCTCGTTCCACAGTTTCCCCCCGGTTCAGTGTTTGCCCCGCTCACCCAGGAAGAGTTTCAACTCCTCCATGAATTCGTTCACATCCTTGAACTGGCGGTACACCGAGGCAAACCGCACATAGGCCACCTCGTTCAGGGCCGGCAGGGCCTCCATCACCCATTCGCCGACCTGGCTGGTGGCGATCTCCTTGCCGCCGTAATCCTGCAGTTTCTGTTCGATGGCATCGACAAAGGCGTCGATGTCGGCCATGCTCACCGCCAGTTTTTCGCAGGCCTTTTCCAGGCCGGCGACGATCTTGCCCCGGTCCCACGGCTCACGCCGGCCATCCTTCTTGATGAGCATGGGCAGCATCAGTTCGATCCGCTCGTAGGTGGTGAACCGCCGCTGGCAGGAACTGCAAGCCCGGCGCCGCCGGGTGATGGTGTTATCCTTGCTGATCCGGGAATCGACCACCCGGCTGTCGAGTTGACCGCAATAGGGGCATTTCATGGCTGACCTGCAGGCAATGGGACCCGCTTCAGGCGGGACGAATAAAAAACCGGCATCCCCTGAACGAGGCATGCCGGTCGCAAACAACAAAAATGGACGGGGTTACCCCATCATGGTGATCCGGCGCAGGTGACGGCCGCCGTCAAACCCGGTCTCCAGCCAGACCCGGACAATATCCAGGGCAAGGGAGGGCCCGAGCACTCGACCGCCCAGGCAGAGTACGTTGGCGTCGTTGTGCGCCCGACTCATCCGCGCACTGAAAGGTTCGTGGCACAGGGCAGCACGGATCTGCCGGTGGCGGTTGGCAGCCATGGCCATGCCGATGCCGGTGCCGCAGATGAGGATGCCGCGGTCGGCCTCTTCGGCCAGAATCTGGGCGCAGGCCCGCTCGGCGAAAGCAGGGTAATCGACCGAGGCCTCGGAGGGACAGCCGACGTCGTTGACCTCGTGGCCCGCCTCGGCAAGAAACCGGACGATCTCCTGTTTCAAGGAAAAACCGCCATGATCGCTGCCCACAACAATGTTCATCACTCCCCTCCGTTGCCCCCTGACCGCTTACGCGAACCGACGGAACACAACCACCCCGTTCGTTCCCCCGAAACCGAAGGAATTGGAGATGGCGGTTTCGATCCTCGCCTCGCGGGCGGTGTTGGGCACATAGTCCAGATCGCAGTCCGGATCCGGGTTTTCCAGGTTGACCGTCGGCGGGATGACGCCGTTGTGCAGGGTCAGCACCGTGAAGGCAGCCTCGAGGCCGCCGGCGGCGCCCAGCGTGTGCCCGGTCATGGACTTGGTCGAACTCATGGCCAGTTTGTAGGCATGATCACCGAACACGGTTTTCACCGCCATGGTCTCACACCGGTCATTGAGCGGCGTGGAGGTGCCATGGGCGTTGATGTAATCGACCTGGTCCGGGTTCAGCCCGGCATCACGCAGGGCCGCGGCCATGCAGCGGGCGGCGCCTTCGCCGTTTTCGGGCGGCGCGGCGATGTGGTAGGCGTCACTGGTCTGGCCGTAGCCGATGATCTCCGCGTAGATGGTGGCACCCCGCCTGCGGGCGGACTCGAGTTCCTCGAACACGAGCATGCCCGCACCTTCGCCGATGACAAAGCCGTCCCGGTCGCGGTCGAACGGCCGCGACGCCCGCAACGGCGCATCGTTCCGGGTGGACAGCGCCTTCATGGCGCTGAACCCGCCCACCGCCAGCGGGCAGATGACCGATTCCGCACCGCCGGTGACGGCCACGTCGCAATCGCCGTAGGCGATGTGCCGGAAGGCCTCGCCCACGGCATGCGTGCCGGCGGCGCAGGCGGTGGTCTGGGTCAGGTTCGGCCCCTTGCTGCCGATGAGCATGGAGATGTGCCCGGAGGGCATGTTGGGAATCACCCGCGGGATAAAAAACGGCGTGATCTTGCGGGGCCCGCGCTCGAGGTAGACGCTGTGGTACTCCTCGATGGTGGGCAGCCCGCCCATGCCGCAGCCGGTGATCACCCCGACCCGCTCGGCGTTGGCCTCGGAAATCGACAGGCCGCTGTCCTTCCAGGCAAGGTCTGCCGCTGCCAGCGCATACTGAACAAACGTATCCAGATTTTTCGCCTGCTTCTTCTCAAACCAGTCTTCCGGGTTGAAATGCTTCACTTCGGCGGCAATCTGCGAAGCCTGATCCGCGGCGTCGAAACGGGTGATCGGTCCGATCCCGCTCTGTCCGTTGATCAGGGCCTTCCAGGTCTGCTCGGTGCCTACGCCCAGCGGCGTGATCAAGCCTATCCCGGTAACAACGACCCGTCGTTTCACGCTCTCCCCCGCCCGTTCAGCCCTGGATCTTGGCGACGAAGTCGATGGCGTTCTGCACGGTGACGATCTTCTCCGCCTCTTCGTCGGGGATCTCCACATCGAACTCCTCCTCCATGGCCATGATCAGTTCGACCAGGTCCAGGGAATCGGCACCGAGGTCATCGACAAAGGAGGCGCCGGGCACGACCTTCTCCCGATCGACACTGAGTTGCTCGACGATGATGTCTATCATTTTCTCTTCAACGGCCATGGGTATTCTCCTCAAAAGTGCTGTGTGTTTGCTGGTGTCAGAACGGGTGCGGACCCGGATTGGCCCGTCCCCCGTCGTCAATGCCCCATATACATGCCGCCATTGACATGCAGGGTCTGGCCGGTAAGGTAGTTACCGTCCGCCGAGGCCAGGAAGCCCACCGAGGCCGCCACATCTTCCGGCGTTCCCAGGATTCCCAGGGGAATCTGGGCCTTGAGGGCCTGCTGGACATCTTCGGTGAGGCCGTCCGTCATGTCGGTGGTGATATAACCGGGGGCAACGCAATTCACGGTTATATTCCGACCGGCAAGCTCCCGGGCCAGGGACTTGGTCAACCCGACCAGGCCGGCCTTGGCCGCGGCGTAGTTGACCTGGCCGCCGTTGCCGACGAACCCGACCACGGAAGAGACGTTGATGATCCGCCCCCACCGTTTTTTCATCATAGCGCGCATCACTGCCTTGCTGCAGAGAAACGCCCCTTTCAGATTGGTATCGAGAACGCTGTCCCAGTCGTTCTCCTTCATCATCGCCGCCAGGCCGTCGCGGGTGATGCCGGCATTGTTCACCAGGATGTCGATGGCGCCGCGGGTGGCGATGATCTCCTTGATGCTCTCCTGCACCGCCTTGGCGTCGGCCACATCGAAGCGGACGATGAACCCCCGGCCGCCGGCAGCCTCCACCAGGCGCAGGGTTTCCTCGGCCGCGGCCGGGTTGGCCACGTAGTTGATGCCGACCGTGGCGCCCATGGCGGCCAGGCGGACGCATATGGCCCGGCCGATGCCGCGGCTGCCGCCGGTCACCAGGGCGATGGTGTTTTCCAGTGTCATTTCCTGATCTCCTGCAGCCGCCTGATCAGCTGCGGCACGACCTCGTACAGGTCGCCGACCACGCCGTAGGTGGCGATGTTGAAAATCGGCGCGCTCGCGTCGCGGTTGATGGCCACGATGATCTCCGCCGACTGCATGCCCACCATGTGCTGCACCGCGCCGGAAATGCCGCAGGCCACGTACAGTTTGGGGCTGACCGTCTTGCCGGTCTGGCCGACCTGGTGGGGGTAGGGAATCCAGCCCGAGTCCACCGCGGCCCGCGAGGCGGCCACGGCGCCGCCCAGTTCAACGGCCAGTTCCCGCAGCAGTTCAAAGCCCCTGGCTGAGTCCAGGCCGCGTCCGCCAGCCACCAGGGTCTCGACCTCCTGGATGTTGACCTTGTCCGCCTCGTTGACCACCGATTCGAGGACCTCGATTCGGGACTGCAGCATCGCGGGCTCCATCTCCAGGCGGATGACCTCGCCCGTGCGGGCGGGGTCGGACTCGGCCGGTGCCATAACCTTGGGCCGGACCGTGGCCATCTGCGGCCGGGTGTCCGGGCACTCGATGGTGGCCATGATGTTGCCGCCGAAGGCCGGCCGGGTCTGCAGCAGCATGCCGTCCTGCTCCCGGATCTCGAGCCCGGTGCAGTCTGCGGTAAGGCCGGCGTCGATGGCGGTGGCCACAGAGGGGATGACCGAGCGGCCGATGGCGGTGGCGCCGGCCAGCACCACCTCGGGCTTGCGTTCACGGATCACCCGTTCGAGCACGGCGGCGTACAGATCCTCGCGAAACTGCTGCAGGGCCGGATCCTCGACCAGGAGGACAATATCCGCGCCGGCGGCGATGAGCGGCTCGGCATACTGCGCCACCTGGCCACCGGGCAGGAGCACGCTCAGGCTGGTTTTACGCTTGTCGGCCAGCTTGCGGCCAATGCCGAGCAGTTCGAAACTCACCGGGGCGATGCTGCCGTGGCGGTACTCGGCGAACACCATGATGCCCGCGTACTCGTCCTTGTCGGCCTGGGTGCGTTTGTCGGCGATCTCGATGCGCAGCGCCCCCTCGGGGCAGTTGTCCACGCAGGCGCCGCACAGGGTACAGGACTCGTTGACCTCGGCGCAGTCGCCCAGGACAGCGATGGCCCCGAAGGCGCAGGTGGCCTCGCAGACACCGCAGGCCGTGCATTTTTCTTTGTCAATTATCAGCATGAGGATACATCCGCAATCATTGCCGGCCCTGGCGGGCCGCCCTTTACAGGTGGGGGCGCAGGCACTCCACCAGCTGGTCGACCTGTTCCGCCACCGAACCGGAAAAGATCTTCCGGTCGCCCCGGGCCTCCGGCGAAAAAACCCGCACCACCTGGGTGGGCGAGCCGGCCAGGCCAATGCAGCGGGGGTCGGCGCCGATATCGGCGGCGGAGAGCTGGCGAATCTCGGCCTTCTTGGCCTTCATCTTGCCTTTGAGCGAGGCCACCCGCGGTTCGTTGATATCCTTGACCACGGTGAGCAGGGCCGGCAGCGGCAGCCGCACCACATCAAAGCCGTCATCCATCATTCGCTCGACCTCGATGCTGTCCGCGTTCACCCGGCGGGTTTTCTGCACGCAGGTGGCATAGGGCACCCGCAGCCGGCAGGCAAGTCCCGGGCCGACCTGGGCGGTGTCACCGTCAATGGCCTGCTTGCCGCAGAGCACGAGGTCGAAGTCGCCCAAGGTCTGCACCGCCTTGGCCAGGGTGTAGGCGGTCGCCCAGGTATCGGCGCCGGCAAAGGCGCGGTCGGAGACGAGCACGCCGTCATCGGCGCCGCAGGCGATGGCCTCGCGCAGCACCGCCTCGGCCTGGGGCGGCCCCATGGTGAGCACGGTGACCGTGCCGCCCTGCTGCTCCCTGATGGCCACAGCCTCCTCGAGGGCGTGCCGGTCGTAGGGGTTCATGATCGACTCGACCCCTTCGCGGGCCAGGGTGTTGGTCTTCGGGTCGAGACGCACGTCCTTGGCGTCCGGCACCTGCTTGACACAAACGAGAATATTCATGTGGAGCAGCCTCTCAGGAATATTCCTTGTTCAGTTCCTGGCCGACGACGTTGCGCTGGATCTGGTTGGTGCCCTCGTAGATCTGCAGGATCTTGGCGTCGCGCATCATCTTCTCCACCGGGTACTCCTTCATGTAGCCGTAGCCGCCGAGCACCTGCACCGCGTCCGTGGTCACCTTCATGGCCATGTCGGTGGCAAACACCTTGCACATGGACGAGGCCTTGGACATGTCCTTGGGGTGGTGGTCGATGTGGCGCGCCGCCGCGTAGACCAGGGCCCGACCGGCCTCGAGCTGGATGGCCATGTCGGCGAGCATGTGCTGCACCGCCTGGAAGGAGATGATCGGCCGACCGAACTGGACCCGCTGCTTGGCATAGGTCACCGCTTCGTCAACGGCGGCCTGGGCGAGCCCGATACCCAGCGAGGCAATGCCGGGCCGCGACATGTCCAGCGTCTTCATCACGGTGATGAACCCGGTGCCACGCCGACCGACCAGCCGGTCCTTGGGAATGCGGCAGTCCTTGAGGATCAGCTCCCGGGTGGACGAGGAGCGGATGCCCATCTTGTCCTCCTTCTTGCCGTAGGAGAAACCGGGGTCACCGTCCTCGACGATGAAGATCGAGGCGCCGCGGGCGCCCTTGTGCGGGTCGGTCAGGGCAATGATGGTGTAGATTTCCGATTCGCCGCCGTTGGTGATCCACTGCTTGGTGCCGTTGAGCACCCATTCGTCGCCGTCCAGTACCGCGGTGGTACGGATGCCGGAGGCATCGCTGCCGGCGTTGGCCTCGGTCAGGCCGAAGGCCGCCCAGCGGGTGCCGCTGGCGATATCCGGCAGGTAGTGCTGCTTCTGCTCCTCGCTGCCGGCGAACAGGACCGGGAAGATGCCGAGCGCACTGGCCGCGAAACTGGTGGCCACACCCACACAGCCGCGGGCCAGTTCCTCCAGGGCCAGCACGATCTCATAACAGCCGCCGCCGAGGCCGCCGTATTCCTCCGGGACGAAGATACTGAACAGATCGGCCTTGGCGATATCCTGCAGGATTTCCCGGGGAAACTCGTTCTTCTCGTCAAGTTCCGCGCGCACCGGGATAATCTTTTCGTTGGTGATCTCGCGGGCGGTATCGATGATCATCTGCTGTTGTTCAGTAAAGAAATAATCCACACTTCTCTCCTTGGTCTCTTACCAGCGCATGAGCAGGGAACCCCAGGTGAGTCCGCCGCCGAAAGTGCACAACAAAACAATATCGCCCCGTCGCAGTCGCCCCTGCCTGTGGGCCTCATCCAGGGCAATGGGGATGCTCGCCGCGGAGGTGTTGCCGTACTTGTCGAGATTGATGAACAGCCGTTCCTCGGCGATGCCCAGCCTTTCCTTGAGGTTTTTGAGGATGCGGATGTTCGCCTGGTGCGGGATCATCAGGCTGACATCGTCGATGGTCAGGGAGTGCCGGCGCAGCAGGGTGACCACCGAATCCTCCATCAACCGCACGGCATGCTTGAAGATATCGCTGCCGTTCATCTGGATGAAGGCCCCCTGCCACTCTTCGGTGCGCAGGTCCGGGTTGAGGCTCTCCGGGCTGTCCATGGAGAGCAGATGCCACAGGCGGCCGTCGGCATGCAGGTTGCTGCCGAGGATACCGCTGCCGTCGCTGCTGCCGGTGAGCAATGCAGCACCGGCGCCGTCGCCGAACAGCACGCAGGTGTTCCGGTCCTGCCAGTTGACCCGGGCGGAAAGGGTTTCCGAACCGATGACCAGCACCTTCATCTCCGGCCGGTTCTGGATGTAGTTGCTGGCCAGGTCCAGACCGTAGGTGAAGCCGGCGCAGGCGGCGTTGATGTCGTAGGCGAAGGCGTTGACCGCACCGAGTTCCGCCTGGACGAAACAGGCGGTGGACGGCATGATCATATGCGGCGAGATGGTGGCGACAACGATCAGATCCAGTTCTTCCGGATCGATACCGGTGATGGCCAGCGCCCGGCGGCCGGCCTTGGCCGCCAGTTGATAGTTCTGTTCGCCGGCGCCGGCGATCCGGCGGAAGCGAATGCCGGTGCGCGAGGCGATCCACTCGTCCGAGGTGTCGACGATGCGCTCGAGATCGGCATTGGCAAGCGTTCGCTGCGGCAGGCAGGAGCCTGTGCCCAGAATGATCGCCCTGATCATAGGCTGCCGCCCTCAGGCGGTGAATTCACCCAGGGTGCGCACGATCGCCGCGTTGACCTGGTTCTGCACCATGTCCGCCGCCAGTTTGACCGCATTGCACAGGGCGACGCCGTCGGAGGCACCGTGACAGACGATGCCGGTGCCGTTGATGCCGAGCAGCGGCGCGCCGCCGTATTCGGCGTAGTCGACACGTTTCCTGAAGGCGGCAAAGGCGCCCCGGATGAGCAGGTACCCCAGCTTGGCCCGCCAGGTTTTCATGATCTCTTTCTTCAGCATCAGCATGGCCGCCTCGGCGAGACCCTCGCTGATCTTCAGCGAGATATTGCCGACAAAGCCGTCGCAGACAATGACATCGACATCGCCCCGGTAGACATCGCGCCCCTCGACATTGCCGATGAAATTGAGCGGGCTCTGCTTGAGCAACTCATAGGTCTCCTTGACCAGGGCATTGCCCTTGCCGGTCTCCTCGCCGATGCTGAGCAGCCCGATGCGGGGTTTTTCGATGTCGAGCAGCAGGCGGGAGCAGGAGGAGGCCATGACCGCGAACTGGTAGAGATGCTGGGGCCGGCAATCGACATTGGCGCCGATGTCCATGAGCATCACCGGATTCTTCAAGGTCGGGAAGAAACTGGCGATGCCCGGCCGGGATATCCCCGGCAGTCGGCCAAGCTTGCGCACCGCCGCGGCCATGGTGGCCCCGGAATTGCCGGCGGACACCACCGCTTCCGCCTGTCCCTTTTTCACCAGGTCGAACCCCACCATGATGGTGGCTTCCTTTTTCTTGCGCACCGCGTCCACCGGCGAGTCATCCATGGTGATGACCTCGGTGGCGTGGTGCACGCGGAGACGATCCCGCTCCCGGATGCCGCAGCCGCAATCAGCCAACTGCCGGTCGAGATGATCGCTGGGGCCGATGAGGACGACCTGCAGATCCTCTCTCTCCCGGACAGCGGCGATTGCACCGTGGACGGCCATTTCGGGCCCGCGGTCGCCGCCCATGGCATCAAGGGCAATCCTCACGGCGGTGTCGGCTTAGCCGAGTTGCTCCTCGAGTTGGAGAACGGACCGGCCCTTGTACATGCCGCAGCCACCGCACAACTGGTGCCGCATCTTCGGCTCGCCGCACTCGGGGCACTGACCGACGCTCGGCCTGGTCAGAGCGTCATGCGCCCGGCGTTGTCTGGTCCGCGAATGGGAATGTCTTCTTTTGGGTAAGGCCATGATCCACCTCCGTCAGGTCCCCGGAACCGCCGGCCGGCGGTTCCCAACAGGGACTATTGTTTTTTTCTGGTTGCCTGCAACTGCCTGAGCACCGCGAACGGTGACCGGTTCTCCCCAGCCCCGCAGGTGCAGTCCGCCTGGTTCAGATTGGCGCCGCACTCGGGACAGAGCCCCCTGCACTCTTCCGTGCAGAGATTTTTCACGGGCAGGGACAGATACAGCTGCTGCCTGAGCAGGTCGTCGAGATCGACAACCGGCTCGTCGAGCAGGATGCTGTCCAGATCACCGCTGCCGCACTCCAACTCCTTGAGGTGCCAGGG
>CAZMNU010000019.1:0-33101 GCA_964567725.1 uncultured Desulfobulbus sp. | reverse complement strand
GACCCGATGTTCCTGGCGCACCGGACCGGTCGGGATCATCTCGAATCGCCGGAGCGATTGCAGGCAGTCTTTGCCGAACTGAACCGGCCCGAGGTGGCTGCGCAGTTTCTTTTTCCCCGGTTCAAAGCTGCGGCGATCGAGGCGATCGAAGCCAACCACAGCCCTGACCACATCCAGGCCGTGGCAGCCACCGCCACCCACACCGCCTTCTACCTGGACGCCGATACCCGCACCTCGCAGGATTCCTGGGCCGCGGCGCTGCTCGCCGCCGGGGCGGTGATCGACGGCATCGGGCGTCTCCACCGCGGTGAGATCGACAACGGTTTCTGCCTGGTCCGGCCCCCGGGCCACCATGCCGAGCGCGACCAGGCCATGGGCTTCTGCCTGTTCAACAACGTTGCCATCGGCGCCCGCTGGGCGCGCCGGCACTTCGGCTATGAACGGGTGATGATCGTGGACTGGGACGTGCACCACGGCAACGGCACCCAGCACAGTTTCGCCCGCGAGGCGGAGGTGCTCTACTGCTCGGTTCACCAGTACCCACTCTACCCGGGCAGCGGCACCCTGATGGAGACCGGCGAGGGCAACGGCCAGGGATTCACCCTCAATGTGCCGCTCCTCTCCGGGCATGGTGACGCCGAGTACGCCCGGGTGATGGATACGCTGTTCGTACCGGTGGGCCGGTTGTACCGGCCGGACCTGGTGCTGGTCTCCTGCGGGTTCGACTGCATGGCCGGCGACCCGGTGGGTTCGATGCGTCTCACCCCCGCCGGCATCGCCTGCCTGACCCGGCGGCTGGTCCAACTGGCCGATGAGGTCTGCAACGGCCGCCTGCTGCTCGTCCTCGAGGGCGGCTACGATCTGGACAACATGCGCACCGGCACCCTGGCGGCGCTCACCGAGCTGCGCGGCTGCCCGCTCGCCGCCGATTACCCGGTCTTCCTGCCGCCCGGGGCGGAACAGGGCCTGCTCCGACAGGCCGTGCCAAGCGAGGGCATCGACCAGGCGATCACCTGGGCACGCAACTGGTGGAACCTGCCGTAACCGGGTTCCAGCCGGCCCGGTCGGCGTACCGGCGCTGACCGTTGCGCCTGCCTGCAGGGTTGTCCTTTTGCCCGGGACGCTGTATAAACCGGAACCCGTTGTTTCCGGACGGCCAGCGGCCGTCCCGCCATCACCCTTCCTTCACCGAGACCATGAAGATCACCCGAGACGAAGTGCGGCGCGTCGCCGCCCTGGCCCGCCTGGAGCTGTCCGACGACGAAGTGGCGCGCATGACCGGCCACCTGGACAGCATCCTCTCCTACGTGGCCAAGCTGGACGAACTGGACACCACCGGCGTGGCGCCCACCACCCACACCCAGGCGGTGGTCAACGCCTTCCGCGAGGATGCGGTCCGGCCGTCGCTGCCCCGCGAGCAGGCCCTGGCCAACGCCCCCGAACGCAACGACGAGGCCTTCGTCGTGCCCCGGATCATCGGCTGAGACCGAACCGGGACAACCCAATATCCTGAAGCAGACTATGGACCTTCATTCCCTGACCTTGCACGAGGCGCAGCAACATTTGGTGACGGGTGACCTCACCGCCGTGCGCCTGACCGAGGCCGTGCTCGAGCGCATCGACACTGTCGAGCCGACCGTGCGCGCCTTCCTGTCGCTGGACCGCGAAGGCGCCATCGCCCAGGCCGAAGCAGCCGACACGGCCCGCGCCGCCGGTCGCGGCGGGCCGCTCTGCGGCCTGCCCCTGGCCCTCAAGGACGTGCTCTGCACCTCCGACCTGCCCACCACCTGCGGCTCGCGCATGCTCGAGCACTTTGTCGCCCCCTACGATGCCACCGTGGTCAGCCGCCTGCGCCAGGCCGGCGCGGTCCTTCTGGGCAAGCTGGCCATGGACGAGTTCGCCATGGGCTCGACCAGCGAGCACTGCGCCTTCCAGGTGGTGCAGAACCCCTGGAAGCCCGGCCACGTGGCCGGCGGCTCGAGCGGCGGTTCGGCCGCCGCGGTGGCCGCGGACGAGTGCCTGGCGGCGCTCGGCTCGGATACCGGCGGCTCCATCCGCCAGCCGGCCTCGCTCTGCGGCACGGTGGGGCTGAAGCCGACCTACGGGCGGGTGTCGCGTTACGGGCTGGTGGCCTTTGCCTCCTCCCTCGACCAGGTGGGGCCGCTGACCAAGGACGTGCGCGACTGCGCCCTCATGCTGAACGCCATCTGCGGCCATGACCCGCTGGACTCCACCTCCATCGACCGGCCGGTGCCGGACTTCACCGCAGCCCTCCAGGAGGGTCTGCAGGGGGTGCGGGTCGGTGTGCCGCGTGAGTACTTCGGCCAGGGCCTCGACCCCGAGGTGGAGCAGGTGGCCCGCACGGCCATCGCCATGCTTCGCGAGGCCGGGGCCGAGATCGTCGAGGTCACCCTGCCGCACACCGACTACTGCGTGGCCGTCTACTACCTGATCGCCCCGGCCGAGGCCAGCTCCAACCTGGCCCGCTTCGACGGCGTGCGCTACGGCTATCGCGACCGCTCCGCGGACGCGCTCATCGACCTGTACAACCGGTCACGTTCACAGGGGTTCGGCGACGAGGTCAAGCGCCGCATCCTCATCGGCACCTACGCCCTGTCCGCCGGCTACTACGACGCCTACTACAAAAAGGCCTCGCAGGTGCGCACGCTCATCAAGGAGGACTTCGCCCGGGCCTATGCCAGCTGCGACCTGCTCGTCTCGCCGGTGGTGCCCACCCCGGCTTGGGCCATCGGCGCCGGCGCGGACGACCCGCTCAGCCTGTACCTCTCGGACATCCTCACCCTGTCCGCCAACCTGGCCGGCACCCCGGGCATGTCCGTGCCCTGCGGCTTCAGCAGCCAGGGACTGCCCATCGGCGTGCAGCTGCAGGCGGCCCATTTCCAGGAGGAAATCCTCCTGCGCGCTGCCCACAACCTTGAACAGCGCGCCGGCGTGGTCGGCCGCAAACCGCCCCTGGCCTGAGTATGCAGATTCCCGTGCAGCCGCACATCGCGGCCATTGTTCCCTACCCGCCCGGCAAGCCCATGGACGAACTCGAGCGGGAGTACGGAGTGACCGACGCCATCAAGCTCGCCTCCAACGAGAACCCCTGGGGGCCGTCGCCCGCGGCCATCAGGGCGATCGAGGCCATGCTCGCCAACCTGCACCGCTACCCGGACGGGTCCAGCTACGCGCTCACCCGGGCGGTGGCCGGCTGGGTCGGGGCCGAGCCGGAGGAGATCGTGCTCGGCAACGGCTCCAACGAGGTGATCGAGTTTCTGGTCAAGGCCTTTGTCGCCACCGGTGACGCGGTGATCACCAGCCACCCGTCGTTTCTCATGTACCAGAAGTTCGTGCAGGTGCGCGGCGGCGAGAACGTGATCATCCCCATGCGCGACATGGGCCATGACCTGGCGGCGATCCGTGCCGCGGTAACGAGCCGCACCCGGCTCATCTTCCTCGACAACCCGAACAACCCGACCGGTACGCTCATCGACCGGGCATCGTTTGTCCGCTTCCTGCGCGATCTGCCGGAGACGGTGATCGTGGTCGTGGACGAGGCTTACGTGGATTTCGTCGACCCGGCCGAGCGTATCGACATCCTTGGCTGCATCCGCGAGCCGGCCGGTATCCCGGCGGTGGTCTCCCTGCGCACCTTTTCCAAGGCCTTTGGCCTGGCCGGCCTGCGGGTCGGCTTCGGGATCATGCACCGGGAGGTGGCGGACCTGCTGCACCGCGTGCGCCAGCCGTTCAACATCAGCCTGGTGGCCCAGGCCGGTGCCCTGGCGGCGCTGAAGGATCCGGCCCATTACGACCATACCCTGCAGGCCACCCGGGCGGGCCGTGCCTGGCTGCAGGCGGAGGTGGAGCAGCTCGGCTGTCGCGCCTACCCCTCGCAGGCCAACTTCTTTCTCATCGACGTGCGCGGCGACGCCACCCGGCTGTACGAGGCCATGCTGTACAAGGGAGTGATCGTCCGGGCCATGCGGGCCTACGGGTATCCGGACTTCATTCGTATCACCGTGGGCACCGAGGCGGAAAACCAGCGTTTTGTCACTGCGCTGGGCGAATGTTTGCAGGAACTCGGCTATGTGCGGACGTAGGATCGTCACCATCGACGGGCCCTCCGGCGGCGGCAAGTCCACCGTGTCCCGGGCCCTGGCCGCCCGGCTCGGTTTCACCTACCTGGACACCGGCGCCATGTACCGGGCAGTGGCCTACAAGTGCCGCCGGGAGGGCGTGGACCCACAGGACGAGGAGCGCCTGGCGGCGCTGCTCGACAGCACCCGCATTCAACTCCTTCCGCCGGACGAGGGCGGGGATGACGTGCGCGTGCTCCTCGACGGCGAGGAGGTCGGGGCTCTGCTGCGCACCCCGGAGATGGGACTGCTCGCCTCCCGGGTGTCGGCCCGGCCGCTGGTGCGGCACCATCTGACCGGGCTGCAGCAGCGGATCGGCGAGGCCGGCGCCGTTGTCGCCGAGGGGCGGGACACGGGCACCGTGGTCTTTCCCCGGGCCGCCTGGAAATTCTACCTCGACGCCAGCGCCGAGGTGCGCGCCCACCGCCGGGCGGCGCAGTTGCGCAGCAAGGGCGAACAGGTGGACGAGGAGCAGCTGCTCGCCGAGATCGTCCAGCGTGACCGCGACGACCGGGAGCGGACCATCGCCCCGCTGACCGTGGCGGCGGACGCCGTGCGCATCGATTCCACCGATCTGCCGGCCGCGGCGGTGGTCGACCTCATGGTCGCCCATATCCGGGACATACCCTGCGCCTGCTGATCCCCGCTGCGCCTGCACCAAAAAAAATCCCGACCCCGGACATGCCGGGATCGGGATTTTTTTTGCCTTTCGATCAGGTAATTACGCCGCGGATTCGACCTTTTCCCCGGCCATCAGGGCCTGTACCGCCCGGCCCACGGTCCGGCCGAGTTCCACGCACTGGCCGAGCTGTTCGTGCCCGGGCACGTACTGGACCTTGACCCCCGGGTGGCAGAGGACCACATCCAATTCCTTGATGATCTCGTTCATCATCTTCACCGCCTCGCCCGACCAGCCGTAGGAACCGAACGACGCGGCTACCATGTTGGCCGGCTTGAGCCCGCGCAGGTACATGAGGAAGTCGGCCATGCGCGGCAGCATGCCGTTGTTCAGGGTCGGTGAGCCGAGCACGAAGCCGCTCGACTCGAGGATGTCGGTGATCGCATCGCTGCGGTGAGTGACCTGCAGGTCGATCAGCTTGTACTCCACACCCACGTCGTGCAGCCCCTCGCAGACCGCCTTGGCCATGGTCCGGGTGGACTCCCACATGGTGTCGTAGATGACCAGCGCCTTGCCGTTGCCCTGCTGGTTGCACCAGCGGCCGTAGGATTCGATGATGCGGCCCGGGTTGCTGCGCCAGACCACCCCGTGGTCCGGGGCGAGCATGCGGATGGGCAGCTGCATCTCCTCGATCTTGGCGAGCAGCTTCTTCACCAGCGGCGAGTAGAGATTGAGGATGTTGGCGTAATACTTGGTGGCCTCATGCATGAGTACACCCTGGTCGACCTCGTCGTCGAACCGCTCGCTGGTGGCCAGGTGTTCGCCGAAGGCGTCGCTGGTGAACAGGATCTGGTCTTCCTTGAGGTAAGTGAACATGGAGTCCGGCCAATGGAGCATGCGTGTTTCCAGGAAACTCAGGGTGCGTTTGCCCAGGCTGATCTCCTCGCCGCCGTTGACCACCTGGTAGGGCCAGTCGGGCTGGTGGAAATGCTGGAGCAGGGCCTTATGGCCCATTTTTGAGCAAATGACCTTCTCCGGGCGGATGGCCTCGACGATCTCGGGGAGGCAGCCGGAGTGGTCCATCTCCACGTGGTTGACCACCAGGTAGTCGATCTTCTCCGGATCGATGATGTTGCGGATGCGGTGCAGCAGTTCGCTCTTGTAGGGCTTCTTCACCGTGTCGATGAGAGTGATTTTTTCATCGATGATGAGAAAGGCGTTGTAGGTGGTGCCGTTGATCGAATAGCCGTGAAAGTCTCGGCTGATCCAGTCGATAGCGCCGACCCAGTAGACATTCTCGGCAAGGGCAATCTTCTTCATGGATCAATTCTCCAGCGTACTGTCAAAGTTAAAAGGTGAGGATGGTGTACCCCTGTTCGAGGTAGGTGGTCATGGCCGGGTGCCCGGACATCTCGCCGATGAGCGGGATGCCCGCCGCCTCGACGGCTGCGGCGACTTCCAGCTTGTGCGAGCAGGCGCGGCAGGCGCCGACGAACAGTCCCCTGTCCCGGGCCTTCTCGTAGAGCGGGTGCAGGAAGTGCCCCGGTTCGGCCATGAGCGGTACCAGGCGAACCGACTCGCCCTCGAGAATTATTTTTCCCTCCATGCCCTTGGCGGCCATGTCGAGGCCGTTGAGCAAGACGTGGATGAAGCACAGGGGGTTGTCGCGAAAGGCAAAAAAGACGGTCTTGGTCATGGAAGTGAGCCTTGCGGGTGCATGGGGATTTGTTTGGTGGCAGGGACCGACCGGCACAGCACGAGGCCGTCGGCCGACCCAGGCTGTCGGGGGGGGCTGAACGGAAAAAGGCCTCCATCCGGGACAACCGGATGGAGGCCACAGCGACTCAGGCCTCTTCGAACTCGTCCTTGCCGGCGCCGCAGACCGGGCAGGTCCAGTCGTCGGGAACGTCGGCAAAGGCGGTGCCCGGGGCTACGCCGTTGTCCGGGTCTCCCGCTGCAGGGTCATAGACATAGCCACAGACAACACAGGTGTATTTCTTCATGATGGGTTCCTGAAAATGGGGTGGGGGATCAGGCCTTCCACAGGCCGTGCAGGTTGCAGTACTCGCGGGCGGAAACCTTGTCCGCCTGCACACAGAAGGTGGCTTCCGGAGCCTGGCCGGGCTTGAGGTTCTGGCGGTAGACCTTGCCGTCGGCAATCAGCTCGATGAACTCGATCCAGTGCTTCTCTTCCATGGGATGCAGGGTCGAGCCGACCACCACCTTGTAGCCATCGGCGGTTTTGCTGATCACCGGCACGTGCTTCTCCTTGGCGGCGTCCACGGTGTTTTCGGTCATCAGGCTCATGGCCTGGCCGCAGCAGACCAGTTCGCCGGCGCCGGCGTGGAGCACTTCGACGATATTGCCGCACAGGGCGCATTTGTAGACTTCGTTCTGTTTGGTCATGGGGTCTTCTCCTTGTTGAGTGAGGGGATCTGATGCTGGCAGCCGTCAGGCGGCTGCCGTTTCAGGGTTGGTGAAGATCAATAAAACAATAAGACATCTTCCCCCGGCGAGAAAGGGGAATTCTTGCACGTACGGGTTTTTAACGAGTTGGCACGACAGCGGCCGGCCGGATGCACCGGTCAGCGGTCCAACTGGCTTCTGCCCTGGTCGGTGATGCCGTACTTGCAGCGGGCCGGGCTGTCGACCAGCCCTTTTTTCTTGAGGGCGGTGAGCTGGCAGCTGACCTGCTTGGCCTCGAGCCCGGTGGCGGCCGCAAGTTCCTTGCTGCCGCTGGGTGCGGTGCTGTTCGCGAGGGCCTCGAGCAGCTGGCGCTGCTGGTCGTTGATGGTGGCGGCAGTTGAGGACTCTCGTCCCATGGCGGTATCTCCCGGGGAAGGTTGTGGTTGGACACGCTGCCGGCAGGTCGGACACAGGCCAAAGAACTCGATCCGGCAGCCGGTGATCTCGTAGCCCCGCTCCTGCGATGGCAAGACGCGGGGGCAGGGAAGTTCTGCCCTGTCCAGGTTGTCCACCCGGTGGCAGTGAATGCACGAGATGTGGGCGTGGTCAGAGGGATCCCAATCGAATCGCTTCTGCCGACCGCTGACCTCGAGTTTGCCGATCAGCCCGGCCTCGACGAGAATCTCGAGATTCCGGTAGACGGTTGCCAGACTGATGCGCGGCAGTTTTTTTCTGATGCGCTCGTACAACTCGTCAGCGGTGGGATGGGTCTGACACCGTCGCAGCTCGTGCAGAACGACCTCCCGCTGATGGGTCATGCGCAGGGTTCGATACATGGTCACCTTTCATGAATTTCCCCAAAAGCTAATTGATAATCATTTTCATGTCAACCCGTGTTCCCGCATTTTCCGGTCCCGGGCTCGGAGGAGGGCCAGTGGCGGGTTCCCCTACCCAGAAACCAAAATCACCCGGGCCCGGCTACAAAAAAAGGCTGAGCAACGCCGCTGCGCCGCTCAGCCTTGGGGAACAGGATGCGCCCGGGGGGCTATTCGAGGATAAAGTCGTCGCGCCGGTTGTGGGCGTAATCGTCTTCGCTCTGGCCGGTGAACAGCGGACGTTCCTCGCCGTAGCTCACCGTACGGATGCGGCTGTCCTCGATGCCGAACTCGACCAGGTAGTTCCGGGCGGCGAGCGCACGGCGTTCCGCCAGGGCGAGATTGTACTCGTTGGTGCCCCGGTCGTCGGTGTTGCCCTCGATGAGCACGCTCCTGGACGGGTTGTTTTTCAGGTAGCTGCCGTTATGCTCCATGCTCGGAATCTGGTCCCCGCGGATGCTGGACTGATCGAAGTCGAAGTAGATGGGCCGCATTTCCGGGGAGGAGCGGCCATGTTCGCGCTTGTAGGCATCGCTCTGGCTGTCCGCGGCGAAGGAGAGACCGCTGCCGCCGGTGGTATCGAGCCCTTCGACACCACCGGCTCCCAGTCCACCGCCGGCATCCAGCCCGGAACCACCGGGCCCCATCTCCTCGGTGATGCTCCCCAGGCCGCCGTCCAAGGCGCTGCCTTCCGGCATGTTGTTGCCGGTGGGCGTGTACGGGGAAACCTGCTTGGGGCCGCAACCGGCCAGGGCGAGCAGGGAGAGGCACAGGGTCGTGGCGAGAAAAAGACGGGCTATCGGGTTCATGGGACAACCTCGCGAAAAAAGGAAGGCGTGGAAGGCAGATTGCCCCTGTATACCTGCAAGGTCGAGAGAACGTCAAGGAAAACGTGGGAGTTAACCACCCGGGGCCACCACTCCAAACCCGGTCGGGTGGGGGTGTTCTGCGGCCCACCTTTTTCTTGCGACCCACCGGCAGGAATGGTAGATGAACGCCATCGATGTTTCTATTCAACCCTTGGAGGAGAGGATGATGAAGGCCCTGTTCACTGCCCTGAGCCTGCTGATCGCCCTGAGCGGTCCGGTGTACGCCAATACCACCATCGTGTTCGCCACCGACGCCACCTGGCCGCCCATGGAGATGGTCAACAGCGAGAAGCAGGTGGTCGGCTACTCCATCGAGTACATGACCGCCGCCGCCAAGGAGGCGGGCTTCACCCCGGTGTTCAAGAACACCGCCTGGGACGGCATCTTCGCCGGTCTGGACAACAAAAAATACGATGCCATCGTCAGTTCCGTGTCCATCACCGAGGACCGGAAAAAGGCCATGGATTTCAGTGAGCCGTACTACACCGTGCGCCAGGCCCTGATCGTGCCCAAGACCTCCACCGCCAAAAGCCTGGCCGACCTCGAGGGGCAGAAGGTGGGCGGCCAGATCGGCACCACCGGCTATTTCGCCATCAAGGCGGCCGCAGGGGTGGAGCCCAAGAGCTACGACGAGGTCGGCCTGGCCATGGAGGATCTGAATGTCGGCCGCATCGCCGCCGTGGTCTGCGACGATCCGGTGGCCGCCAACTACGCCCTGGACAAGTACAAGGACACCCTCAAAATCGCCACGGTCATCGAGACCGGCGAGGCCGAGCATTACGGCGTGGCGGTCGCCAAGGGCAACACGAAAATCCTGGAACTGGTCAACAAGGGCATTCTCGCCGTCAAGGCCAAGGGGCTCGACAAGGAACTGATGCAGAAATGGATGGGGCAGTGATGTAGCCCTGCCGTGACCACGCCGGGCCGCAGGGCCCGGCTTTTTTTATCCGACCGGGGACGCCCATGCAGGATAAGCAAGTTGCCAAAATCGAAGTCGGTGACGGCGCCGCCATCCCCACCCCGGATGACCGCGGGCTGGTGTCGGCCTGGTGGATCGCCCTGATCGGGGCCGTGGCCCTGCTCGTTCTCCTGCCGGTCATCAAGCCCGATCCGTACCTGAACATCCTCCGCTTCGTCCCCGACGGCATCCTCATCACCTTCCAGGTGACGGTGCTGTCCATCTTGCTGGCCATCGTCATCGGCCTGTTCACCGGCCTGGGACGAATCTCCACCAACCGGGTGATCAACCTCATCGCCTCGCTCTATGTCGAGGTGGTGCGCGGCATCCCGCTCCTGGTGCAGCTCTTCTACATCTACTACGCGCTCGGCCGGTTCGTGCGCGTGCCGGACCTGGTGGCGGCGGTCATTGCCATGGCCTTCTGCTACGGCGCCTACATGGGCGAGGTGTTCCGCGCCGGCATCAAGTCCATCGACCGCGGCCAGACCGAGGCGGCCCTGTCGCTCGGTTTCAACAACCGCCAGACCATGGCCTGGGTGATCCTGCCGCAGGCCTGGCGGACCATCCTGCCGCCGGTGGGCAACGAGTTCATCGCCCTGCTCAAGGACACCTCGCTGGTCTCCATCCTCGCCGTGGCCGACATCCTCCGGCG
Organism: uncultured Desulfobulbus sp.; assembly: GCA_964567725.1. GTDB lineage: Bacteria > Desulfobacterota > Desulfobulbia > Desulfobulbales > Desulfobulbaceae > Desulfobulbus. The sequence continues at coordinate 22,583 of CAZMNU010000019.1, read as the reverse complement.
CGGTCGCGAGTACGCCTCGGAGAGCTTCAACTACTTCGAGACCTACACCATGATCGCCCTGATCTACCTGCTGATCACCCTCGTTCTCTCCAAGCTCATCAGCATCATGGAGCACCGGTTGAGCCACTATGAGCGCCGCTGACCCGATCATCCGCCTGGACACCATCAACAAGTCCTTTGGCGCCTTCCGGGCGCTGACCAACGTCAGCCTGGAGATCGCCGCCGGCGAGAAGGTGGTCATCCTCGGTCCGTCCGGTTCCGGCAAATCGACCCTGCTGCGCACCATCAACCGGCTGGAAACCATCGATTCGGGCACCATCGTGGTGGACGGCCACAACCTGTACGACCCGGGCGAGGACATCAACCGCATCCGCATGGAAGTGGGCATGGTCTTCCAGAGTTTCAACCTGTTCCGCCACAAAACGGTGCTCGAGAACCTGACGCTCGCGCCGATCAAACTCAAGCGGCTGACCCGGGCCCGGGCCGAGGAGATCGCCCTGGCCCTGCTCGACAAGGTCGGCATGCGCGACCGGGCCAGCCATTACCCGATCCAGCTGTCCGGCGGCCAGCAGCAGCGGGTGGCCATTGCCCGGGCCCTGGCCATGGAGCCCAAGATCATGCTCTTCGACGAACCGACTTCGGCGCTCGACCCGGAGATGATCAACGAGGTGCTCGAGGTCATGGTTACCCTGGCCCGGGAGGGCATGACCATGGCCGTGGTCACCCACGAGATGGGCTTTGCCCGCGAGGTGGCTGACCGGGTGGTGTTCATGGACGGCGGCGTCATTGTCGAACAGGCCCCGCCGGCAACCTTTTTCAAAAACCCCGAGAATCCCCGCACCCGGCTGTTCCTCAAGCAGATCCTCTAGCCCCTGGCTGCACCGTCCCTTTTTCCCTGCGGAGTCCTGCCCATGCATCCCGCGCTGCTCGAGATCCACGAATACGACGGCCCCGGCTACCGCCCCCTGGTCGATTTCGATCACTGGCGGGTGGCAGTGCTCAACTTCAGCCCGGAACTGCTGCCCGAGCATCTGACGAACATGCAGCGCCACAACGACACCGACGAGGTGTTCGTGTTGCTGGCGGGCCGCTGTATCCTGTTCACCGGCGAGGGCCGGGAAACGGTTACCCGCATCCATGCCGAGGACCTGCGGCCGCACCGGGTGTACAACGTCCGCCAGGGCGTGTGGCACACCCACACCCTCAGCCCGGATGCCCGGGTGCTGGTGGTGGAGAACCAGGACACCACCTGGGACAACTCGCCGTTCACCCCGCTCACCGATCCGCAGATGGGGGAGATCGTCCGCCTGGCCGGCGAACTCTGGCCGGACACCGGCGAGTGAGGTGTTGCCGCCGGGCGATAGGTCGGCCCAGGCCCGGGAAGATGCCCCTCTGTTCGGGCCGCCGGGCAGGTTGTCAAGCGGCCCCTGATCGGGTACACTTGCCGTCCAGCCACCGCCGGGGCCGTCGCCCCCGGACCCCCCTCGTGTTCCTCCGCCAGAAAGGTACGGTATGAAGGCCTCCCTCAGTAAAAAGACCAAGTTCATCTTCATCACCGGCGGGGTGCTCTCCTCGCTCGGCAAGGGGCTTTCGGCCGCGTCCATCGGTTCACTGCTCGAGGCGAGGGGGTTGACCGTCACCTTCCAGAAGCTCGACCCGTACATCAACGTCGACCCCGGCACCATGAACCCGTTCCAGCACGGCGAGGTCTACGTGACCAACGACGGTGCCGAGACCGACCTGGACATGGGCCATTACGAGCGGTTCACCAACGCGGTGATGGGCCAGAAGAACAACTACACCTCCGGCCGCATCTACTACTCGGTGATCATGAAGGAACGCCGCGGTGAGTACCTGGGCGGCACGGTGCAGGTGATCCCGCACATCACCGACGAGATCAAGGAGTCCATTCTCCAGCTGGACGGCTGCGCCGACGTGGCCCTCATCGAGATCGGCGGCACGGTGGGCGACATCGAGGGGCTGCCCTTCATCGAGGCGATCCGCCAGCTGCGCATCGACCTGGGCCGGGAATACACCCTGTTCATCCACCTGACCCTGGTGCCCTACATCAAGACCGCCGGCGAGGTGAAGACCAAGCCGACCCAGCATTCGGTCAAGGAGCTGCTCGCCTCGGGCATCCAGCCGGACATCCTCATCTGCCGCACCGAGACCACCCTGACCGACGAGCTGAAGCGCAAGATCGCCTTGTTCTGCAACGTCGAGGCGGGTTCGGTGATCTCCGCCATCGATGTCGAGTCCATCTACGAGCTGCCGCTCAAGTTCTACAGCGAGGGCATTGACGCCCGCATCCTGGAGAAGCTCGGCATCTGGACCGGGGCGCCGAATATCGAGCCCTGGGAGCAGCTCAACCGCAAGATCAGAAACCCCAGGTCCACGGTGACCATCGGCATCACCGGCAAGTATGTGGACCTGAAGGAGTCCTACAAGAGTCTGCACGAGGCCCTGGTCCACGGCGGCATCGCCAACGACACCAGGGTGGCCCTGCAGTACATCAGCGCCGACAACCTGGAAGACGGCCAGGACCTGGAAAAGCTCGACAACTGCGACGGCATCCTCGTGCCGGGCGGCTTCGGCAGCCGCGGCATGGAGGGCAAGATCCAGGCAGTGACCTATGCGCGCGAGCGGTCCATCCCGTTCTTCGGCATCTGCCTCGGCATGCAGCTGGCGGTGGTCGAGTTCGCCCGCAACATCGCCCGGATCGAGGGGGCCCACTCGGTCGAGTTCAACCCGGCCACGCCGCACCCGGTGATCTACCTGATGACCGAGTGGTTCGACTTCCGCAGCGGCCGCATCGAACGCCGCGACGAGCAGTCGGACATGGGCGGCACCCTGCGGCTCGGCGCCTACCCCTGCGCGCTGACGCCCGGGACGCTCGCCGCCGCGGCCTACGGCCAGGAGACGATCAGCGAGCGCCACCGGCACCGCTACGAATTCAACAACGCCTACCGCGAGCAGCTGGAGGCGGCGGGCCTGGTGGTGAGCGGCGCCTCGCCCGACGGCACCCTGGTGGAGATCATCGAACTGGCCGACCACCCCTGGTTCCTCGGCTGCCAGTTCCATCCCGAATTCCAGTCCAAGCCCATGCGGCCGCACCCGCTCTTCCGCGACTTCATCAGGGCGGCCATCGCCCACCGCAAGGGCGAATCGGTCTGATCCATGCAGTGCGTCGAACTGCCCTTCCCCCCTTCCGGCCCGATCACGGTCGGGCCCGGGGCACCGCTCCTGCTCCTGGCCGGCCCCTGTGTGCTCGAAAGCGCCGAACTGGCCCGCGAGGTGGCGGTCGAGATGCAGGCCATCGCCGCCCGCCTGGGGGTGTCCTACGTGTTCAAGGCCTCGTTCGACAAGGCCAACCGCACCTCGCTGTCCTCGTTCCGCGGACCCGGCCCGGAGAAGGGGCTGCGCATCCTCGCCCGGCTGCGCGAGGAGCTGAAGGTGCCGGTGGTCTCGGACATCCATGAGCCGGCCCAGGCCGAGCTGGCCGCCGAGGTGCTGGACATCCTCCAGATCCCCGCCTTTCTCTGTCGGCAGACCGACCTCTTGGTCGCGGCCGCGCGCACCGGCAAGGTGGTGAACATCAAGAAGGGCCAGTTCGTCTCGCCCTGGGACATGGCCCATGCGGTGGACAAGGTGCGCGCCGCCGGCGGCCGGCGTATCCTGCTCACCGAGCGGGGGGCCAGCTTCGGCTACAACAACCTGGTGGTGGACATGCGCGCCCTGCCGGTGCTGCGCGGTCTCGGCTGCCCGGTGATCTTTGATGCCACCCACTCGGTGCAGCTGCCGGGCGGCGCCGGCGGCAGTTCGGGCGGGCAGCGCGAGTTCATTCCGCCGCTGGCCCGGGCGGCCATGGCCGCGGGTATCGACGGGCTGTTTCTCGAGGTCCATCCGGACCCGGACCACGCCCTTTGCGACGGCCCCAATTCTCTGCCGCTGGCCGGGGTGGAAGGGCTGCTTCGCCAACTCCTGGCCATCCGCACAGCGGTCTCTGGGGTGATCGATGGCTGAGTGCGGCTGCGGTCAGCCCGGGGGCAGCTACCCCACGGACTGCGAACTCACCGAGGCCCTGCGCGAGCGTGCCCGCCGGCGCAGCCGGCCGGTACCACGCAGCGCAGCCTGGCAAGAGGCCCTGCCCCGGGCCCGGCAGGTGCGGCTGCTGCTCCTGGACGTGGACGGCGTGCTCACCGACGGCACCATCACCTACGGCTCGGACGGGATCGAGACCAAGAGCTTCCACACCCAGGACGGCCTGGGGTTGAAGCTGCTCCAGGAGAGCGGTGTGGCCGCGGGCATCATCACCGCCCGCGCCTCCGAGGCGGTGCTCCGCCGGGCCAGAGAACTGGGCTTTGCCCACGTGGTCCAGGGCGCCGCCGACAAGCTGGCCGCTTTCGAGGCGATCCTCCGCGAAACCGGCCTGCGGCCGCCGCAGACCGCCTACATGGGCGACGACTGGATGGACCTGCCCCTGCTCAACCGGGTCGGCCTGGCCGCGGCCCCGGCCAACGCGGTGGCCGAGGTGCGCCAGCGGGTCCACTACACCACCGAGCGCACCGGCGGCCGCGGCGCGGTGCGCGAGGTCTGCGATCTCCTGCTCGAGGCCCAGTCCAACCTGGAGCGGCTGTTCGCGAGGTTCGACCGATGATCAAAAACCCCCGCAATCTCCTCTGGATCGTGCCGCTGGCGCTCTTCCTCACCAGTCCGCTGTGGCAGCCGCCGGTGGCGACCTTCCTCACCCCGCGCGGCGGCTACAACCCCAGGCTGGCCGAGATCGAGGAACAGACCCCGGTGCAGAATTTCAGCATGGACCAGGTGTCCATCACCCTGACGAGCGAAGGGGCGGAGGAGTGGCAGGTGGATGCCGACCGCGCCTTCACCGGCACGGACGATCACCTGATCGAGATGGAGGGGGTCAGCGCCATGTACATCGGCACCGAAAAGGAGCCGACCAATATCACCAGCCTGCGCGGCCGGTACCGCATCGACGAGCGACACCTGACCCTGATCGACAAGGTGGTGATCAGCAAGCCGACCAAAAACCAGCAGTTGTTCTCCGAACTGCTCGACTACTACGATGCCACCAAGATGGTGGTCAGCCCCGGGCCGGTGCGCCTGCGCGGGCCGGACCTGAACCTCTCCGCCGACCGGATGGATTACGACCTGGCCAGCGACGGCTACGACTTCAGCGGCGCGGTCAAGGTGCAGATGTAACCGGCCCGGCCCGACCGTCTCTACTTTCTCACAGGATACCCCCATGTTGCAGGTGAACGAACACTATCTCAAGCTCCAGGCCTCCTACCTGTTCTCCGACATTGCCAAGCGGGTGGCCGCCTTCCAGGACGCCCACCCCGGGCGCGAGGTGATCAAACTGGGCATCGGCGATGTCACCAACCCGCTGCCGCCGGCCTGCATCGAGGCCTTCCACAGGGCTGTGGACGAGATGGGCACCGTGGCCGGGTTCCGCGGGTACGGCCCGGAGCAGGGCTACGACTTCCTGCGCGAGGCCATCGCCGCTCACGATTTCCGGGCGCGCGGGGCCGAGATCGAGGCCGACGAGGTGTTCGTCAGCGACGGCGCCAAATGCGACACCGGCAACATCCAGGAGCTGTTCAGCAGCGCGGCGAAGATCGCCATCCCGGACCCGGTCTACCCGGTCTACCTGGACACCAACGTCATGGCCGGCCGCACCGGGGCCTACCGCGACGGCCGCTACGAGGGCATCGTCTACCTCGAATCGACCAAGGCGAACGGCTTCGTGCCCGAGCTGCCCACGGAACCGGTGGACCTGATCTACCTCTGCTTTCCCAACAACCCCACCGGCTCGACCATCACCCGCGAGCAGCTCAAGGCCTGGGTGGATTTCGCCCGCGACAGCAAGGCGCTCATCCTGTTCGACGCCGCCTACGAGGCCTTCATCCGCGACCCGGACCTGCCGCACTCCATCTTTGAGATCCCCGGCGCCCGCGAGGTGGCCATCGAGTTCCGCAGCTACTCGAAGAGCGCCGGCTTCACCGGCACCCGCTGCGCCTACACGGTGGTGCCAAAAGAGTGCACGGCCTTTGATGTCGCGGGCAACCGGCAGGCCATCCACCCGTTGTGGAACCGGCGCCACACGACCAAGTTCAACGGCGTCTCCTACCCGGTGCAGCGGGCCGCCGAGGCGGTGTATTCGCCTGCGGGCCAGGCCCAGTGCACGGCCCTGATCGACGGCTACCTGCACAACGCCTCCCTTATCCGCGCGGCCATGACCGAACTCGGCTACGGGTGCGTCGGCGGCGACAACGCCCCCTACGTGTGGATCGACGGAGGACGGGACTCCTGGGCGTTCTTCGACCTGCTGCTCGAGAAGGCGGGCGTGGTCTGCACGCCCGGGGCGGGCTTCGGCCGCTGCGGCCAGGGCTATATCCGCCTGTCGGCGTTCAACTCCGAGGCCAACGTGATCCGCGCCATGGAACGGATTCGGCAGGCGCTGGGCTGATCGACCGGGCAAGGGGAGAGGGCCGAACGACACCAGGTTTTTTCAGGTGGAACAATGCGAACCATGAACAGACAAGCGAACGGCTCCAGGGTGAGCGGCAGCCTGGTGTTCCTGCAGGAATTTCTCAAGCATCCGCTGCAGATCGGCTCGATCATCCCCAGTTCCCGCTTCCTTGAGCGACGGGTGGTGGAGGCTGCCGGCGCGGCCGACGGCAAGGTGATCGTTGAACTGGGGCCCGGCGTGGGCGGCATCACCCGGGCGCTGCTGGCCGCCATGGGCCCCGAGGCCCGGCTGCTGAGCATCGAAATCAACCCCAACTTTCACAGCTGGGTGGAGCGCATCAACGACCAGCGGCTCATCGCCCACCTGGGCAGCGCCGTTGAGCTGCAGGAGATCCTGGCCGGCTACGCGCTGGCTTCGCCCAGCGCGGTGGTGTCCGGCATCCCCTTTTCGACCATGGACCGCCGCATCGGCTCGCAGATCCTGGCGAACGTGTCCTCGGTACTGCCGATCAACGGCCGCTTCGTCGCCTACCAGGTGAACAGCCAGGTGGCCACGCTGTGTGAGCCGTTCCTCGGCTGCGGCCAGCGGTCCGTGGAGTTCCTCCACATCCCGCCCATACGCATCTTCCAGTGGGTCAAGCAGGCCTGACCGCCGCCCTAGCCTGAGACCCGGCCGCGGCCGGGTCAGGCACCAAGCAGGTGGCTGGCGTTCGCGCCGGTGATGCGCGCGAGCAACTCCACCGGCAGGCGGAGTTGGCGCAACCGCTCGAGCGAGGCGGCCTGGTCGGTCCACGGGCTGTCCGTGCCGAACAGCAACCGGTCGGCCGGGTGGGCGAGCAGTATCCGTCGCACCCGCTCGGCTTCAAGATGGTCCAGGGCGAACGACAGTTCCATCCACACCGGCTCGCCCACGAGCACCTCTTCCACATCCTCCCATTCATCCCAGCCGCCCAGATGGGTGGCGATCAGCTTGAGTTCCGGAAATTTCCGGCAGACGGCGCGGATCCGCTGTGGATCAGCCTTGCGCACCCGCGGGTAGGCGATGTCGTAGCCGGCGTGGATCACCAGGATCAGGCCGGTTTCCGCAAGGGACGCGTACAGCGGGTCCAGGCGCGGGTCGTCGAGCAGGTAATCCTGGTAGTAGGAGTGCATCTTGATGCCCTTGAATCTCTGGGCGTGCACGAGCGCGAGGTGATCGAGCAGGTCCGGGTCGGCCGGGTGCAGGGAGGGCAGGGGGATGATCCGCTCGGAACGGATGGCCCGTGACCAGCGGAGGATGGGTTCGAACTGTTCCGGTCGGGTGGCGATGGAGCAGACCACCGATCGGTCGATGCCGGCGCGGTCCATGGAGGCGAGCAGCCCGGCCACGGTGCCGTCCAGGTGGGCGCGGATGTTGCCCTCGGCCTCCAGGGCCGGGATGGCGGCGGCTGCGACCCGGTCGGGAAAGGCGTGGGTGTGGAAGTCGATGATGCCGGTCATGATCGCATCACGCGGTTCAGGTCAGCAGCCACAGGCCGAGGTGGAGCACGAGCAAGGCATAGAGACCGGCGGCCACGTCGTCGAGCATGATGCCCAGGCCGCCGTGCAGGTGGCGGTCGACCCAGCCCACCGGGAAGGGCTTGGCGATGTCGAACAGCCGGAACAGGGCAAAGCCTACGAGGGGTGCGGCCGGGTGGAGCGGGACCGCGGTCAGGGCGATGAGTACGCCGACGATCTCGTCGATGACCACCACCCCGGGATCGCCCCGGTCGAGGATCTTCTCGGCAGCGCCGGCGCTGGCTACGCCGACCAGGAAGAGCGCCGCGATCACGGCCAGGTAGGCGGTCAGGCTGAGCCCGGCGAGCGGCCACCAGAGCATGAGGCCGACCAGGGTGCCCCAGGTGCCGGGCGCCTTGGGCAGGTAGCCGCTGCCGCCGCCGGTGGCGATGAACATCAGGAGCCGATCCATGGTGTTCCTGTCAGCGGTCGCCATCAACGCAGCGTACGGCTGCGTAGACCGTGTGCAGCGGCACCCGGTGCCGCTCCGCCACGGCCCGGCAGGCCTCGTATTCCGGGGTGAGTACCGGGCCGTCCGGGGTCTGGACCCGTTTGGCCGCCAGTGGACCCCAGGGGGTTGGCACGGTGACCGTCTCCCGGGGCAGGGTGACCCGCTCCTCGCTGCGCCGGCGCAGGCCGATGGCGGTGGTCTCGCGGAACACCAGCTCGATCAGCGGCTGGGCAGCCGCGGGCGTGGCCAACACCCGCAGCAGGAAGCCGGGCCGTCCTTTTTTCATGTGCATGGGCACCAGGCAGACATCGAGGGCGCCCGAGGCCATCAGCCGGTCGCTCAGGTAGGGCCAGAATTCCGGGTTCCAGTCGTCCAGGTGGGTCTCCAGCACCTCGACCCGCTGGGCCTCGGCCACCTCCAGCGATTCTCCGAGCAGCAGCCGCAGCAGGTTCGGCCGGCCATCGCTTCGTTCCCTCATCCCCGCGCCGTAACCGGTGCGCTCCAGCCGCAGGGGCGGCAGCGGACCGAAGCCGGCGGCCAGTTCCCGCACCAGGGCGGCGCCGGTGGGCGTGACCAGTTCCTGGCGAAGGTCTTCGCCGTACACCGGTACGCCCGCGAGCAGTCGGCAGACCGCCGGCGCGGGCAGGGGGACCTCGCCGTGGGCGCAGGCCACCCAGCCCCCGGTCAGGGGCAGGGGCGAGCAGACCAGCCGCTCGACCCCCAGCCAGGCCAGACCGGCCACGGTGCCGACAATATCCACCAGGGCGTCGTCGGCACCGACCTCGTGGAAGTGGATGCGATCCGGCGTGGTCCCATGGACCACGGCTTCGGCCTCGGCCAGGCGGGTGAACACGGCGAGGGCCCGGGCCCGCACCGCGGGGTTCAGGCCGGCCCGGTCGAGCAGGGCGGTGATCTCGGCCAGGTGCCGGTGGGCGTGGTGGTGATCGTGGTCGTGGCAGGGCACATGAACCTGCACGCGGGTGGCGGCGAACCCCTGCACCACCGGGCGGCTGATCTCGAGGGTGACCCCGTCCAACTGGAGCGCGGCCACCGCCTCGTGCAGAACGGCTTCGGGCAGGCCAACGTCAAGCAGGGCGCCGAGCAGCATGTCGCCGCTCACCCCGGAGAAGCAGTCCAGGTAGGCAGTGCGCATCAGCCCAGCCGCGCCCCGGCGGGAAGGGACAGGCCGTTCAGGCAGGCGGAGACCGGCATCCGCTTCCTGCCCTCGGGCTGGACCTCGCGGAGGCGCAGGCTGTCCGCGCCGGTGGCCACCACCAGGCCGGTGCTGTCGGCGCTCCGGATGGTGCCGGGCGCCAGGTCGGCCGGGGTGGGGACCACCTCCGGCCGGAACAGGCGGAGACGGCGGCCGTCGAGGAAGGTGTAGGCCGAGGGCCAGGGATCGAGCCCGCGGATCAGGCAGTGCAGTTCCGTGGCCGGCCGGTGCCAGTCCAGGTGTCCCTGCTCCTTGATGAGCATGGGCGCGAGCGTGGCCCGGCCATGGTCCTGGGGAACCGGCACGAGCTCGCCCCGGCGCAGCCGGTCCAGGGCCGAGGCCAGGGTGCGGCCGCCCAGTTCGGCCAGTCGGGTGAACAGATCACCGGCCGTGTCCTCGGGACCGATGGGCTCGGACACGGACAGCAGTATTGGACCGGTGTCCATGCCTGCGTCCAGCTGCATGATGGTGATGCCGGTTTCCTCGTCGCCGTTGATGATCGCCCACTGGATCGGTGCCGCCCCCCGGTGGCGGGGCAGGAGCGAGCCGTGGACGTTGATCGCCCCGAGCGGCGCCAGGCGGAGCAGGGGTTCGGGCAGGATACGGCCGTAGGCGACCACCACCAGGAGGTCCGGCGCATAGGCGCGGAGGGTCTCGACAAAATCGGGCGTTCGCACCGACTCGGGCTGCAGCACCGGCAGGCCGGCCTGCTCGGCCACCACCTTGACCGGCGGCGGGCTCACCTTCCGGCCGCGGCCGCGCGCCCGGTCGGGCTGGCAGACCACCGCCGCCACCCGGTCCGGCCCGTCCAGCAGGGTCTGCAGCGAGGGCACGGCAAAATCCGGCGTGCCCATGAAGACGATGGTGAGCGGGCCGCTCATGCCTCTTCCCGCAGGATTTTTTTGAGTTTTTTCTTGTAGAGGACGCGCTTGAGCGAACTCAGGTGGTCGATGAAGAGGATGCCGTGCAAATGATCGACCTCGTGCTGGAGGATGCGGGCGAACCGGTCCTCGGCGTCGAATTCCACCGGGTTGCCCTGTTCGTCCCGGGCGCTGACGTGGATCCTGCGGAACCGCTTGACCCGGTCGTAGCATTCGCGCACGCTCAGGCAGCCCTCGTCGTCGACCACGCTGCCCTCGCCGTTGGTGAGCACCGGGTTGACCAGGGCCTGGTAGCGACGCTCGCCATCGCCGGTGGAGCGGTCGACCACCACCACCTGGCGGGCCACGCCGATCTGGTTGGCGGCCAGGCCGACGCCCGGGGCGTCGAACATGGTCTCGGCCATGTCCTGGATGAGGGTCTGCAGTTGGTCGTCGAAGTCGGTGACAACTTCCGCCTTCTGGCGGAGCACCGGGTGCGGATGGGTGATGATGGTTCGAATCGCCATGGGTGAAGCCTGGGGCTGTGGTGCGGCGGCACCGGTCAATGCGGGGGTTTATACTGGAGCCTATGTAATCAGTTTGCCCCCCCTTGTAAAGGCGTCTCCCCGGGCCGGGGGGCTGGCCACGGTGGTCGCTTGTATTTCGCGGTGTTTTTGTGTAGGGTGCGGTCCGCATTCTGCAAGGGGGAGGGATGATCGACAAACAGGCGCTGGCGGCGGGACGGGAACTGCTGCAGCGGCCGCTGCTGCCGCTGGCGGGCATGGTCCGCTTCCTCTACCTGACCGGCGATTTCGCCGCGCCGGCGGAGGTGATCGAGCAGTTGCCCGCGGACATCGAGACCAATGACGCCGTGTATGCGGACGCCGCCGCTGACCTGCGCCCCTGCGCCTCGCTGTTCGCGCCGCTGGTCGAGGTGAAAGAGGGCCGGCCGCCGGCAGCGCGCATCGTGGACCCGAGCGGACAACCGGTGGACGCGCTCACCGCGGCGGCCGCGCTCGTTGACCAGCAGGTGCTCACCCGGGAGTTGGAGCGGATCAACAGTCTGCTCTGCGCCCCCTGCGCCTGTACGCTTTGCTGCGTCGGCCCGGAGGCGACCATGCAGCAGGCCTACTTCGAGATCCCGCTCGCCGGGGCCGAGCCCGACCGGTTCGCGGTGGCGCGCATCGACACCCCGGCCTCACGTACGCACCGGGCCGACGACGAGGAGCCGCTGCCAGTCCACGGCCGCCCCTTTTACGAGCAGAGCGAACCCGTGCTGGTTCATTGGCGGTACGGCTGGAGCCTGATCCTGCCGCAAGCGTCCCGCTGCCCGAACCTGGCCGCGGACGGCCGCTGCCAAATTTACCCGGATCGGCCCGAGGTCTGCCGGCGGCCGCAGATCTTTCCCTACGTGCTCGAACCCTTCACCGACGAGGCCGGGTCGGGCCGGCGGATCCGCCGGAGTCTGCTCGCGGTCCTCGACTGTCCCTATGTCCGCCTGCTCCAGGACGAGATCGCCACCTTTGCCGCGGCCAGTGAACTGGACCTGGTCCTCCGCCGCAACAAGGCCTGAGCCACCGCAACCCGCACCCATCCGACCCTGCCCATGTCCCTGACCGGTCCTGTCTGCATCCTCGTCTCCTACCTTGTCGGCGCCGTTCCCTTCGGCCTGCTCCTGTCCCGCGGCAGCGGCATCGACATCCGCACCCAGGGCAGCGGCAACATCGGCGCGACCAACGTGGCCCGCCTGCTCGGCAGGAAAAAGGGCGTGCTGACGCTCGCGCTCGACATCGTCAAGGGCTGGGCGCCAATGGTGCTCGCCGCGCCGCTGGTCCAGGGCGAACCGCGTCGCGACCTGATCATCGCCCTGTGCGGCGCGGCCGCAGTGCTCGGCCACATGTTTTCCGTGTACCTGCGCTTTCGCGGCGGCAAGGGGGTGGCCACGGCGCTTGGCGCCTTCCTTGCCCTGTCGCCGCTGGCCGTGGTCGGCTGCCTGGTCGTGTTCCTGCTCACCGTGCGGCTGTCCGGCTTCGTCTCGCTCGGCTCGCTGGCCGGCTCGGCTGCAATCCTCCTCTGGCTGCCCCTGCTCGGTGCGCCAACCTGGAAGCTGCAACTGGCCGCGTTCATCGTTGCCCTCATCTGGGCCAGGCATTACGAGAACATCGGCCGCCTGGTGCGGGGTACCGAGAAGTCCTGGAAGCAGCGGGACAGGGCAGGGGAGTGAACCGCAAGGAGTGGCAGGCCATCGAGCGGGCGCGCGACCTGCTCGGGCTGGGCGAGGCGGCGACGCTCGCCGAGATCAAGCGCGCCTACCACCGGCAGAGCAAGCTGCATCATCCGGACACGGCCGGCCACGGTGCGGACAGCGAGCGCATGGTCCGCATCACCGCCGCCTACGAGCTGCTCATGCGCTACTGCAGTGAGTACCGCTTTCCGCTCTCGCGGCCTGAGAACGACGAGGAATACGACCTGTACGATCCCGAGGAGTGGTGGCAGGCCCGTTTCGGCCAGGATCCCCTGTGGAGCGGCCGCAAGCCCAGGAAACGCTGAGGCCGGGTCGGCCCGGCCATGAACGCACAACGAGGAAAAGTATGCAGATTCCGCAACTGATAGAGGGCCGGCGGCCGTTTGTTTCCCTGGAATTCTTTCCCCCGAAAAACCGGGACGAGTGGCCGGCCTTTATCGATGCAGCCCGGGAACTCAGCCAGCTGCGGCCACTGTTCACCTCGGTCACCTACGGCGCCGGCGGTTCCACCCAGGACAACACCCTGGAGATCTGCGAACGGCTCATCGACGCCTGTGGCTTCGAGATCATGCCGCATCTCACCGGGGTGACCGCCGACCGCGCCAAGATCGACGGTTTTCTCGCATCGATCCGCGCCCTGGGCATCGACAACGTGCTCGCCCTGCGCGGCGACCGGCCCGCCGGCTTCACCGGCACGGACGAGGAGCTGTTCGCCGTGTTCCCCCACGCCGCCGACCTGGTCAGTTACATCCGTGAGCGCCAGCCACAGCTGGCCATCGGCGTGGCCGGCTTCCCCGAGGCCCACGCCGAGGCGCCCTCGTTCAGCGCCGATCTCGCCGTCCTGCGCCACAAGGTGGACTGCGGTGCGGATTTTGTCATCACCCAGCTCTATTTCGACAACCGGGTCTATTTCGACTACGTCGAGCGGCTGCGCGCCCTGGGGGTGACGGTGCCGGTGATCCCGGGCGTCCTGCCCATCCGCAGCCTGGCCTCGCTGCGCTTCACCCTGCAGCTGTGCAACGCCCGCGTGCCCGGCCAGCTGATCAACAGCATCATCCAGGCCCACGAGCGGGGCGGGGCGGCCGCGGTCTACGAAATCGGCGTGGCCTATGCCCGCGAGCAGGTGCGCGGCCTGATCGAGGGCGGCGCCCCGGGCGTTCATCTGTACACCTTGAACCGCGCCGACATGTGCCTGGCGGTCATGGACGGCCTGCTCTGAGCAGGCCGCCGGACCGTTCCTCCAGCCGCCGCAGGGTCACCCGCACCCGGCCGCCGAGCAGCGCCGCGGCCGCCGCCAGGGCGACGATCAGTCCGATCCAGAACCCCTGCGGCCCGGGCGCCATGCCCCCCCATCCCGCCATACCCAGGCCGTAACCCAGCGGCAATCCGATCCCCCAGTACGCCACCAGCATGAACACCAGCGGCACGCGCGTGTCCCGACAGCCGCGCAGGATGCCGCTGCAGTTCACCTGGAGTGCGTCCACCGGCTGGAAAAACGCCGCGTAGACCAGGAGCGAGGCGGCCAGCGCACGTACCGCCGGCTCCGAAGTGTACAGGGCGGCGATCTGTTCCCGGAAGACGACGATGCACAGGCAGGTCAGGGTGGACCCGGCCAGGGCCAGACCCAGGCCGGTGCGGACGATGCGCGCCAGCCGCCGGACCCGTTGCCGGCCGATGGCGAACCCGGTGCGCACGGTCAGGGCGGTGGCCAGGCTGTAGGGCAGCATGTAGAGCAGCGAAGTGAAGTTGAGGGCGATCTGGTGGGCCGCCACCACCGTGGACCCCAGCCGGGCGAGGAACAGGGCGATGAGCGCGAAGATCGAACATTCGACGAACAGGGCCAGGCCCAGCGGCAGCCCCAGGCGGAGGTAGCCCCGTGTTGACGGACCCGAGCCGTCCGGCGCTGCGGACCCGGGCGGCGCGAACAGGCGGCCGGTGCCCGCCAGCCGGCTCCTGGCGAGCAGCCCGGCCAGGCACAGGAGCATGGCGAGCAGGGACAGGGTCGAGGCCCAGCCGCAGCCCTCGCCGCCGAGTTCGGGCAGACCGAGCCGGCCGTAGATGAAGAGCGCGTTGGCGACGATGTTCACCGTCAGGCCGACCAGGCCGGCGATCATGGACAGCCGCGGCCGGGCCAGGCCGTCCCCGCCGCCCTTGAGGGCGAAGAACACCCCGCCCAGCGGCAGTCCCCAGCTGATGGCGAACAGGTAGCGGGTGGTGATCGGGATCACCTCGGCGCTCACCCCCATCCACACCATGAACGGTTGCATGGCCCAGAGGACCGGCATGAGCGCCACCCCGGCAATGCAGCCGACGACCATGCCCAGGCGGATGGAGCGGCGCACCGCCGCCGCGTTGCCGCGGCCGTTGGCCTGGGCGACCAGCGGCGTGACCGCGCTCTGCAGGCCGAGCAGGAAGAGAAAGACCGGGAAGAAGATCGACGAGCCCACCGCCACCGCCGCCAGGTCGACACTGGCGTAGCGGCCGGCCATGACCGTGTCGACAAAACCCATGGCGGTCTGCGAAAGCTGGGCAAGGAGCAGGGGCAGGGTCAGCCGGATGAGCAGACCGGCCTCGTGTCGGACCAGGGACAGGGAACGGTGCATACGGAAGCCGGGTGCGGCCCGCTCAGCGGCGGTCCGCACCCTCCAGGTGGCGCTGCTGACGCCGGGTGAGGGAAGGGCCCAGGCTGCGGCCCTGGTCAGGCAGATGGGTGACGTGGGCGCGCACCGCCTCGGGCAGCACCCGGCCCTTGATCACCAGGATATCCGCGGCCAGGGAGTCCGCCACCCGGGCGGCTGGCTGGCCGCGCTCCTCCACCAGGTAGCGGAAGAGGAGCTCGGTGAGCCGGGGCAGGCTGATCCGGGCGGTGGCCCGGGTTTGCGCGTAGAGCCAGCGGCAGAACCGGTCGAAACCGGCGAACACGTCGCCGTCCGGCCAGAGCAGCGGTGCGGTGCGGCGGAAATTGCCGCTGTTGCGGACCAGGTCCCAGAAGCGGGCCAGCCGTTTCATCTCCTGCATGCGGGCAAAAGGGATCTGGTCGTTCTGCAGGATCTCGTAGGGCGGGTCTGGCGCCCAGACCATGCCCCGGTCGCGGTCGTGGCGGCCGATGGTGGTGCCGGAGAGTTTCTTGAGGATGCCGATCTGGATCTCGCCGCTGGTCAGCGTGGCCAGCTCGTTGAGGTGGGCGGCAAATTGGTCGATGGATTCACCGGGCAGGCCGACGATCAGATCCAGGTGCAGGTGGGCGGTGGTCTCTTCTTCGAGAAAGGCGAGGTTCTCCCGGATCCGCTCCAGGTCGAGCCGCCGGTTGATGCGCGCCGCGGTGGCCGCGTCCAGGGTCTGGATGCCGATCTCGAGTTGCAGGGTGCCGGCTGGGAAGCGGGTGAGCCGCTCCCGCAGCGGAGCCGGGAAATGGTCCGGGATGACCTCGAAATGGACGTGAAAGGGCGGGGTGCGGGCCAGGAAGAAGTCGAGGATGCGGGTCGCGGCCGCGAGGCTGCTGTTGAAGGTGCGGTCCACGAACTTGAAGGTGCGCGCCCCGCGCTGCCAGAGCGTGTCCAACTCGGCCAGGAAGGGCTCCAGGGCAAAGGGCCGCACCCGGTGGTCGAGGGCGCTCAGGCAGAACTCGCACTGGAACGGGCAGCCGCGCGAGGCCTCGACGTAGACGAGCCGGTGGGCCAGGTCCTCGTCGGTGTAGAACGGGTAGGGTGCGGCGAGCGCATCGACCTCGACCGGTGCGGCCGCGATGACCCGCTCCGTGGGGGGTCGACCCTCGAAGAGGGCCCGGCACAACTCGCGGAAGGCGGTTTCGCCCTCGCCCTGGACAAGGTAGTCGGCCTCGTCCATGGGCACGCGCATGGGCAGGTGACTGACCTCGGGGCCACCGAGGACGACGGTCACCCCGGGCGCCACCCGCTTGAGCAGACCGACCAGGCTGCGCACTTCGGCCGCGTTCCAGATGTACACGCCGATGCCGACGATGACCGGCTGGAAGGCAAGGATGCGCTCGGCCATGTCGGCCACCCGGTCGTTCAGGCAGAACTCCTCGATCCGGGCCTGGGCGCGCAACTCGCCCAGGTTGGCGTACAGCCAGCGCAGGCCGAGGCTCGCGTGGATGTAGCGGGCGTTGATGGTGGAGAGGACAATGGCGGCCATGGACTCCTGGCGGGTGCGCTGGGGGGATCGGAGGGCCAGCGGCGCAGGGTGCGGCGGCCCCTTTTTCTCGGCCGCCGGCAGGGCCGCCTTGCTGTTTTTGTACGGACGTCCTATAGTGAGCCGCTTTTCCGGCGAACCCGACGGACCTTACCCAAAGAGAGCGCTATGACCAAGACGTACGCGGAAATCAACGAAAAAATCGCCTCCGGCAAGGCCGTGGTGCTCACCGCCGAGGAGGTGATCGACTATGTCGACCGGCGCGGCCTGGAGGCGGCCGCCAAGGAGGTGGACGTGGTCACCACCGCCACCTTCGGGCCCATGTGCTCCTCGGGCTGCTTCCTCAACTTCGGCCACAGCAAGCCGAAGATGCGCATCTCCGAGGCCTGGATCAACGACGTGCTCGCCTACAGCGGCATTGCCGCGGTGGATGTCTACGTGGGCGCCACCCAGCTGCGCCACAACGACCCGGCCAACATGTACCACCCGGGCGAGTTCCGCTACGGCGGCGGCCACGTGATCGAGGACCTGGTGGCCGGCCGCAGGCTGCAGCTGTTCGGCCTGTCCTACGGCACCGACGACTACCCGCGCCGGGAAATCCGCACCATGTTCGACATCAACGACCTCAACCAGGCGATCATGGTCAACCCGCGCAACTGCTACCAGAACTACAATGTTGCGGTCAACGTCTCGGACAAGCGCATCTACACCTACCTGGGCATCCTCCGGGCGAAGATGCGCAACATGACCTACTGCTCCGCCGGCCAGCTGGCGCCGCTGTTGAACGACCCCTTTTACGAGACCATCGGCGTGGGTTCGAGCGTCTGGCTGGCCGGGGCGCGCGGCATCGTCTACGCCCAGGGCACCCAGCACTGCTCCCTGGTCGAACGGACGGACGACGGCGTGCCGGTGGAGGGCGCCGGCACCCTGGCGCTCACCGCCAACATGAAGGAGATGCGGCCCGAGTTCGTTCGCGGGGTCAGCTTCAAGGGGTACGGCGTGTCCCTGGCCCTGGGCGTGGGCGTGCCCATCCCCATCCTCAACCCGGACATCCTCCGTCGGACCACGGTGCGCGACCGCGACATCCAGGCCTCGGTGATCGACTACTCCACCGACTACCCGCAGAAGACCGGCAAGGTGCTGGCCCGGTTCACCTACGAACAGCTGCGCTCCGGCGAGGTCGAACTGCTCGGCAAGAAGGTGCCGGTCACCTCGCTCTCCTCCTACCACAAGGCGCTCAAGATCTGCAACCTGCTCAAGGCCGAGATCGAGGCGGGCCGTTTCCTGCTCAGCGAGCCCAGCCAGCGGCTGCCGCTGGAGCAGGGCATGCAGTCACTGAACATTACGGGGCCGGCACGATGATCACCAAGAAAATCTACCTCTACTTCCCCAAGAGCGAGACCGAGAAACCCATCGTCTATCACCTGGTCAAGGATTTCGACCTGGTGGTCAACATCTTCCGCGCCAAGGTGACCCCCGAGGAGGAGGGCTACCTGAGCCTGGAGGTAAGCGGCACGAGCGACAACATCGAGCGCGCCTTTGCCTTTCTCAAGGGTTTTGACGTGATCATCCACGCCGGCAACAAGGGCGTACACTGGGATGCGGACCGCTGCGCCCACTGCGGCGCCTGCGTGGTCCACTGCCCCACTCAGGCCCTGCACCTGGCCGACCGGGCCACCCGCACCATCGGCTTCTGCGAGGACAACTGCGTCGAGTGCCTGGCCTGCATCGCCGCCTGTCCGTTCGGGGCCTGTTCCTCGGCCTTCTGAGCGGCGGTCGCGGTCGTCCGGCGCATGCGCGTCTACCGCTCCTTTTCCTGGAAAGACACCAACCTGCGGGTGGCCTGCGCCTCCTTCGAGCTGGTCACCCGCGCCGTGGTCGAGGCGCGGCGGCAGCTCGAACGCTACATCGCCCGCCACCCGGCCTTCCGCACCGCGCTCGAGCCCCTGCCGCTCCTCGTTGACCCGCCCGAGGCGGCCCGGCGCATGGCTGCGGCCGCCGAGCTGACCGGGCTTGGCCCCATGGCCGCGGTGGCCGGCACCCTCGCCCAGCTGGGTGCCGAGGCGGCGCTGGCCGACGGCTGCGCCGAGGCCATCGTCGAGAACGGTGGCGACATCTTTCTCGCTGCCGCCCGGCCGGTGACCATCGCCCTCCACGCCGGCGCCGCCTTGGGCAGTCGGCTCGCCTTCCACATCGACCCGCACCAGACCCCGCTCGCCCTCTGTTCCTCCTCCTCCACCATGGGCCACAGTCTCAGCCTCGGCCGCTGCGACCTGGCCACGGTGGCCAGCCGTGACGCCAGCCTGGCCGATGCCGCTGCCACCCTGGTGGGCAACCTGGTGCGCCGGGAGCGCGACCTCACCCCGGCGCTCGAGCGGGTGGGCGCCATCCCCGGCATCGACGGTATCCTTGCGGTCGTTGGCGGCCGCATCGGCCTGTGGGGACACCTGCCCCCGCTGGTGCGCAACGAGGACGCGTCCACCGGCGCCAAGATCACCCGCGACCTGCACGCCCGCTGACCGGAAGGCAAAACGACAACAGCCGGCGCGGGCGGACCCGGGCCGGCTGCGACTGCGTGTGGAGGGGCGAGCGCTATTCGCCGCGCAGCACCACGTACTGGCTGTGTTCGCCGGCGCGGACGCGCAGCAGCACCTGCTTGCTGTTGCCCCCCTGCTTGAGCGCCCGCTCCAACTCCTTGAGCGAACGGACCCGTACCCGGTTCACCTCCTCGATCAGCTGGCCGGCCTGCAGGCCCACCCGCGCCGCCGGGCTGTCCGCGTCGACATCGGCGATGAGCACGCCCTGGTCCTTGCGGTAGCCGAACTGGCCGGCGATCTCGTCGGTCAGGTCCTGCAGGGTCAGGCCCAGCTCGCCCAGGGTGGTGCTGTTCATCTTCTTGGCGATGGAGGCCATGTCGGCCGGCTGCTCGCCCACGGTCACCGCCAGGTCCCGTTCCTTGCCGTCGCGCAGCACGCGCAGGGTGAGCGCGGTGTTCGGCGGGGTCATGGCGATGCGGTTGCGCAGGTCGGCCACGTCGGTGACCGGCGCGCCGTCGATGGCGATGATGATGTCGCCCTGGAGCAGGCCGCTCTTTTTCGCCGGCGAGTCGTCGGTCACCTCGGAGATGAGGGCGCCGCCGTTGGCCTTGCCACCGAAGCTTTTGGCCAGGCTCTCGTCCACATCCTGGATGACGACGCCGAGCCAGCCGCGGGTCACCTTGCCGCTGGTGCGCAGCTGCTTTTCGATGTTCTTGGCCATGTTGATCGGGATGGCGAAGCCGATGCCCATGTAGCCGCCGCTGCGGCTGAATATAGCGGTGTTCATGCCCACCGCCTCGCCGTGGATGTTCAGGAGCGGCCCGCCCGAGTTGCCCGGGTTGATGGCCGCATCGGTCTGGATGAAATTTTCGTAGTCGTTGATGCCCATGCGGTTTCGGCCCTTGGCGCTGACCACGCCGACCGTGACCGTCTGGTTGAGTTCGAACGGGCTGCCGATGGCGATCACCCACTCGCCCACCTCGAGGGCATCGGAGTCGCCCAGGGGCAGGACCGGCAGGTTGTTGCCGTCGATCTTGAGGATGGCCACGTCGGACTGGGGGTCTGTGCCCACCACCCGGGCGGTGAACTCGCGCTTGTCGGCCAGCCGCACGGTGATCTTTTCGGCATCCTCGACCACGTGGTTGTTTGTGAGGATGTGGCCGTCGCTGCCGATGATGAAGCCACTGCCGGCGGCCTGCTGGCGGAAGTTGCGCTTGTCCCGGTCAGGCAGGCGGGGATGGCGGAACTGGGGTCCGAAGAAGCGCTCGAAGAAGGGGTCGGCGAACAGCTCCGAGGGGAACTGGCCCATCCCCTTGGCCGGTTTTTCCACGGCCACGTGGACCACTGCCGGGCCGGCCTTCTTGACCACCGAGGAGAAGGCCTTGGCCGAGCGGTCGAGCAGGGCCAGGTCCTCCTCGCTCTGGGCCAGGGCAGGCCGCAGGGGAGCGGCCACGAGCGTCAGGCAGAGCAGGGCAAGGCCGAAAATTGGCGCGAGCGGGTGTTTGCGGGCGGTGTGCATGGGGAAAACTCCTTGCAGGCAGGGCGAATGTTGGTCATCCCGGCGGATGACGGTGCAAAACGGGATAAAAGCAGGTACACAGGAAAGAATAATTATGCCGTCCGCCCGGTTCGTCAAGAGCCGCGGCCGAAGAAAGAACGGAGACCGCGGACCGGAACGCCGACGCGGGTTCCCGCCAACCGACGAGGACTGCCATGGCCCAGACATCCATACTTTTTATCGATGACGAAGAGGTCATCCGCATATCCTTCACCCGGGAGTTGCAGGCGGAGCATTTCGCGGTCACCGCCGCGGCCGACGGCAGCGAGGCGGTCGCCGCCCTGCGGGCGGTGCAGTTCGACCTGGTGATCACCGACCTGATGATGCCCGGGGTGGACGGCTTCGGCGTGCTCAAGGCGGCCAAGGAGTTGTCGCCGCAGACCAGCGTGATCATCCTCACCGGCTACGGCGACATGCGCGCCGCCATCGACGCCCTGCGCCTGGGGGCCGACGACTTCACCCTCAAGCCCTGCGAGATGGAGGAACTGCTCTTCCGCATCGGCCGCTGCCTGGAGAAGCGCAGCCTGCTGCAGCAGCTGGCCGCCCAGAACCGCCAATTGGCGGAGGAAATCGCCCGCCGCCAGCAGACCGAGGCCCTGCTGGTGGAGAGCGAGAACCGCTTCCGCCTGGCCCTGGATGCCAGCTCCAACGGGGTCTGGGACCGCAACCTGGTCACCGGCGAGGTCTATTTCGGCGAAAACTGGCACCGCACCCTGGGCTACGAGGACCCGCGCGAGATCAGCGACGGCCAGAGCTTCGAGAACCTGCTCCACCCCGAGGACCGCGAGCGGGTGCTGGCCCTGCGCGAGGCCCACGCCCGGGGAGAGACGCCCCGTTACGAGGCCGAGTACCGCATGCGCAACAAGGGGGGCGAGTGGCAGTGGATCCTCAGCCGCGGCCAGGCGGTGGCCCGTGACGCCGAGGGCCGCGCCCTGCGCATCATCGGCACGCACACCGACATCACCCGCCTCAAGGAGGCCGAGGCCGCCCTGAAAGAGGCTCGCACCCAACTGGAGAAACGGGTGCGCGACCGCACCGCCGAACTCTACGAATCCAACGTGGCCCTCAAGGTGCTCCTGCAGAAGCGCGAGGAGGACAAGGCAACCCTGGCCGAGCAGGTACTCGCCAACACCGCCCGGCTGATCGCGCCCTTTCTCGCCCGGCTCGAGCAGAGCCGGTTGAGCGAGCAGCAGCAGGTGCTCGTCGACATCCTCCGCGCCAACATCAACGAGCTGACCTCGCCCTTTGCCAGCAACTTCTCCACCAAGCTGACCCGGCTGACCCCGGCCGAGATCCAGGTGGCCAACCTGGTCAAGCTGGGCAAGCGGACCAAGGAGATTGCCGCGATCATGAACCTCTCCCCGGGCACGATCAGCATCCACCGCAAGAACATCCGCAAGAAACTGGAACTCACCCACCAGAAGACCAACCTGCAGACCATGCTGTCGATCAACCCCTGAACGCAGCACACAATACCGGATAATTCGCCTACCCGGAATCTCTACAAAAAACCTCTGTTGTTTTTTTCCGGTGCCCGGG
>CAZMNU010000018.1:29446-34368 GCA_964567725.1 uncultured Desulfobulbus sp. | reverse complement strand
TGAGGGTGACACTGGGAATGAAATAGCCGTATACTTGCTCTCTGACTGCCATGATCTACCGTCCTTTTCCTGGGGTTGTGGGGTGTCGGGCCAGTTGCTGCCTCGGGGTTGGATCCAATGATGCGCACCCTCACTATAGCAACACCCGTGCCATACCGAAAAAAACGATTTTTCAACGAGATAAAATGAGCCCCGGCAACCCGGGCGGACAAAAGGTCCCAGGCCGGCGGGTCCGGGGTGGTGACGCGGCCGCAACGGGACCTGAAAAAACCGCAAACAGACCGAAAACAACAGACTTTTTCCGGTGCGGGTCAAAAAGTACCGGCCGCGCGGCCGATCGGGTCAGAATGACCCGCCCTGGAAGCAGGGGTTTTCCGTGGTCCCCGACAGTGAGCAAAGAGGCCCCCGACAGAAGGGTGCAGGCTCGGCCGCCCTTTCCCTTTTGCCCTGAATGTGCTACCTCATTGTGGGACGACAGTGCGTTGTCCGCCCGCTGCCGCGCGAGCGGCGACCCACCCTTTCCGCCCGGAGGAGCGCATGCAGAACCTTTTCAAAAACCTGTCCGTCTGGCTGATCGTGGCCCTGGCCGTTGTCCTGCTGGTCACCTTCTGCCAGCGGTCCACCACCGACAGCCGGTCCGTGGCCTACACCGATTTCCTCGCCCGGGTGGACAGCGGCGCGCTCTCGCGGGTGACCATCGTCGATCGCACCGTCTCCTGGGAGGCTGCCGACTCCACCCGCCACTCCACCGTCATCCCGCCCAGCGGCGACCTGCTCGACCGGCTCACCCGGAACAAGGTGACCGTGCATGTCGAGGAGAAACCGGAACCCCCCTGGTACCTGCAGACCCTGCTGTCCTGGCTGCCGCTCCTGCTGTTCGTGTTCCTCTGGTTCTTCTACTTCCAGCGCAGCGGCAGCGGCCCCTCGTCCGGCGGGCGCCTGCCGGCGTTCGGCAAGAGCCGGGCGCGGCTCATCAACCCGGAGGAGTCCAAGGTCCGCCTGGAGGACGTGGCCGGCATCGACGAGGCCAAGGAGGAGGTGGCGGAGATCATCGATTTTCTCAAGAAACCGCAGCGGTTCGTGGAGGCCGGGGCGCGTGTCCCCACCGGTGTGCTCCTCTACGGTGAACCGGGCACGGGCAAGACCCTGCTCGCCCGGGCCATCGCCGGCGAGGCCGGGGTGCCGTTCTTCTCGATCAGCGGCAGCCAGTTCGTGGAGATGTACGTGGGTATCGGCGCCTCGCGGGTGCGCGACCTGTTCACCGAGGGCAAGAAGAAGGCGCCGTGCATCATCTTCATCGACGAGATCGACGCGGTCGGCCGGCACCGCAGCGCCGGCGGCGGCCCGGGCGGCAACGACGAGCGCGAGCAGACCCTCAACCAGCTGCTGGTGGAGATGGACGGCTTCGAGGTGAGCGACCACGTCATCGTGGTCGCCGCCACCAACCGCCAGGACATCCTCGACCCGGCCCTGCTCCGGCCCGGCCGCTTCGACCGGCAGGTGATGGTGCCGCTGCCCGACGTGGGCGGCCGCGAAAAGATCCTGCGAGTGCACGCCCGCCGCACCCGCACCGCCGACAACGTCGACTGGCAGACCATCGCCCGGGCCACGCCCGGGTTCTCCGGGGCGCAGCTGGCCAGCCTGGTCAACGAGGCGGCCCTGCTCATGACCCGCCAAAACGCTGCCGCCATCACCATGGACATCCTCGAGGCGGCCAAGGACAAGGTGCTCATGGGCGCGGAACGGCGCAGCCTGATCCTCACCGAGGGGGAAAAGCGGATCACCGCCTGCCACGAGGCGGGCCACGCCCTGGTCGCCTGGCTGCTGCCCGGCGCCGACCCGGTGCACAAGGTGACCATCATCCCGCGCGGCCGCGCCCTCGGGCTGACCATGCAGCTGCCCGAGGAGGAACGCAGCGCCCACGACCGCACCTGGCTCACCAACACCCTGTGCACCCTGCTCGGCGGCCGGGTGGCCGAGGAGATCGTCTTTCAGCAGATGACCACCGGTGCGGGCAACGACATCGAGCGGGTGTCGGACATCGCCCGGCGGATGGTGTGCGAATGGGGCATGAGCGAGGCCATCGGCCCGCTCACCTTCCGCGCCCCCCAGCCCTTGGGCGGCCAGCCCGGGCAGATCCTGAGCGAGGCCACGGCCACGCTCATCGACGCAGAGGTGAAACAGCTCGTCCAGTCGGCCGCGGACACCGCCCGGCAGCTGCTCACCGACAACCGGCCAGTGCTGGAGGCGCTCACCGACGCCCTGCTCGAACAGGAGACCCTGAACCGCGACGACATCCGCGCCATCGTCGACCGCGCCCGGCCGCAACCGACCACGGCCTGAGCCGGGTCAGCGGCGATTGCCTTTGAGCCGCTTCCACTTCCAGGGCGGCAGCGGCGAGCGGTCCCGCCACAGCCCCAGCCGCTCCGCCCGGGCCGCGTCCTGGAGCGAGGCCATCTCCGTGCACAGGTCGCGGCTGCGGCAGTAGCGCGGGTACTGCCAGGCATGGCCGGCGCGCACCAGTTCGCGGTTGACGAGTACGCCATCGCGCACCACCAGGGCCACCACCCGGCCGTAGTTGTCCCGGTCCATCTGTTCGATCTCCACGGTCCGGCCGTTGACCAGCCGCCGGGTGAAATCACGCGCCTCGCGCCAGCCGGGCTGGCGGTACTCGGGACTGTCGATGCCGTACAGGCGGACCTTGACCGTACGCCCGCCCCGTTCCACGGTGAGCGAATCGCCGTCCGGCACACTCCGCACCCGCCCCTGCCAGGCCATGGCCGGCGTTGCCGCCAGCACCAGGGCAACGACCAGCCCGAGCCACCCCGGGCCCCGACCCGCTGTGGTCCATCCGTCCTGAATCCGCATACTTCCTCCCTGTTGTCAAGAAAATGACACGTTCCGTGAAAGGCCCTTGTCTTTCGCGAATCATCTGTGGTAGGCTTTTGCATAACCCGGGGAGCGCACTTGAAAAAACGCGCGCCCCGTCTTTCGTCCCCGCTCCCGGGCGCCCGGCCCCTGACCATGAAACGACCCGCTCCGCCCGCAGTGCCGCTCACCGACAACGAAGAAACGACCAGGGAGCACCTGCTTGCCCTGCCGCTGTTCGACGGCTGCTCCGGCGAGGAGCTGGCAACGCTCGCCCGCCACATGAACTTCGCCGAGATCGGCCGCGGCGAGCGGCTGTGCAGCGAGGGGGAACCGGCCGACGCCATGTATTTCGTGGTCAGCGGCGGGCTGGACGTGCTCAAGCGGACGACCCGCGGCGACTACCGGGTGGTGGCCCGCGCCGGCCGGGGCCGCACCGTCGGCGAGATGGCCCTGTTCGACCGTTCGCCCCGCTCCGCCACCGTGGTCGCCCGCCAGCCATCGGTGGTCGTGCTCCTCACCCGCAAGGGGTTCGACCTGCTCACCGTACGCCACCCCGCCCTGGGCCTCTCCCTGGTGCGCACCATCCTGCGCCTGCTGAGCCTCAACATGCGCCTGACCACCAGCAGGCTGGCCGACCAGCTCCCCGGCTGAACCATGGCGACCCCGGATTCCTTCGGCAACCTGATCGGGCGCAGCGCCTGCATGCGTCAATTGTTCGACCTGATCGAGAAACTCGCCGAGGACGACCTGAGCACGGTCCTCATCCAGGGAGAATCGGGCACGGGCAAGGAACTGGTGGCCAAGGCCATCCACCGCAACAGCCCCCGCGGCGGCAACAACTTCGTGCCGGTCAACTGCGCCGCCATCCCCGACGACCTCCTGGAGAGCGAGCTGTTCGGCTACACCAGGGGCGCCTTCACCGGCGCCACCGGCACCAAGATCGGCCGCATCGAGTACGCCAACGGCGGCTCCCTCTTTCTCGACGAGATCGGCGACATGAAGCCGACGCTGCAGGCCAAGCTGCTGCGGGTACTGCAGGAACGCGAGTTCGAACCGGTGGGCGGGCTCAAGCCGATCCCGGTGGACGTGCGCATCATCGCCGCCACCCATCGCAACCTGGAGGAGATGGTGGCCGAGGGGCGCTTCCGCGAGGACCTCTACTACCGGCTGAGCGTCATCCCGGTGACCATCCCGCCGCTGCGCGAGCGGGTCGGCGACATCCCGCTGCTCATCGACCATTTCATCCGCGCCGTCGGCCGCAACCGGAAAAAGCCCCTGCTCGGCTTCGACCTGGCGGCCATGCGCACCCTCGCCGCCTTTCCCTGGCGGGGCAATGTCCGCGAACTGGAGAACCTGGTGCAGCACATGACCATCCTCCACGGCGGCTCCCAGGTGGGCTACAACGACCTGCCGGAGAAGTTCCGCAACGGCGCGCCGCCGCCCGCCGAGCCGGCGCAGACCGAGGCGGACACCGACCCCGGCCGCTCGGAGCAGGACCTGCTTGCCGGCCCGGCCGCGACCGTGCCCGAGGACAACTGGCCGCAGGCGGGCATCGATTTCAACGCCCTGGTCAACGATTTCGAGACCCAGCTGATCGTCCAGGCGCTCAAGCTCACCCAGGGCAATAAAAAAGAGGCGGCCCGCCTGCTCAACCTGAAGCGGACCACCTTGCTCGAAAAAATCAAGAAAAAGGAACTGTTCGCCAACCTGGGCGAAGAGGAGAACGACTGACGCGGCTCAGGCGGCCAGGTGTTCCGGCGCGGCTGCCATCCGCTGGCGCAGGTCCGCCGCCGTGACCGGGGTGACGAGGATGTCCCTGACCCCGTACTTGACCGCCTGCAGCACCAGCGTCCGCGTCCAGGCCGGGGCGGCCGCCACCAGGGGGGCGCGCAGGCCGGCGCTGGCCAGCTTGATGGCCACCCCGAATCCCTGCTCGCTCACCTCGCCCATCACCAGCACCACCATCCGCACCCCGGGCGCCAGCGCCCCCTGCACCGGATCCTTGAAGTGACAGACCCGGCCGGTGCAGCCCATCTCCGCAAGCATCGCCA
>CAZMNU010000018.1:0-29346 GCA_964567725.1 uncultured Desulfobulbus sp. | reverse complement strand
CACCCGGCCCGCGGCCAGGCAGTAGCCGCTTGCCGGCAGGGTCGCGCTGTCCGGCACCGCTGTCTCCACCGGGCCCCGTTCGAAACCGAGCCGGGCCACCCTGTCCTGCTCCGCGAACACGGCCGTGCACGCGCCGGCAATGACCGTGACCACCTCGGCAAACCCATCGGCCAAATCCGTGTCCAGCCGGTCGGCACGCATCGCCGCGGCCAGTTCGTGTTCCGGCAGCATGAGCAGGCCGCCGCCGAGCGCGGCCGCGGTCGGCAGGTCGGTGAGCACGCACCCCTCGCCCTCGCCCTCGCCGCGCACCGTCAGCCGGGCCAGCACCTGAAGGCCGCCGGCCTGGGCGAGCACCTCCTCTCGGTCGAGCACCAGCTGCCGCTCCGGGGTGATGCGCAGGCTGCCGCCGAGCAGGTTGCCCACCGCGTCAGCGGTGCGCGCCAAACAGTCCGCCATCACCCGCTGGGCCAGTCGCCGGTTGTCCGACCGCTCGGTGACAAGGGATTCGGGGTCCGTTGCCCCCTCCCCCTGATCCGTGTCGGCACCGCCGTCCGGTGCGTCGACCTCCGCTTCGCCGCCAACCGCCTCCGCCGGGATGGTCGCCGCGCCCGCCGCGGCCAGCCCGAAAGGGGCCGCGGGCAGGGCCAGGGTGAAGGTGCCGAAATCGCAGCCCTCGGCCTCCATGGGCAGGCTCAGCACCAGCACCTCGCCCGCGGGCAGGGACGCGGGCGCCGCCGTCTCTCCGGCCGGCACCGCCTGCTGCCCGGCGGCAAGAAAGCGCACCTGGCGGGGAAACTGCTCCCTGAACACCGCGCTGAGCGCGCCGCAGACAATGCCCGCCACCTCGGTGAAGGTGTCGGCCATCTCCTCGGTCCAGGCCTCCGCCTCCACGGCCTGCCGCAATTCCACCTCGGGCAGCATGACCAGCAGCCCGCCGATGCGGAGGGCATCGCGCAGGCGCAGCAGCAGCAGCCCCATGCCCTCGATCTCGCCATCCAGGCGGACCGGGGCGAACACGCGGCCGCTGCCCACCTCCTCGTCGCCCAAAGCAGTGCCGTCGACGAGCCGGAACACGGGCGCCCCCAGGCGGAAGGGTTTGCCGATGAGCGCGGCCACCTCCTCCTGGATGCGGTCGCGACAGAGCGAAAGGGTCTGTTCGAGGCGTTCTCTGTGGTTCATGACACCGCTCCGGCGGCGGGGAGGAGGGAAACAGCGCGGGCCGGCGCCGCCCGGGCGCACTGTCCCTCTATCGGCGCGGCCGGCGAAAAGCTTTAATGGTGCCGGCCGGCCGCGGCTCGGCTCAGTCCTGCTTGGGAATCTTCAGGGTGATGCGGGTGCCCTTGCCGGGCCGCGAATGGATGTCGATGGTGCCGTGCGCGGGCTGCAGGCTGGCTTTGACCGTGGCCAGGCCGGGCAGCGGTGCGCCGAGGAGGTCCGCCTCGGGCGGATGGAGGAGCAGGCGGGCTATTTCCGTGCCGGTGAGGGTTTCCGCCCGGTCCGGCTCGATCAGGCCGCGGGCCACGGCCCAGCCGACGATGCGGCGGGGGTCCATGCCCCGGCCGTCGTCCTCGACGCTCACCCAGAGCTGGCCGTCGCGGCGCAGGGCGAGCAGGCCGAGCCGGCCGTTGGCCGCCTTGCCGGCCTGTTCCCGGTCAACAGCGGCCTCCAGGCCGTGTTTGACCGCGTTCTGCAGCAGGTGGCCGAGCGGTTCGGCGAGCAGCACCGCATCCTCCTGGTCGAGCAGTTCCTCGACCCCCTCCAGCCGGAAACGCACCTTGCGGCCGAACTCCACGCTCAGGTCGTGCACCAGCCGCTGCAGCCGGCCGGCAAAGGCGCGCACCCAGTCGCGCCGGCAGTTCCCGGCCAGCTGGCGCAGCTCGGCCACAAGGGCCGCGGCCTCGCCGGTCAGCTCCGGCCGGGTTGCCAGCCGGTCGATCAGGCCGATCATCCGGGCCAGGGTCTGCCCGTCCACTCCGACCTCCCGGTCCCCGGCGGCCAGCGACGGCGCCGGGGCCAGCCGTTCGGCCGCGGCGGCCGCGCGCGCGGCCATCTCCCGCTTGCGCTGCTGGGTCTGCAGGGCCTCCTGGATCTGGTCCCGGGTGACCGAGCCCATGTCAACGAGCACCTCGCCGAGGCGGCGGGGCGCGGCCTCGGGACTCGCCTTCTGCAGCTGCAGGGCCGCCTCCACCGTGCCCGCGTCCACCAGCCCGGCCTCGACCAGCAGCTCGCCGATGGGCTGGCGGATCAGCCCTTGCAGGCTGGCCAGGTGATCGTCGAGTTCGGGCAGGTAGTCGCCGCCGGCAAGGGTCGAGTTGGCCGTGGCCGTGCGCATGGCATCGATGGCGCGGATGAAGATCCGTTCCGGGTACTCGGTCTGGAAAAACTCACCGGCAACGAAGCGGTTGAGGGTCGACTCCAGGGCCGCGGCCAGCCGCTCCAGGTTCTGGCGGCCGAGAAAGGCGAAATTCTTGCGCAGCCGGCCGAGCAGCCGGCACAACTCCGCCACCCGCTCGGGATCCACGGCGATGAAGTCCCAGAGCACGAATTCCTGCTCCGCCGCCTCGAGCAGGGCCCCGGTCTCGTCGACAAAGGCGGCCTGCATCTCCGGGTCCATGGCCGCAGCGCCGGGTTCCTCCTCCGTGGCCGCCGGGCCGGCGTGCACGGAGCGGAGGATGGCTGCGGCCAGTTCGCCGGCGGAGGCGGCCAGGTGGATGTCGCCCTGTTCGCTAGGCACCGTCGGCAGGGACTCTTCCAGGAACGCCATGGCCTCGGCGAGCAGGCCGATGTGGCCCGGGCTCAGTTCGACGATGCCCGAACGGGCCAGGTCGAGCAGGTATTCCATGGCCTCGGCCGGGGCCGCCAGGTGGGGCAGCTCGAGCTCGGCGCAGGCCTTCTTGATGGCCTCGAACAACCGGTGGCAGAGTTCCGTTGCCCGCGGCAGGATGTCGCCCCGGTCGGGCTGGCGCACCAGCGCGGCCACCACCGGCCTGGCCTGGCTGACCATGGCCAGGCTCTCCTGTACGAATGTTGCCCTCTGTTCCCGCTCGTCCCTGGACTCCCGCACCACTGCCTCCACGTTGCACTCCCTGTCCGGGGCCGCGGCCGTCTTTCGTTGCGGCCCGGCCCGGTTGCTGCCAAAAAGATGACACCTGCCTCCGGCACGCCCGTGCCCGTGCGCATGCGGCCGGTGCGAAACCCTGCGCACCGGCCGCGTGCGCACGGGCTGGAATGGTTATTGCTTGGACTGAACACAGACGACCGGCGTTCCTGCGCCGTCCCCCTGTAATCCCTGCCTGCCCCTGCCATGATCGCGCGCTGCCTTATCATCGCCACGCTGGTTCTCGCTGTCAACCTGTTTTCCGGGACAGCGGCCTGGGCCGGCTCGGTGCTCACCGG
This sequence comes from uncultured Desulfobulbus sp., assembly GCA_964567725.1. Classification (GTDB taxonomy): domain Bacteria; phylum Desulfobacterota; class Desulfobulbia; order Desulfobulbales; family Desulfobulbaceae; genus Desulfobulbus. The sequence goes on along the minus strand of CAZMNU010000018.1, from coordinate 25,950 downwards.
CATCAGCCGCACCGACGAGCCGGCCAGGGTGCAGCTGTACCTGCGCTTCGACCAACTGCCCGGATACACCGCCGCCACCCGCGGTCGCCGCATCGACCTGACCCTGGCGGACACGGTCCTGGCCGACTCGCTGGTGCTGCCGTCCGCCGACGACCGGCTGATCAGGCTGACCCACCGCCGCGAGGGCGACACCACCGTGCTGTCCCTGTATTTCCGCTACCCACCGCAGAAAATGAACCTGACCGGCAAACAGGAGACCGCCACCCTGCTGCTCGACATCTTCACCGGCAACCCGCTGTCCGCACGCTATCCGGAACTCGTCGCCCAGCTGCGCGGGGTCAGCGTGGTCGAACGGACCCCCTCGGATGTTCTCGACCCGCGGGTCGCTTCGCGCTACCGCAGCGACTGGTTGCAGGTGTTCCACCGCTACGAAACCGCGCTGACCATCCAGGCCCCGCCCCGGCTGCTGCTGCCCCCCTTTCCGCTGGCTGCGGCCCTGAAACCGCCCCTGGACGCGGACACCTGGCTGCCGGCGGAGATCCGCGCTCTGGCCGCCGGCGACCAGTGGAACCAGATGCAGCGGCCCCTGCGCCAGCTGCTGGCCGGCCAGGCCGCCGAACGGCGCAAGGAACGGCTGCTGCTCACCTGGGCCGAGGCCATGGTGCGGGCGGGCAACTTCCAGGAGGCGCGCCCCCTGCTCGAGCGGATCGCCATCGAGTATACCGGCACGCCCCTGGCCGACCTGGCCGCCTTTCTCGGGGCCTTTGTCCAGGCCGTGCGCGGCGAGCACCAGCAATCCTTCCACGAACTGAAGACCCTCACCGAAAAACTCGCCGTGAGCACGCCCTTTGCCGGCTCGCTGTCCATGCTGCTCGCCGAGCTGGCTCTGGCCGGCAACCGGCCCGGGGAGGCGGCCCAACTCCTCGGTGGGGTGGCGGTGGTGCGCGATGACACACTCGCGCCCCTGCGCCAGCTGCGGGCGGCCGACCTGCTCGCCGTGAGACAAAGCGACACGGCCCTGGCCGCCTACCGGGAGTTGGCCGGCCGCTTGCGCCTGATCGACACGGACCCCATGTCGCTCGCCCATTTCGCCGGCCTGCTTTACGCCGCCGGTGCGTATGCGGCCGCGGCCGAGCGCTACCAACAGCTCGCCGACCAGCTGGCGAGCGACCAGCTCAAGGGACTGGCCCTGTTCCGCCAGGCCATGAGCCGGCTGCACCTGAGTGCCACGGACACCACACTGCGTCTTGATTTCCTCCAGGTGCAGGAGGCCTTTGCCAGCACCGAGGGCGGTGTCCGCGCCCGCATGAAACACACCGACCTGGAGTACGCTGCCGGCCGCCTGCCGCCCGGCGAGGCGGCCGCCACCTACGGCGAGCTGGCCCGCACCGCACCCGTAGTGGCGCTGCGCCAGGAGGCCGCGTTCAAGCTCGCCCTGGTCACCGCCCGCATGGGCGACCACGCGGCCAGCGTGGACCAGCTGATGACCCTGCTGCGCGAGTTCCGCTCGGGCGAACTGCGCACCGAGGCCGCGGCCCTCCTGCTCGAACAGCTGCCCGGGCTGCTCGGCGACCTGGTGGAGCGCAGGGAATACCTGCGCGCCCTGGTGCTCGCCAGCCAGAACCGTACCTTCTTCGCCCGCGGCTGGCTGGACTCGGCCCTGCTCCTGGACATGGCCCGCGCCTACGCCGAACTCGGCCTCACCGCCGAGGCGGCCCAGACCTACCAGTACCTGTACGAGGTCTCCACCGAGGCCGACCAGGAGCGGATCCACCTGCCGCTCGTCCAGGCGCTGTTCGCCGCCGGTGAGTACCTGCAGGCGGAGGAGTACGCGGACCGCTACCTGGTGCGCCACCCCGGGGGCAGCGACACGGCGGCCATGGTCCTCTTCAAAGTGCGCGCCCTCTACGAAAGCGGCCAGCTCGACCGCGCCCTGGCCGTGCTCACGGCCAAGGGGACGGCACGCACAACGGAACTCGACCTCGTGCGGGCGCGCATCCACCATGACCGGCGCCAGTGGCCCGAGGTGATCGAACTGCTCTCCCGGCCGGAGCTGGCCGGGCAGCTCGACGACGACACCACCCTGCTGCTCGCCGAGGCCCTGTTCCAGGAGAAGGCCGACGACCGGGCCAGGGTCCTGTTCGTCGACCTGGCGGCGCTGCCCGGCGTGAGCGATCAGGCCTGGTTCCGGCTGGCCCAGCTGGAACTGCGCCGGGACAATGCGGCGGCGGCCCTTAACCTGTTCCGGAAACTCGCCGAAGAAGGAAAAGACCCCCTGTGGACCAGGCTCGCCCGCGAGGAAGCGGCGATCCTGCAACTCAAGCCCCTGTGACCCCCCTTGCGTGCGGGGCAACTCGGAGGAATCCCATGCCGGGCATCCAGCAGTTCGACACCACCATGCACCTGCTCCACAAGGTGCTCGACCTTCGCGCCAAGAACCAGGAAGTGATCGCCGCCAACATCGCCAATGCCGAGACCCCGGGCTACGCGGCCCGGACCTTCAGCTTCGAGGAGGAGTTGCAGAGCGCGCTCGGCACGGGAAGCCTGCGGCCGGTGACCAGTCACCCGAACCACCTGCCGCTGGCGCCCTCGGGTCTCGACCAGGTGCAGGGCACGCTCACCACCCGGCGGGACACCACCGGGCTCGGTGATGAAAACAGCGTGAGCACGGACCAGGAGATGATCCGCCTGAGCGAGAACCAGCTCCTCTACGAGGCCGCGGTGACCATGCTCAACAAGAAACTGAGCCTGCTCAAGTATGTGACCAACGGTGGCGCGTAATTTGCTTACCTTCAAACAGACCCGAACCAGGAGCCTCCATGGATCTTTTCACCACCTTTGACATCGCCGCCTCCGGGCTCAAGGCCCAGACCACCCGGCTGAACACGATCAGCGCCAACCTGGCCAACGCCGAGACCACGGTCACCCCGGAGGGCGGGCCGTACCGCAGGAAAGCGGTGGTCTTCCAGACCCGGGAGATGCCTTTCCGTGACCAGCTGCAGGGTGCCCTCCAGGCCAGGCAGGCCCAGGGTGTGCAGGTGGCGCGCATCGTTGCCGACCCCGAGCCGCCGCAGCTGGTCTATGACCCCGGTCACCCGGACGCGCGCGCGGACGGCTACGTGGAGATGCCCAACGTCAACGTGCTCAAGGAGATGGTGGACATGATGTCCGCCACCCGCTCCTACGAGGCGAACACCACCACCATCAAGTCGGCCAAGCGCATGGCCCTGAAAGCCCTGGATATCGGGAGATGACCATGGACGGACTGCTGCCCCTTGCCCCTGCCGTTGCCCCGGCCGCACCCGCGCTTTCGCCCACCCGCCAGGCGGGCCAGGCCTTCGGCGAGATCCTCGAGACGCTCGTCACCGCCGCCGACCGGCAGCAGCAGCAGGCTGACCGGACCGTGCAGGCCCTGCACGGCGGCGGTGACAAGAACCTGCACGAGGCCATGATCGCCATGGAGCAGGCCGACATCAGCCTGCGTTACCTGGTGCAGGTGCGCAACAAGGCCATCGAGGCCTACCAGGAAATCATGCGCATGCAGCTCTGAAAAGGCCGCGTCCGCACCCGACATCGGCAACCCGTTAAGGACCTCTCATGGCAGAAGCAAGCGAAGCAGCAACCACCCGGCCGAATCCGCTCCAGGCGTTCGTCGCCACCATCGGCGCCTGGCCGCGGTCGCGCCAGTTCGCCCTGGCCGCGGTGGCCCTGCTCACCCTGGGCCTGTTCGCGGCCATCATCCTGCAGGCGAGAAAAGCCGACTACCAGCTGCTCTACGGCAACCTGGCCGAGGCGGACGGCGCGGCCATGGTCGAGTGGCTCAAGGCGGAGAACATCCCCTACCGGCTCGAGGCGAACGGCCGTTCGCTGCTCGTGCCGGTGGCCAACGTGCACGAAACCCGCCTGGCCCTGGCCTCGGCCGGCCTGCCCCAGGGCGGCGGGGTTGGTTTCGAGATCTTTGACAAGCAGTCGTTCGCGCTCACCGATTTCGTCCAGAAGGTGAACTATTCCCGCGCCCTGCAGGGCGAGCTGGCCCGTACCATCGCCTCGCTCGGGCCGGTGGAGACGGCCCGGGTGCACCTGGCCCTGCCGGAGAAGCGGCTGTTCAAGGACCACCAGCAGCCGGCCACCGCCTCGGTGATCATCAAGCTGGCCGCCGGCAAACGGCTCGGCGAGGCCCAGATCGACGGCATCGTCCACCTGGTGAGCAGTTCCATCGAGGGGCTCGGCCCGGACCACGTAACCGTGATCGACCAGAACGGCACGGTCCTCTCCCGCCGCGGCGAGCGGGGCCTGAACAACGACCTCAGCCCGGACATGCTCGCCTTCCAGCAGATGGTCGAGCAGCGCCTCGAGGAGCGGGCCCAGGCCCTGCTCGATCGCTCGCTGGGCGCACGCAACGCCATGGTGCGGGTCACGGCCGCGCTCGACTTCGCCCGCACCGAGAAGACCGAGGAGACCTTCGACCCGGAGGAGCCGGTGATCCGCAGCGAGCAGGTGAGCGAGGAGCGCAGCGGCGCGGAGATGAGCGGCGGCATCCCCGGGGTGCAGTCCAACCTGGAGGGCAACAGTGTCCAGGCCGCGGCCGCCACCCCGCCCACCAGCCGCAGCCAGCGCACCACCAACTACGAGATCAGCAAGGTGGTGTCGCGCACCACCAGCCCGGTGGGCGCGGTCAGCCGGCTGTCCGTGTCCGTGCTCGTCGCCGACCGGGTGGTCCCGGCCACGGACAGCAAGGAGGCCACCACCGAACCGCGCACCGCCGAGGAGATCAAGGCGCTGGAGGCGGTGGTCGCCTCGGCACTGGGTATCGACCGCAAGCGCGGGGACACCATCGAGGTCACCTCCATGCCGTTCATCGAGTCCGAGGAGGCCGGCGACGGCGAGACCATCGCCAGCGGCAGCCTGACCCCGTACCTGCCCTACCTGCGCTACGGCCTTCTGCTCGCGGCCGGGCTGCTCGGCTACTTCCTCCTGGTGCGGCCGCTGACCCGGACCCTGCAGCGGGACGTGACCCGGCACTACAAGACCGTGGAGCAGATGGAGGCCGAACAGGCCGCGGCCGCCGGCACCACCGGTGCGCCCGGCCCGCCCCGGTCAACGGACCCGCTCGAGCGCATCCGCCGCGAGGTCGATGCGGACCCGGCCTTTGGCGCCCATGCCCTGAAGAACTGGATCCGGGACCGTGGCTGAACTCGCCCCCCCGATGCCCGGCCGGTTCGCCCCATCCACCCGGAAACGACGACAGCCATGGCGACTGCGGAAAAACTGACCGGCCTGCGCAAGGCGGCCATCCTGCTCATCTGCCTCGGCGAGGAGAGCGCGGCCCGCATCCTGCGCGAGCTGAGCGACGAGGAGATCTTCAAGGTCACACGCGCCATGGCGGAGATCGAGCACATCCCCGAGGATGTCCGCCGGCGGGTGCTGGAGGACTTCGAGATGGCCATCGAGAGCCAGGCCGGGGTGGTGGTCAAGGGCCAGGAGTTCGCCAAGCGGCTGATCGCCAACAGCGGCAGCAAGGATCGCGAATCGAGCCTGATGCGCCAGTTCGTCTCCGGCACCGAGGCCCGGCCGCTGGAGACCATCGCCAAGATGCAGCCCTCGGTGGTGGCCGGCCTGCTCGAGCGCGAGCACCCGCAGACCCTTGCCCTGGTGCTCTCCACCCAGTCGGTGGACCACGCCAGCGCCATCATCGCCAGCCTGCCCGAGGACAAGCGGCCGGACGTGATCCACCGCATCGCCACCCTGGACAAGGTCTCGCCCGCGGTCATCGACCAGATCGAGGAGGCGCTCAGCAAGGAGATCGGCATCGTCGTCGGCGGCCAGGAACAGCGCCAGCTGGGCGGGCTGAAAAAGGTGGTGGACATCCTCGACTCCATGAGCGACAACATCGATGCCGAGATCCTCGAGAACCTCGAGGACATCGACCCGGAGATGGTCGAGGACATCCGCAGGATGATGTTCACCTTCGAGGATCTCTGCGCCCTGGACGGCCGCTCCATCCAGATGATCCTGCGCGAGGTGAACAACGATTCCCTCACCCTGGCCCTGAAGACCGCCTCGGACGAGATCAAGGACAAGATCTTCGGCAACATGAGTGCGCGCGCCGCGGACATGATCCGCGACGACCTGGAGGCCATGGGCCCGGTGCGGCTGTCCGAGGTCGAGGCCATGCAGCAGACCATCGTCAAGATCGCCATGAAGCTCGAGGAGGAGGGCAAGCTGGTGCTGCGCAAGGGAGGCGGGGATGAGTTCGTCTAGGATCTTCAAGGCCGATGCGGCCTTCACGCCCATGCCCATTGTCCGGCGGGTGCTCGACCCGGACGAGGCGCTCCTGCCCGAGCCCGCCCAGGCCGAAACACCCCCGGCTGCGGCACCAGCCCCGCCGGCCGCGGCCGAGCCGGCGGAGGTCGTGGACCTGGAAGCCCTGCGTGTGGAGGCCTACAACCAGGGCATGGCCGATCTCAGCGCCCAATGGGAGACGGAATTCCAGCAGGCCATGGCCGCCTTTGCCGACGCCTGCCAAAAGATTGACAGGCAGCGCCGGGCCCTGGTCGAGCACAGCCGCGGCGACATCATCAACCTGATCATCAGTCTCACCCGCACCATTGTCGGCGAGGAACTGGCCACGCCGCGCAACGTCATCGCCGCCACCGTGCAGCGGGCGCTCGAACAGGCCATCGACAGCGAGGAGTACTACGTGACCCTGCACCCCGACGACCTGGCCCTGGCCGAGGCCAGGGCGCCGGAACTGGTGGCCGCGGTGCGCGGCCTGGAACGGCTGGTGTTCAAGACCGACCCGAGCCTGACCCGGGGCGGCTGCCTGCTCGAGTCCGCCCTCTGTTCGGTGGACGCCACCGTGGAGACCCAGCTCGACAGCCTGCGCGAGTTCCTCGGCGAACAGCCCGGCCTCCTGCCGGACCCGGACCAGGGCGCGGACCAGGCCTGACCCCGGGCCGCGGCCCGACGCATCGTCCGCCACCCTGAACGCAAACCGCCTGCACCCTTGATCATGGCCAACGTCGACCACCTGCTCGCCCAGTTCTCCCCCATCCGCGTGTACGGCAAGGTGCACCGCATCGTCGGCCTGGTGGTCGAGGGCTCGGTGGCGCGCTCGTCCATCGGCTCCATGTGCGAGATCCTGCCCCTGCAGGGCGAGGAGCCGGTGCCCGCGGAGATCGTCGGCTACAAGGACCAGCGCGCCCTGCTCATGCCGCTGGGCGAACTGCGCGGCCTCGGCCCGGGCAGCCGCATCCGGGTGCGCAAACAGCAGGCCACCATCGGCGTGGGCGAGGCCATGCTTGGCCGGGTGCTGGACGGCCTGGCCCGGCCGCTCGACCAGGGCCCGCCCCTGTACCTGCCCGACGAGATCGGCCTCTACTCCCTGCCGCTCGGACCCATGCGGCGCGAGGCCATCAGCCGGCCGCTGGATCTCGGGGTGCGGGCCATCAACGGGCTCCTCACCTGCGGCATCGGCCAGCGCATGGGTATCATGGCCGGCTCGGGCGTGGGCAAGAGCGTGCTGCTGGGCATGATGGCCCGCTACGCCAAGGCGGACATCAACGTGATCGCGCTCATCGGCGAGCGCGGCCGCGAAGTGAAGGAGTTCATCGAGCGCGACCTGGGCCCGGCCGGCCTTGAGCACTCGGTGATCGTGGCCGTGACCTCGGACCAGTCGCCGCTTTTGCGCATGCGCGGCGCCTTCGTGGCCACGGCCATTGCCGAGTACTTCTCGCAGCAGGGGAAAAACGTGCTGCTCATGATGGACTCGGTCACCCGTTTTGCCATGGCCATGCGCGAGATCGGCCTGTCCATCGGCGAGCCGCCCACCACCAAGGGCTACACCCCGAGCGTGTTCGCCACCCTGCCCAAACTGCTCGAGCGGGCCGGCAACTTCCAGGACCAGGGGTCGATCACCGGCCTGTACACGGTGCTGGTGGACGGCGACGACCTGACCGAGCCGGTGGCCGACTCGGTGCGCTCCATTCTCGACGGCCACATCGTGCTCAGCCGGTCCATTGCCGCCAGGAACCACTACCCGGCCATCGACGTGATGCTCTCCACCAGCCGGGTGATGCGCGACATCACCACCCCGCGCCACCGCGAGCTGGCCGGCAAGGCCCGCTCGGTGATGGCGGTCTACCGCGAGAACGAGGACCTGATCAACATCGGCGCCTACGCGGCCGGCAGCAGCAAGAAGATCGATTACGCCATCGCCCGCATCGACGCCATCAACGACTTCCTCACCCAGGGATTCGACGAGTCCGCCTCGCTGGAGGCAACCATGGCCGACCTGGGCGAGCTGGTCAGCGACCGCCAGGGCGCAGACCGGCGGCGGGCCGGCCGCAAGGGGTTCGATCGGCGCCGAACCGATGCGCCGGCCGGTGAGGAGCCATGAAACCCTTTGCCCTGCACTCGGTGCTCCGCTACCGCAAGCAGCTCGAGGACGCGGCCCGCCAGGAGTTGCACCGCGCCCTGCAGGCCGAGGCCCGTCTGCTCGAGACCCTTGCCCGGGTGCAGGCCGACCTGGCGGAACTCTACGCCGGCCTGGACCGGGACCGGGCCGCGGGCACCACCGCGGACCGGCTCGTGCTCTTCGAACACCGCATCTCCCTGGTGCGCGAACAGGAACAGCGCCGCCTGAAGGACGTGGCCCGCCAGCGCCAACAGGTGGAGCAGAAGCGCCAGGTGCTCGTCAAGGCGAGCACGGACCGCCGCATCCTGGAAAAACTGCGCGACCAGCAGAACACCAATTACCGCCAGTACCTGGACCGAAAAGAAACCGAGATGCTCGACGAGATCGCCGTCCTGTCGCACGAGCGCAGGCAGGTCGGCCAGTGATTGCCCCGGCCGGAGTCCGGCACTGCCCATGACACGCCTGTTCCTCCTCTGCCCCCTGCTCGTTCTGCTCGCTGCCCTGCCTTCGGCCGCACCCGCGGCGGAGGCAACGGCGCCCATTGCCACCGCCGCGGACACAGCCGCCTCCCCGGTCGGGCTGGAACAGGCGGCAACCGGGGAGCGCACCTACAGGTCGGTGGAGGAGCGGCGACTGGTCGAAGCCCTGGCCGAGGGCGAGCACTCCTCCCTGGCCCGCCAGCGGCAGGATCTGGAAAATCGTCAAATCGAGCTAAAGAGGCTGGAGGCGGAGGTCGATAAGAAGCTTGACCAACTGGGCCAACTCCGCCTCCGGATCGAACAGCTGCTGCAGCAGAAGGACGAGGCCGAGCAGCAGCGGGCCGCCGAGTTGGCGAAGATGTACGAGAAAATGAGCGCCGAAAAGGCGGCCGCGGTACTGGCCAGCCTCGACCAGGAACTGGCCATCGCCATCCTCGGGCGGATGAAGACCAAGTCCGCGGCACGAATCCTCAACAGCATGGAGCGGGACCGGGCGGCACAACTGTCCACCGCCTTCTCCACCCTGGACGATCCCTAGACGATGCACGCCCTGCCCCTCGCCGCCCCTGACCTGTCCGCCGCCCTGCCGGCAACCGTGCCTGCGGCCGCCGGAGTCGCTCCGGACGACCGGTTCAGCACCCACCTGTGGGCGGCCGCCGGGGCCCGGCCCGGCCAACCGGCGCAGAACGCCGTTCCGGCCCGGGATGCGGAGGGGGCGGCCCCCGGTGCCCCGGAGGCTCTCGCCCCGGATGTCGATGCACTGCCTGTTTTTTCCGAGGACCAGGACGCGGCCGAGGCGGCAACACCCTTCGACCCCTCGAACCTCGTTGCAGGCCTGATCGCCGGCTGGCTGCCCTGGCAGGCGAGCGCCGGCGCGGAATTGGTGGAGGTCGCTGCCGGCCGGGCCGCCAGCTCCACGGGCGCGCCCACCGATACCGGCTCGGCCATGGGCCGGCTACTCGCGGCCATCGTCGCCCGCGGGGGAAACGGCTCGAGCGCGCCCGGCTCCGGCTTGGTCGTGGCAGCGGCAGAGTCCTCCCCTGCCAGCATCAAGGCCCAACCCGCAGCCGCCGGGATCGCGCCGGCAGCGGCCGACGAAACCCGGTCGCCGGCCCCGGCGCTCCAGCCCGCGCTCACCGTGGTTGTACCGGCCGTGGCCGCCGAGGCCGATCCCCGGGGCGCGGTGCGGTTCCTCGCTGCCCCGGATCCAGCTGCGGCCGCCGCCGCATCGCAGGCACCTTCTCAGGTCGCCCCGAGTCTCTCCCCCACCTCGACGTTACCGCCGGCTGTTCAGCCCGCCGCGGGCGCGAACCTCGATGCCGCCTCGCCCCCTCCGGGCTCATCAACGACCGTTGCCCCGCAGACCCTGGCCGACCCGGCCGCGCCCCGCGCCGACCTGGCCGCCGGCCGGCAGCCGGAATCTGCCACCCCGCCTGGTACGGCCCCCCAGGTGCTCGATCCGATGGTCAGCGAACTCCGCCTCGGCCGGACTGCCCCCCTGGTGTCGGCAACGCCGACCGTGGACGATCCCACCGGCCCGACCGCTGCAGCCACGCCCTTGTCCGTCACCGGCCAGCAGGTCCGCCAGGACGCGGCCGACCTCGCCATCCGCTCACACCTGCCCGCAGAAGCCCCGGCCAACGTGCGTGGTGAGGCCGGCCGGCAGGATCCAACCAACAGCGGGGCCGAGCAGGACAACACCCCGACCGACCCCGGCGCCCGCCAGGCCGCGACCGTGCAGCCCCTGCCCGGTGCCGGCCAGGACGAACCTCCGGCTCCCTTTGGACTGCGCCCGGAGATCGCCGCCACCACCACCGCCACCGGGGCGGACCCCGCCGCCCTGCGCCTGCCCTCGGGCCTGATCGTCCCGGACAGCACGGTCATGGACCAGGTGCTCGCCCACCTGTCCCTGCAGCGCCGGCTGGCGAGCACCACCGTCCACCTCCGGCTCAACCCGCAGGAACTGGGCGAGCTGCGCATGGAGATCAAGGTCGAGCAGGACAACATCAAGGCCCATATCATCGCCCAGAACCCGCAGGCCCAGGAGATGATCGACCGCCACCTGCCGCGGCTGCGCGAGGCCCTGGAGCTGCAGGGACTCAACCTGCAGCAGGTCTCGGTGACCCTGGCCGGCGGCGACCCCACCGACAGCCAGCGCTTCCACGACAACCAGAACCGCCACCTGCCCTCCCCGGTCCCGCCGACCGGGATCCTGCCGTCGTCCCCGGCCCTGTCCGGACTGGCGACGGCACAACCGGCATCCGCGCCGGCTGCCGGGCTGAACGTCGTCGCCTGAACAGAGGAGAACGGTCATGAACACGGTTTCCGCCCTGAACCCCACTGCCGCCGGCATGGCCGCCACCGCCGCCACACCCGAAAACACGCTCGGCCAGGACGAGTTCCTCACCCTGCTGGTCGCCCAGCTGCAGAACCAGGATCCGCTCAACCCCACGGATGCCACCGAGTTCACCGCCCAGCTGGCCCAGTACAGCCAGCTCGAGCAGCTGTTCAACCTCAACGATGCCATGGACGGGCTGAGCGCGGCCCAGACCAGCTCGCAGAAGGTGTCGGCGCTTTCCCTGATCAACAAGGAGGTGGTGGTCGAGGACACCCACTTCCCCTTTGACGGCGCGCCGACCCGCATCGGCTACCGGGTCGACGGTCCGGCCACGAACATCAGCCTGCAGATCCGCAACAGCGCAGGCGCCACGGTGGCCACCCTGAACGCCAGCGACACCACTCCGGGCGAGCATTTCCTCACCTGGAACGGGCTGGACCAAAACGGCGCACCCCTGCCGGCCGACACCTACCAGCTGGCCGTCACCGCCAAAAGCGCCAGTGCCGACGCCACCGTGCTGGTCGCGCCGCTGGTGCGCACCATTGTCACCGGCGTGGACCTGAGCGGCAGCGAGCCGCTGGTGGTCACCCGCACCGGCGAGTTCCTGGTCTCCGCCATCCGCGGCGTTTACGAGGGCGAGGCAGCGGCCACCACGGCCGACATCGCCCCGGCAGGGGAAGAGACCGAAGCCGCCGAAGCCACCGCTGCCACCGGCGAACAACCGGCCGACACCGGCGCGGGCGACGCGGCCACGACCGACGAACTGCCCCCGGATGCAGCCGGCGAGGACACCGTCGCAGCCGCGGCACCCCTGACCGGCGACCAGGCCGGCGCCATCGGCACGGCCACCGGCGCCACTGCCAACTGACGGCCGCAACCACCACAGCACACAACCACACCCGGCACCCCCGGGGTCAGCCAATCGAGGAGAACATCATGGGCATCACCAGCGCACTGTACAGCGGCGTCAGCGGACTGAACACCAACTCCCAGGCCATGAGCGTGATCGGCAACAACCTGGCCAACACCAACACCCTGGGATTCAAGGGGGCGCGCACGGTGTTCTCGGACCTGTTGTCGAGCAATGTCTCCGGCTCGGGCGGCAAATCCCAGGTGGGCCGCGGCGTGGGCTTGTCCACGGTGGACAACGTGTTCAGCCAGGGCACCTTCGAATCCACCAGTTCGGACACGGACGTGGCCATCAATGGCGAGGGCTTCTTCGTGCTCCGGCAGCCGGACGGCGATGCCACCTTCTACAGCCGGGCCGGCGCCTTCCGCTTCGACGACCAGGGCTTCCTCGTCAACCCGGAGGGCATGCGCGTCCAGGGCAAGGGCTTCGATGCGGCCGGCGTGCTCACCAACGGCGACCCGACCGACATCCAGGTGACCAACGTGGGCCTGATCGGCGCCAGGGCCACCGACGAGCTGACCTTCACCACCAACCTGGACGAGAAGGCCGTCCAGCTCGGCGCTGGCGCCATCGACCCGGCGGACGCGGCCACCTACAGCTACACCGCACCGAGCGAGGTGTACGACTCGCTCGGCGAGTCCCACCAGCTCTCGGTCTACTGGCGACTGGTGGACAACGCCACCAACATCTGGTCCATGGCCTACACCACCGACGGCGACCCGGCCACCCTGGCCAACATAGGCAACCTGACCTTTGACGAGAACGGCAACCTGCCCGACGGTGACGGTGACGGCGCTCCCGACCCGATCACGGTTGCCCTGGCGCTACCCGACTGGGGCAATGGCTCGGCCGCCGGCCAGGCCCTTGACCTGGTGTTCGACTGCACCCAGTACGACAGCGACTCCGACGTCATCGGCACCAAACAGAACGGCTACGCCGCCGGCGAACTCGACAACGTGGCCATCAACGCCGACGGCATCGTCGTCGCCACCTATTCCAACGGCGAGAAGATGAACATCAGCCAGCTCGTGCTGGCCCGCTTCCAGAACCCGGGCGGCCTGCAGCTGCGCGGCGCCAACCACTACGAGGCCACGGCCGATGCCGGCACCATCCGTGTCGGCCTGCCCGGTTCGGAACTGGGCCAGGTGTTCACCAACTCGCTGGAGCAGTCCAACGTGGACATGGGCCAGGAATTCATCAAGATGATCACCACCCAGCGCGGCTTCCAGGCCAACTCGAAGATCATCACCACCGTGGACGAGATGCTCAGCGAACTGATCAACCTCAAACGCTAGAGTCGGTCAAATTCCTGACACAAGGCTGTGCCGGCACCTGTGCCGGTGCAGCCTTTTTGCGTTGTGCCGGGCGGTTTGCCGGGCCGAGGCCGTCGTTCCCGGTCGCCGCCGGCGCTGGCATCGTCCTTGCAAGCTTGCCCTCAGGCCGGAATGCAGGTACACTCGTCCGGCCCGGCCATGGTGCCCGGCCAACCCCAACCGGCCCTTACCCAAACGAGAAGAAGCGTGGACATTGCGACCATAATCGGGATCGTCGTTTCCTTCGGCCTGATGATCTGGGCCATCCTCATGGGCGGGCCGCTCAGCCTGTTCATCGACACCCCCTCCATCGCCATCGTGTTCGGCGGCACCGCCGGCGTGGCCCTGATCAGCTTTCCCCTGGCCGATGTGCTCGGCACCATCGCCATCTTCAAGAAGACCGTGCTCATCCGCGAGACCGACACCAACGCCCTCATCGCCCAGATGATGGAGTTCGCCACCAAGGCGCGCAAGGGCGGCATCCTCAGCCTGCAGGACTCCATCGACCAGGTCGAGGACCAGTTCCTCGTCAAGGCCCTGCAGATGGCCGTGGACGGCCAGGAACCCGCGGACCTGAAGACCATGCTGCAGACCGAGATCGACAACATCGCCGCCCGTCACGGCAACGGCGCCCAGATCCTCGACACCATGGGCGCCATCGCCCCGGCCATGGGCATGGTCGGCACCCTCATCGGCCTGGTGCAGATGCTGCAGAACATGAACGACCCGGCCGCCATCGGCCCGGCCATGGCCGTGGCCCTGCTCACCACCTTCTACGGCGCGGTACTCGGCAACGTCTTGTTCATCCCCATGGCCGGCAAGCTGAAGACCCGCTCCAAGACCGAGATCCTGCAGAAAACGGTGATCACCGAGGGCATGGAGTCCATCCTTTCGGGCGAGAACCCGCGTATCATGGAACAGAAGCTGCACGCCTACATTGCCCCGCGCAAGCGGGAGTCGGTGTTCAACAAATAGGAGGAGGAGATGCCCAGGGAACCCGAATGCCCGCCCCGCGGGCTGCCGATGTGGATGGCCACCTACAGCGACCTGGTGACCCTCTTGCTCACCTTTTTCGTACTCCTGCTGACCATGGCGTCCATGGACCCGACCAAGTTCGTCCAGGCCAAGACCTCCATCGAGAGCGCCTTCGGCTGGCGGACCACGGCCGCGCCGGTGGACTACAACATCCCGGTGCTGCCCACCCCGCCCAAGGCCGAGTTCACCCCCATCCCCCGCCAGGCCGCGGTCCAGTACTTCAAGCGGATCGAGTCGGACCTGAAGATGAGCCGGCTGGAGGCGCAGGTCGAGGCCATCCAGCGCGACAACGATTCGATCATCCTGCGCATCGGCGACACGGTCCTGTTCGACCAGGGCCAGGCCACCCTCAACCCGGAATCCTACCCGGTGCTCCGCAAGATCGCCGACATCGTCCGGCCCCTGCCCATGACCCTGCGCATCGAGGGCCACACCGACCCCGTGCCCATGGCCCCGGGCCAGCGCTCCAACTGGGACCTGTCGGTGGACCGGGCGGTGGCGGTGATGGCCTTTCTCCACCGCGGCGGCCTGTTCCCCCTGGACCGCATGGCCGCGGCCGGCTACGGCGAAACCCGGCCCGTGGCCGCGAACACGAGCGAAGAAAACCGGGCGCGCAACCGGCGGGTCGACTTCGTCCTGCGCAGCGACCGGCCGGTCGGCGCGGACGGCAGCCCCTCCACCCCCCTTCCCTTCTAAACGAACCAAGGCTAAAGCATGGCGGACAAGGAATCAGGCAAGCCGGACACGGCGGCCGGCGGCGGCAGGAAAAAACTCATGGTCATGATCGCGGCGGTGCTCGTCCTGCTCCTGGCGGGCGGCGCGGCCTGGTATTTTCTCGTCTACAAGAAGGCCGAGGCAGCCAGGCAGGCCGAGGCGAGCAAGGCCGCGGCCATCGCCAAAACGGTGTCCGAGGAGGCGCAGATCGGCCCCATGGTCGAGATCAAGGAGTTCGTGGTCAACATCATCGGCCAGGACGTGGCCCACTACGTCAAGGCCTCGATGTCCCTGGAACTGGACCGGGAGGCAACGCTGGACGAGGTGAACAAGCGCATGCCGCAGATCCGCGACGCCATCCTGCTGCTCATCGGCAACAAGACCTACGAGGAACTCCAGGACATCCAGGGCAAGAACCAGGTCAAGGCCGAGGTCAAGAGCCGTACCAACTCCTTTCTCAGGACGGGCAAGGTGAACAACGTCTATCTCACCGACTTCGTGGTCCAGTAACCCATGGAACCGATTCTCAGCCGGGAGGAAATCGCCGACCTGCTCGCCGCCGTCAAGGCGGGGCGGATCCCGGTGGAACAACCGGCCGGGGGCCGGCCGGCGCGGTCCGGCCGCACCCTGCCGACGCGCGCCGTGGACCTGGTCCGCACCTACGAGCGCAGCAGGGAGAGCGGCGAGAGCCGACTGCCCAACTTCGACATCGTCCTCGACACCTTTGCCCGCAACCTCGGCGTCAGCCTGACCAATGCCCTGCAGCGCTCCTTCACCGCGGCGCGCGAGGAGATCCTGGTCAGCACCTTTCACGAGAGCCTGGAGGAGTTGGCCCTTCAGGGGGCGGTGGGCATCTACACCATGGCGCCGCTCAAGTCCGGCTGCCTGGTCCATTTCGACACCCGGCTGGCCTTCTCCCTGCTCGAACTGATGCTCGGCGCCTCGCCCTCCGGCGAGTCGCCGACCCTGGAACGCCACCTGACCACCATCGAGATGTCCATCCTCAAGACCACCATGACCATGCTCGCCGGCGAACTGGAACGGGCCCTGCGGCCGGTGGCAGCGCTGCAGGTCAGCCTCGCCCGGGTGGAGAACAACTTCCGCATGGTGAGCATCGTCGAGCCCGAGGCCGAAGTGCTCGTCTGCCGGTTCGCGCTCCGCCTCGGCGGCGAGGAGGCCGGCTGCCTGCGCTGCATCGTCCCCTACCTGAGCCTGGAGCCGCTGCGCGACAAGTTCCGCGGCCTGGTGCGCGTCGCCCAGGCAACGACCCGCGGCTGGGCCCGGCAGTTCGCCCGCGAGCTGCTGACCATGGAGTGCGCGGTGGCGGCCCGCTCCGGCCTGATCCCCATGACCATCCGCCGCCTGCTCGCCCTGCGCGCCGGCGAGGTGATCGACCTGCCCTACAACCCGGACCAACCGTTGACCGTGCTCGTCGAGGACCGGCCGCTGTTCACCGCCATTGCCGGCGAGCGCGACGGCCGCAGGGCCTTTCACGTCACCGGCCGCCACTGCAACTCGAAAGGAGGCCCCCATGGCGAAACCTGACCCAACCGGCCCGTCGTCGGCCCACACCCTGGATCCCGAGGAGACCGCGGAACTGCTCCGCGGCGAACCGGACCGCAGCGACACCGGCGCCGACGGCCTGGTGCGCGACCTGGAATTCCTCTACGACGTGCCCCTGCAGGTGTCGGTGGAGGTGGGCCGGGCGCGCATCCTGCTCAAGGACCTGCTGCAGATGGGCGAGGGCTCGGTGGTCGAGCTGGACAAGATGGCCGGCGAACCGCTCGACCTGTACGTCAACAGCCGGCTCATCGCCCGCGGCGAGGCGGTGCGGGTGGGCGACAAGTTCGGCATCAGGCTGACCGAGGTGGTCAGCCAGTCGGACCGGCTGGAGAAGCTGGGCTAGCCATGCGCGCGCTCGCCGCCCTGCTCCTGCTCGTCCCGGCGCCGGCCCAGGCGGCGGACACCCTGCCCGTGGGCCGCATGCTCCTGCAGACCGGCTGGGCGCTTTTGCTGGTGGTCGGCCTGATCCTCGCCCTCTACGGCATCGCCCGGCGCCGGCTCACCGGCCTGCGGACAGCGGCCGGGG
Source organism: uncultured Desulfobulbus sp. (assembly GCA_964567725.1). Classification (GTDB taxonomy): domain Bacteria; phylum Desulfobacterota; class Desulfobulbia; order Desulfobulbales; family Desulfobulbaceae; genus Desulfobulbus. Next base: position 8,656 of record CAZMNU010000018.1, on the reverse strand, counting down.
CGATCCGCGTGGTCGAGATGCGGCCGCTCACGCCCCGGGCCACGCTCGCCCTGGTGGCGGTGCGCGACCGCGAGTACCTGCTGGCGGTGGGCCAGTCCGGGGCCACCTTTCTCGCCCAGGTGAGCGGCGAGGCCGAGCCGGAACAGCCGGATTTCCAGGCCGTGCTGGCGGAGCACAAACCATGAGCCGGAGCCTGTTCGCGGGTTGCGCCCCGCTTGCGGCCGGGCTCGCGCTCCTGCCCGGGGCCGCGGCCGCGGCCGGCCTGCCGACGCTGTCCATCGGCGTGCAGGAGGCCGCCACCCCGGCCGAGGTGTCCACCGCCCTGCAGGTGCTGCTCGTGCTCACCGTGCTGTCGGTGGCGCCGGCCATCCTGCTCATGACCACCGCGTTCACACGCATCATCATCGTGCTCAGCTTCGTCCGCCAGGCCATGGGCACGCAGAACACCCCGCCCAACCAGGTGCTGCTCGGCCTGGCCCTGTTCCTCACCCTGTTCGTCATGGCGCCCACCCTGAACGCCATCAACGACCAGGCCCTGCAGCCCTACATGGCCGAGCGGATCACCCAGCAGCAGGCCCTGGAACAATCCGTGGCGGTGATGCGCGACTTCATGTTCTCCCAGGTGCAGGAGAGCGAACTGCAGCTGTTCATCGACATCACCAAGGAAGATCAGCCCGCCAACCCCAGGGAGGTGTCGTCCCTCATTCTCGTGCCGGCCTTCATGCTCTCCGAGCTGAAGCGCGCCTTCCAGATGGGTTTCATGATCTACGTGCCCTTCCTGGTGATCGACATGCTGGTCAGCTCGGTGCTCATGGCCATGGGCATGATGATGCTGCCGCCCATTGTCATCAGCCTGCCGTTCAAACTGCTGCTGTTCGTGCTCGTCGACGGCTGGCAGCTGGTGGTCGGCTCGCTCATGCAGAGCTTCGGCTGAGCCGGCCGCACCCCGCGAGCAACGCCATGAGTCCGGAACAGGTCATCCACGTGGGCAGGCAGGCGGTGGAAACCGTGCTGCTCGCCGCCTCGCCCATGCTCATCGCGGCCATGGTCATCGGCCTGCTGATCAGCATCTTCCAGGCCGCCACCCAGATCAACGAGCAGACCATGACCTTCATCCCCAAGATCGTGGCCGTGTTCGTCACCCTGCTCATCTTCGGCCCGTGGATCATCGAGCTGCTGGTCACCTTCACCACCGGCATACTCGAACAGATCGCCACCATCGGCCGCTGAAACCGGTCCGGCCGCCATGGACCTGCAGCTCGTCCCGGTCGCCCAGTTCCAGACCTTCCTCCTCTGCCTGGCCCGGGTCATCGCCCTGGTGGCCGCCATCCCGGCCTTTGCCGGGGTGGCCGCCTCGATCCGCATGAAGCTCGGCCTGGCCGTGACCACCGCCCTGGTGCTCTTTCCGCTCATGGCCCCGCACACCCCGCAGGTGGACTTCACCCTCACCGGCTTCGGCCTGTTGATGGTCAACGAGGTGCTGCTCGGTGCGCTCATCGGCCTGGTCGCGCAGCTGGTGTTCACCGCGGTGAGTTTCGGCGGCACGGTCATCGGCTACCAGATGGGCTTTGCCGCGGCCAACATCTTCGACCCGCAGACCACCCAGCAGCTCTCCCTGATGAGCCAGTTCATCAACATCCTCGCCCTGCTCGCCTTCCTCAGCCTGGACGTGCACCATTTCTTCTTCCGGGTGATCGTCGAGTCGTACCAACTGCTGCCGCCCGGGCCGCTCGACTTCTCCGCGGGCGCGGTGGCAACGCTCATGCGCCTGGGCAGCCACATGTTCGTGCTCGGTGTCAAGTTCAGCGCGCCGGTGCTCGCCCTCCTGCTCCTCACCAACATGGTTCTCGGCATCCTCGCCCGGGTTTTTCCCCAGCTGAACGTGTTCATGCTCAGCTTCCCGCTCAACATCGGCATTGCCCTCATCGTCATCGGCCTGACACTGGAGGCCATGTTCTTCGTCCTGCGCCGTGAATTTGACACCATGGGCGAAAACATCCTCACCCTGCTGCAACTGCTGCGCTGAGGCCCCCTCCCGCCCGCGCCGGCCACCCCTTGCCCGCGCCTGGATGCGGGTCTGCAATTTGCATCGCCGTCGGTGGCGGACCGGCCCGGCCCGCCCCCGGCCCATCCGCCGGGACACCCCTTCCTGACCCGACCCTGCCATGGCGGAAGAACCCAGCTCCGGCGAACGCACCGAATCCCCCACCGCGAAACGGCGGGACGATTTCCGCAAGAAGGGCCAGGTGGCGCAGAGCCGCGAGGTCCAGGCCGCGGCCCTGTTCACCCTGCTCCTGGTGTTCTGGCTCGTGTTCGCGCCCCGCTTCTGGGGCAGCCTGCAGGAGCTGATCGTCTCGGTGTGGCGCACGAGCGGCACCTATGCAGTGACCGCCGGCTCGCTCATGCAGCTCGGCTACCACCTGGCCGCCGGCCTGGCCGTACTCCTCCTGCCGTTGTTCCTGGCGGTCCTGGTCATCGGCTTTTTCGCCACTTATCTGCAGATCGGCTGGCTGTTCACCACCCAGCCGCTCCTGCCGGACCTGAGCAAACTCGACCCCATCCGCGGCATGGGCCGCTTCTTCTCCAAGCGCTCGCTCGTCGAGGTGGTCAAGTCACTGGCCAAGGTCGGCCTGATCGGCTGGGTGGCCTACCGGACCGTGGCCGGCGAGTTCGACCAGGCCCTCCTGCTCGGCGAGATGGCCGTGGCCGACACGGTCCGCTACCTGGCCACCACCACTGCCCTGGTCATGGCCAAGGTGGCGGCGGTGATGATCGTGCTCGCCGCCGCGGACTTCGCCTTTGTCCGCTTCGAGATGGAAGAGAAGATGAAGATGACCCGGCAGGAGGTGCGCGAGGAGATGAAGGAGACCGAGGGCGACCCGCACATCAAGTCAAAAATCCGTTCCATCCAGCAGCAGATGGCCCGGCGGCGGATGATGGCGGCCGTGCCCTCGGCGGACGTGGTCATCACCAACCCGACCCACGTGGCGGTGGCCGTGCGCTACGAGGCCGGCCGCACGGAAGCGCCTGTGGTCGTGGCCAAAGGGAGTGAACTGGTGGCCGCGCGCATCCGCGAGATCGCCCGGGCGCACCGGGTGCCCGTGGTCGAAAACCCGCCGGTGGCAAGATTATTGCATCAAAGGGTGGGAATCGGGCAGGAGATCCCGGCGGAGCTGTTCAAGGCCGTGGCCGAGATCCTTGCCTACGTCTACTCATTACGGACCACCAAACGGTAAATGGCAGCAACCGGGGCACAGACATTCTTCGGCCGGATCCGACCGGCCGACCTGCTGGGGCGCAGCGACATCGTCGCCTCGCTCGGGCTGATCACCATCCTCATGCTGATGATCATCCCCCTGCCGGCCATGCTGCTCGACCTCTGCCTGGCGGCCAACATCACCCTGGCGGTGCTCATCCTCATCATCAGCCTGTACACCCAGCGGGCGATGGAGTTCTCCATCTTCCCGTCGCTCCTGCTCGCCACCACCCTGTTCCGACTGTCGCTCAACGTGGCCTCCACCCGGCTCATCCTGCTGCACGGCAACGAGGGCATGGACGCGGCCGGCTCGGTCATCCAGGCCTTCGGCCAGTTCGTGGTCGGCGGTTCCTACGTGGTCGGCCTGGTGGTCTTCGTCATCCTGGTGCTCATCAACTTCATCGTCATCACCAAGGGCGCCGGCCGCATCGCCGAGGTGGCGGCCCGCTTCACCCTGGACGCCATGCCGGGCAAGCAGATGGCCATCGACGCGGACCTGAACGCCGGCCTGATCGACGAGCAGACCGCCCGCAAGCGCCGCGAGGAGATCTCCGGCGAGGCCAGTTTCCACGGGGCCATGGACGGCGCCTCCAAGTTCGTGCGCGGCGACGCCATCGCCGGCATCATCATCACCATGATCAACATCGGCGCCGGCTTTGTCATCGGCGTGCTCCAGAAGGGCATGGCCATGGCCGACGCGGCCAAGGTCTACACCATCCTCACCGTGGGCGACGGCCTGGTCGGCCAGGTACCGGCGCTGATCATCAGCACCGCCGCGGGCATGCTCGTCACCCGCACCTCGGGCCGCGACGACTTCGGCACGGAACTCAAGGCCCAGTTCAGCCGCTACGCCAAGGCCCTGTGGGTGGTGGCCGGCATCCTGCTCGGCTTTGCCCTCATTCCGGGCATGCCCTTCGTGCCCTTTGTCTGCCTGAGCGCGGCGCTCGGCTTTGCCGCCTTTCGGCTCGACCGGGCCGAGCGGGCGCGGCAGGCCGGGGAAGAGGTGGTCGAGCGGCCGCAGCCGGTGGTCCGGCCGGACCAGGATTACGAGAAAATGCTCACCGTGGAGCTGGTCGAACTCGAGGTGGGCTACGGCCTGATCCCGTTTGTCGACGCGGCCCAGGACGGCGAGCTGCTCGCCCGCATCCAGTCCATCCGCAAGCAGTTCGCCCTGACCAGCGGCTTCATCGTGCCGCCGGTGCACATCAAGGACAACCTGCAGCTCAACCCCAACCAGTACACCATCAGCCTCAAGGGCGCGGTGGTGGCCACGGCCGAGATGATGCCCGGCTCGTACATGGCCATGGACCCGGGCCTGGTCACCGAGACCATCCGCGGCGTGCCCACCCGCGAGCCGGCCTTCGACCTGCCGGCCCTGTGGATCACCGAGGACAAGCGCGAGCGCGCCCAGATCGCCGGCTACACGGTGGTGGACTGCGTCACCGTGATGACCACCCACATCAGCGAAATCCTCAAGCGCCACGCCCACGAGCTGCTCGGCCGCCAGGAGACCCAGAACCTGATCGACAACCTGGCCCGGACCTACCCCAAGCTGGTGGAGGAGCTGGTGCCGCACGTGCTCGGCCTGGGCACGATCATGCGGGTGCTGCAGAACCTGTTGCGCGAAGGGGTGTCCATCCGCGACCTGCGCTCCATCCTCGAGACCATGGCCGACTACGCCGCCATGACCCAGGATGCGGACGTGCTCACCGAGTACGTGCGCCACGGGCTGTCGCGCACCATCAGCGCGGCCCACACCGGCGCGGACGGCACCCTGACGGTGCTCACCCTGGACCGGCGGGTCGAGGAAACCATCCAGACCGCCATCCAGCACCGCGAGCGCGGCAGCTACCTGGCGCTCGACCCGCGCAGCGCCCAGCAGATCCTCGACAGCCTGGGCGCGGTGCTGGCCTCGGCCCACGGCGGCCAGCCGGTGCTGCTGGTGCCGCCGCAGCTGCGGCCGCACGTCCGCCGCCTGGTGGAACGCTCCTTCCCGGCCCTGGCGGTACTCTCGCACAATGAAATCAATTCGCAGATACGCATCCAATCAGTGGGAACGGTGACCATCGATGCACGTCCGGGTGTTTGAAGCCAAAGACATGACCACCGGCCTGAAAATGGTCAAGGAGGCCCTGGGCCCCGAGGCCCTCATCCTGTCCACGCGCACGGTGCGCACCGGCCGGCTGGGCGTGCTCGGCAAGCCCATGCTCGAGATCACCGCGGCCATTGACACCCGCTGGCCGGAATCGGGTGATCGGCTCGCCGGTGACCGGCGCACACAGCCCTCGGCCCCGGTCGGCGACGAGAAGCGCGAAGTTCGGCAGAGCGCCCGCCGGCCCAACCCGCCGGTGCAGGAGCCCATCGCTTGGCCGCCCCGGCGGCAGCCGGCGCGCGAAGCCGCGCGCGAACCCGACCCGCCGCCCTCCGGCCGCGACCTGCACGGTGAGCTGGCCGAGCTGCGCGCCATGGTGCGCGGCCTGAGCAGCCGCCTGCCCGCCGCCGAACCGGCCGCGCTGCTGCAACGGCCCTACGTGGAGCCCGAGTTCACCGCCGCACCGACTGACCCGGCGGTCAGCTACCTGGTGGGCTTCGGCCTCAGCCGGGAGACCGCCCAGGTGGTGGCCCGCTTCACCCGCGACACCATCGCCCGCGCCGGCAGCCTGTCCGGCGCCGATCTGAACGGGATCTTCCAGGCGGCCATCGCCCGGCTGTTCACCACCGCCGAACTGTTGCCCGCGCCCGCGGGCCGCCAGCAGCGCATCAGCCTGATCGGCCCCACCGGCGTGGGCAAGACCACCACGCTCGCCAAGATCGCGGCCCGCGCCCTGGGCCGACACAACTGCCGCGTCGGCCTGGTCACCATCGACACCTACCGGGTGGCCGCGGTGGAACAGCTCAAGGTCTACGCCGAGATCATGCGGGTGCCGCTGGAGGTGGTGCTCACCCCGGAGGCCTTTCACCGGGCGCTGGAGCGGTTCGCGGACCGCGACCTGGTGCTCGTCGATACCGCCGGCCGCAGTCCCCGCAACCAGGCCGATCTGGACGAGCTGGCCGCCTTCCTCCACCCGGAACTGGGCCTGGAGAACCACCTGCTGCTGCCGGCCACGGCCCGGGAGCAGGAACTCGAGACCATTATCCGCCGCTTCGCCATCCTGCCGGCACACCGCTTCGTGTTCAGCAAGATCGACGAGTGCGGCCAGCTGGGCGTGCTGCTCAACGTCCACTACAACAACGACACGCCGATCAGCTGCCTGACCAACGGCCAGCGGGTGCCGGAGGATCTGCTCACGCCGACCCCGGCGGACATCGGCGCGCTCATCCTGGACGAACGAAGGGGGTGCCTCCATGGCTGAACAGGCCACGCCGCAACAGGACCAGGCCACCACCCTGCGCTCCCTGAACCAGGCCGCCGACAGCGGCCACGCCACCCGGGTGCTGTCCGTGACCAGCGGCAAGGGCGGGGTGGGCAAGACCGCGGTGGTCGCCAACCTGGCGGTGCTGCTCAGCCGCATGGGCCAGCGGGTGCTCATCCTCGACGCTGACCTCGGCCTGGCCAACATCGACGTGGTCTTCGGGCTGGCGCCCAACCACAACCTCAACCATTTCTTCAGCGGCGAGCAGACCCTGGAGGCGATCCTGGTGGAAGGGCCCGAGGGCATCCGCATCCTGCCGGCCGGGTCCGGGGTGCAGCGCTTCACCCGGCTCGACTCGGAGCAGAAAATGCAGCTGCTCGAGGCCCTGGACGGCATGCACAGCGAGTTCGACTTCGTCCTCATCGACACCGAGGCCGGCATTTCCGAGAACGTCACCTACTTCAACACCGCCGCCCAGGAGATCCTGGTGGTCACCACCCCGGAGCCCACCGCCATCACCGACGCCTACGCGCTCATGAAACTGCTCTCCAACCAGTTCCACGAGAAGCATTTCAACCTGATCGTCAATTTCATCCGCAACGAGGAGGAGGCGCTGGACGTGTACCGCAAGCTGACCATGGTGGCCAACCGCTACCTGGACATCGCCATCGACTACATCGGCTCGATCCCCCGCGACAAGCTCATGGTGGAGGCCATCCGCCGCCAGCAGGTGCTCGTTCAGCTGTTCCCGGAGTGCAGGACCAGCCAGGCCTTCGAGGCCCTGGCCCGCACCGTCCTGCAGGAACCGCACGCGGTGGAGCCCAAGGGCTCGATCCAGTTCTTCTGGCGGCGGCTGCTCGAATTCGGCGCCCGGTGATTGTCATGCTGCCCCCCATTCCGCCCCTTGACGACCGCTCCCAGCTCATCCGCGACCACATGCCGCTGGTGGAGCTGGTGGTCCAGCGCATGGTGCCCCAGGTGCCGAGCTTCATGACCCGCGAGGACATGACCAGCGCCGCCATGGTCGGGCTGATCGACGCGGCGAACAAGTACGACCCGGGCAAAGGGGCGAAATTCAAGACCTTTGCCGAGTACCGGGTGCGCGGCGCCATCCTCGACGAGATGCGCAAGCTCGACTGGTTCTCCCGTTCCATGCGCGACAAGCAGAACCAGCTCACCCAGACCATGCTCCGGCTGGAGCGCCAGCTGGGCCGCTCGCCCGAGGAGACGGAGATGGCCGCGGCCCTGAACCTGGGCCTGAACGAGTACCACACCCTGCTCGGCGAGGTCAGCCACCTGGGCTGCGTCAGCCTGCACGAGACCCTGGACCACACCGAGGAGGGCCGCAGCTTCCTCGACAGCCTGGAGGACTTGGCCGGCCCGGACATGGGCGAGATGATCGAGCGCCAGGAACTGGCCCGCATCCTTGCCGACATCCTCGAGGAACTGGGCGAAAAGGAACGGCTGGTGGTCGCCCTCTACTACTACGAGGAACTCACCCAGAAGGAGATCGCCGAGGTGCTCGGCGTGTCCGAAGGCCGGGTGTCGCAGCTGCACAGCCAGGCCCTGGTCAAGCTGCGGGTGAAGCTGATCAACTCGGACCTCTACCAATCCTGACCCCGCCCCCTGCCCGCTCATGCTCCCTGCCCCGGCCTTCGTTGTTGGCACACTCGTCCTCGCCCTGCCCGCCCTGGTGCTGGCGTGGTGCGCCGCCCTGCGCCGGCGCGAGCGGGACCGGCTGGCGGTGGAGCGCATCCTTCGGCTGCAGCGCCGCATCGACGCCGCCCTCAACGACGGCTTCGAGGGTGACCGCCGCCAGGACTTCGCCGTGCTCCTGCACACCGCCAGCCTGACCACCGACCTGCAGGCCCCGCGTCTGCGCCTGCAGGCCGGGATCGACCGCCAGGCGCCGGAAAAGTACCGCATCCTCGGCCAACTGGCCGACCAGGGCCTGGACGCCACCGAGATCGCCCGCACCCTGGCCATCTCCCCGGTCGAGGCAGGCCAGCTGCTCAGCCTGATGCGGGTCGTGGACCGCGGCCGCTGA